>CAJWUE010000001.1:0-82697 GCA_913047775.1 uncultured Rhodobiaceae bacterium
TTCTCTTGGTTTAATAAGGTTAAAATGAATATTCAAGCCGTGTGCAAAAAATAACGATGCCCCTTTTTTCAATTTTTCTGAAATATCGTTGTTATAAATATCGGCCTGTAGTTCATCTGGTGTCAACATCATCATTACATCTGCCCAAGAAGCCGCCTCTGAAACAGTTTTAACCTGAAAACCTGCGTTTTCTGCTTTTGTAATAGAGGAAGATCCCTCCTTTAATGCAATACACACTTCTTTAACTCCGCTATCTCGAAGATTTAATGCATGGGCATGCCCTTGACTACCATAGCCTACGACAGCAACCTTACTATCTTTAATAAGTTCTGGGTCTGCATCACTATCATAATAAACTTTCATAAATATTCCCCTCTTGAAAACTATGTTTACTTACTACCCCTGGTAACGGCAGCTAGACCGGTTCTTGATATATCCTCTAAACCTAAAGGACGCAGCAAATCAACAAAAGAATTAATTTTCTCTATATTTCCGGTTAACTCAAAAATAAAAGAATCTTGCGTTGTATCAACTGTTTTTGCTCTATAAACCTCGGATAATCTGATTACTTCTTCTTTATCACTTTTAGAACAAACAACTTTAATTAATGCCATTTCTCTTTCAATTGACGGTCCTTCAGAAGTAAGATCATTAACTGAATGAACAGGAATAAGTCTTTCTAACTGAGACTTAATCTTATTAATAGTCATCATACTTCCATTAGTAACGATTGTTATTCTGGATTTATGCTTGTCTTGATCAATCTCTGCTACAGAAAGGCTCTCAATATTATAACCTCTTCCCGAAAAAAGCCCTATAACTCTAGCTAATGCTCCAGCCTCATTATCAACAAGAATAGAGATAGTATGAGATTCCGTTTCTTCTTTTTTTATCTTGATCATAATTTAAATAAGCACCTTTCCTTCATCACTAACTTCATGATCATCTTCTTTTTCACCTAGCAGCATTTCATTGTGTGCAGCGCCGGCCGGTATCATAGGATAACAATTTTCATTCTGATCAACCACACAATCAAAAATAACAGGTAAATCAGAATCTATCATTTCAATGATTTTTTCATCCAGCTCACCGGGTTTTTCTGCTCTTATACCTTGGGCTCCATAAGCTTCTGCTAATTTAACAAAATCTGGAAGAGAATCCGTATAAGAATGAGAGTATCTTCCCCCGTGTAATAACTCCTGCCATTGTCTAACCATGCCCATATATTGATTATTCAATATAAAAATCTTAACCGGAAGCTTATGTTGAATTGCCGTAGAAAGCTCCTGTATATTCATTAAAATAGAAGCCTCACCCGCAATATCAATAACCAATGATTTTGGATGGGCAACTTGAACACCTATCGCGGCAGGAAAACCATAGCCCATGGTTCCTAGTCCGCCAGAAGTCATCCATCTATTCGGTTCATTAAAATGATAATGTTGGGCAGCCCACATTTGATGTTGCCCAACTTCTGTCGTGATAAATACATCCTTATCCTTGGTCAGCTCATATAATCTTTGAACGGCAAATTGTGGTTTTATTAATTTCGTGGAATTTTTAAACTCTAGAGAGTTTTTCTTTCTCCATTCATTAATTTTATCAAACCAATCTTCTGTATCAACCTTATGACCTTTTGATTTCCATAACATAAGCATAGATTCTAAAGCGTATGCACAATCAGCAACTATGGGGACATCCACAGAAACAGTCTTATTAATTGAAGAAGGATCAATATCAACATGAATTTTTTTTGATTGTGGTGAAAATGCCTCTAATCTACCCGTTACACGATCGTCAAAACGCGCACCAATATTTATCAACAAATCACACTCATTCATTGCAAGATTAGCTTCATATGTTCCATGCATTCCAAGCATTCCTAACCAATTTTTATTATTAGAAGGAAATGCCCCCAAACCCATAAGAGTAGAGGTTACTGGAAAGCCTGTTAATAACACCAATTCTTTCAGTAAATGGCTAGCTTCAGGCCCTGAGTTTATTACTCCACCTCCTGTGTAGAAAATTGGTCTTTTAGCATTGCCCATTAGTTCGATTGCTTCTTCAACATTTGCTGTATTAGGTTTTACTTGTGGTTTGTAATTTTCATATTTTAATTCTGCAGGTGGAACATATTTGGCATCAGCAAATTGAATATCTTTCGGAATATCTACCACTACAGGCCCAGGTCGACCTGAGGTTGCGACATGAAATGCTTCATGGATAACTCTTGCCAAATCATTAGGGTCTTTGACAAGCCAGTTATGTTTGGTGCATGCTCGAGTAATTCCAATGGTGTCCGCTTCTTGAAAAGCATCTGTACCTATTAGATGTGTAGGAACCTGACCCGTTAAACAAACAATAGGCACAGAATCCATCATTGCATCTGTTAGCCCTGTAATCGCATTTGTTGCTCCAGGGCCCGAAGTTACTATTACAACTCCAGGTTTACCTGTTGATCTAGCATAACCTTCTGCAGCATGAACAGCTCCTTGCTCATGCCTAACAAGAATATGTTGTGGAGCATTATTACTCTTAAATAACTCGTCATACAAAGGTAAAACTGCTCCACCAGGATAGCCAAAAACATGGTCTACCGACTGATCGTTTAGAGCCTTGATAATTACTTCTGCACCTACTAATTCTGTCATTTTTAATAACCATATAATTAATTAAATATGCGAAAACTAGATTTTAAATTGTCAAAGGTCAAGAATTTTTATAATTTTTTAATAATTTTATCTATAAAACTATCTGAATCTTGCGTAGATACCTCTTCCCACGTAATCATCTGATTCCTGGCCCAAGTTAATTGTCTTTTTGCATATTGATGTGTTCTGAATTTTATAAGATTACCGACTTCATCTAAAGTAATAGTCTTTTCTAAATAGGAGGATATTTCTTTAACCCCTATAGCTTTCATTATTGGCATATCTTTATTTAACTTTTTCTTTATTAATAACTCTACTTCTTCGATTGCACCGTTTTTTATCATTTTATCAAACCTAGTGTCGCAATTCTTGTACAAAGCTTCTCTCGAAGATTTTAGGATGATTTTTATTAACGGGTTATTGAAATATTTAATACGTTTTTCATTCCAGAAATCTGACATTTTCTTTTTTGTCCCTCTATAGATCTCCAATGCTCTTAAAATCCTTTGTTTATCGTTCGAATCAATTTTTGACGCAATTAACGGATCAACGCTATCAAGTTCTTTTTTAAGTTGGCTTAATCCATATTTTTGGTATTCTTGATTAAGAATTGTTCGAACAGATTCATCTACATTTGGAATAGAGGAGATTCCGTCAGTTAAAGACTTGAAGTAAAGACCGGTTCCGCCAACAAAAATTGGGATTTTGTCTTTTTTTAAAATTGATTCAGTTATTTCACTTGCTTCTTTAATCCATTCTCCTACTGACCAATATTCTTTACCATCTAAGAAACCATACATATGATGAGGAATATTGTCCTCATTATGGTTCGGTCTTGCAGTTAATATCTTTAAATCTTTATAGACCTGCATTGAATCGGCATTAATTATTTCACCACCTAATTTTTTTGCAATATTTTTTGCAAAGGTAGACTTTCCTGATGCTGTAGCACCAGCTATAAGAATAATTTGATTCATGGTAATTAGATATTCATAATCTCTTCGCTAAATAAATAAACCTATAAAATTTGAACAAATAATACTATGTTGACCTTATTAAATCTTTAAAAAAAATTGCAAATGCATATTTTTCAAAAATGAATAGTAAAAATAGAAATCTAATAAAACCTTTTAAGGCCCTTCGACCTATTCCAGAAAAGGTCGATGATGTCATTGCGCCACCATATGATGTTTTAAGTTCTACAGAAGCCAGGAAAATGGTGGAAAACAGACCTTATAGCTTTCTTCATATATCAAAACCAGAAATTGATTTACCTGAAAATACTAAATTAAATGATCCTGAGGTTTACAAAAAAGGAAGAGAAAATCTTTCACATCTAATTGATAAAAAAATACTAATTAAAGATGAGGACGATGCATTATATATATATGAAATTATCTTCAATAATAAATCTCAGACTGGTATTGCCTGTGTCGCCTCAATTGCGGCTTACGATTCAAACTTCATAAAAAAACATGAGTATACAACTCTAGCTAAAGAAGATGATAGAGCAAGAAACATCGACGAACTTAAAACCCAAACAGGTCCTGTTCTTTTAACTTATAAGAATAATAACGAAATCAAAGAAAAATTGCAGGAATTAAAATCCAATAAACCTCTTTACGAAGTTAATGCAATTGACTCTTCCGTTCATAAAATCTGGAAAATAGGAAGAAAAGAAGAAATTGATATTTTAGTTAATAAATTAAACTCTTTAAAAAAAATGTTTATAGCAGATGGACATCACAGATCAGCGGCTGCTTCAAGAGTTAGCAAGAATATCCTTGATAAGAATCCCAATCATAATGGATTAGAGCCCTACAATTTTTTTCTGGCTGTAGCATTTCCTGATTCTGAAATGACGATTCTAGATTACAATCGAGTAATTCATGGAAAGAATGGAAATACAACAGAAAACCTTTTACACTTAATAAAAGATTTCTTTGAAGTGGAGGTTAGCGAAAAACCCTATAAACCTTTAAAGCAAGGTGAGTTTGGAATGTATTTAGATAAAACTTGGTACCGATTACAAGTCAATACAAACCTCATAAAAGAAGAAGATCCAGTAAAATCATTAGATGTTTCCTTGTTGCATGAATATCTTATATCTAACATACTAGGAATTACTGAAGTAAGAACAGACAGAAGAATTGAATTTGTAGGTGGGGCAAGAGGATTATCAGAGTTAGAAACCCTAACAGATAAACGTGAGAATAGCTTAGCTTTTTCACTTTTTCCCACTCCAATAGAAGCTTTAATTAATGTTGCTGAGTCAAATAAGATTATGCCTCCAAAATCTACATGGTTCGAGCCTAAGCTTCTAGATGGGTTGCTGTCGTTTCAACTTTCAGATTAATCTAAAATTCAAAACTTTAATTTAATTATTCCTTACCAAAGGATAATGCGACCAAAGAAGAAACCCTATACTCGGGTCTCCAGACTCTAAGAAGAATCCTTTTATCACCTGCCTCTTGGCGTTCCTTAAGGAGTTCAAAAGCTTGAACAGGATCATTGACTTGAACTGTCGATTGATAGGTAAGATTCCCTGAAATCTTTTGATGAGTTATACTCATTAAAACACTTCCAGTAGTAATTTTCTTTGAAAACGCCTCTGAATCTTCTCCAACATCTATTACTGCTACTCCCTCTATATTTGAAGGAACTCTATATTTTCTTTTTATTTCCTGGGTAAGTTCTCCAAAACTTAGTCCAAGAATCTTTTGAGAGGTTTTGCTTTCGTTTCCGGGTACATAAGAATCTTCGTTGCCCTCTAATCTGCCTAATTTGACTGTAAGATTTATTTTCTTTCCGAATCGGACTAACTCAATCCTTGCTTTTTTACCTATTTCTGAATTTGCAACCTTTGTAGTCAAATCTCTCATTTTATTTATAGGAAAATCATCAAATTTTAAAATAACATCCCCTTTCTCAATTCCACCTTTCTCAGCGGGTCCCCCTTTTACAACTTCCTGAATCAAAGCCCCTCTTTCTTCATTCAGATCCATATCTTTGACAACTTCCTCAGTAACCTCTTGAATTAAGACTCCAAGCCACCCCCTTCTAGTTTCACCATATTCTTTTAGTTGTTTTATTACCGGCGAGACAAGTTCAGAAGGGATAGAGAATCCTATACCTATTGAACCTCCGGTCTGTGAATAAATCATTGTATTTACACCAATAACCTCCCCATCTAGATTAATTAGAGGCCCGCCAGAATTTCCTCTATTAATTGGGGCGTCCGTTTGAATAAAGCTATCGTAAGGACCCGATCTAATATCCCTGCCTAAAGCAGAAATAATTCCCGCTGTTACTGATCCACCTAAACCTAGAGGATTACCTATAGCAATAACCCATTCGCCTACCCTTGACTTCTTGCTATCACCAAATGATATGAAAGGAAGCTTCCTGTCAGCATTAACCTTCAACAAGGCCAAGTCCATTCTAGAGTCCAATCCAACTATTTCTGCATCAAATGTTTCGTCATTATTTAGTGTTACCTTAACCGACGTTGCTCCTTCAACTACATGATTATTAGTAACAATATAGCCATCTTCAGAAATTATAAATCCTGATCCCCCTGATCTTTGAGGCCTTCTATCTCTTGGGGGTTGTCTTCTATCAAAAAAATCTCGAAAACGCTCATCATCAAAAAAAGGGAAAGGAGAACGCCCTCCTGGATAATCCTCTTTATCGTCAGTTTCTTTTTCTTCGACTTTTTTTTCTGAAAGAATATTTACTACTGATGGTGCATACTTTTCAGCCAATTCAGTAAAATCAGGTAAACTAATCGAATTAGCGCTTGAAAGGAAAAAAACACTAAAAATAGTAGAATAAAGAATTAATTTGTATTTATTCATCTTGATAAATTATTGTTTAACTTGGGTCAACAACTCTGGGCATATTATATTCCTTAACCTTTCGTTGGTCTTTATAAGATTTATCAATTTACTATTTTCGGCTGTTAATCCCTTATCTTTAGGAAGGTTATCACTTGATTTTGCATTGGGGTTGCTGAGAAACTTTAAAAAATCACTATCAGGTGAAAGAACAATTGTTGTCCCGTCTCCAAGAGCTTTTTCATACGATTGCATAGATCTGTAAAAAGCAAAGAAATCTGGATCCAAACCATAAGCGGACGCAAAAATTCTATTTCTGCATGCGTCACCTTTACCTCTAATGACTTCTGAATCTCTAGTAGCTTCTGCCAATACAACTGTTACTGTTTTTTCAGCTTCCGCTCTAATTCCCCTTGAGATTTCTTGTCCTTTAGCCCTAAATTCTGCCGCCTCTTGTTGTCGTTCAGTCTGCATCCTTCTATATATAGCCTGGCTATTAGCATCTGGAAGATCCGCACGTTTAATTCTTACATCCACAATATTGATTCCTAAAGAAACAGATTGTTCATTAACTCTCTCAGTAATTCTCTTCATAAGCGCGTCTCTATTATCACGAACAACGGTGACAAATTCTTCACCACCCAATACTGATCGTAAACTTGAAGAAACAATTGCTTGGAGTCTTGAACGCGCCAATCTTTCATCCCTAACACTAATATAAAATTGTAAAGGATCGCTAATCTGCCATCGGGTGATTGAATCTACAACCAGCCTTTTCTGGTCCGACGCGATAACTTCCTCTGCAGGGGAGTCCAAATCAAGGACCCTTTTATCCAAGTAATGAACTTGTTGGATAAAGGGTATTTTAATTTTAAGGCCAGCATCAGTTATTGGGGCTCCTACAGGTCTTCCAAATTGTAGAACTATTGCTTGTTTCGTCTCATGAATTGAAAAAAAAGTGTTGATCGTAAGCAAAAATATTGTACCTGCAAGAAAAGCAAAAATGATTTGTTTTCCACTCATTCTAATTATCTCCCTTTCTCCTAATTTCGTTTAAAGGTAGATATGGTAAAACGCCTTGCCCTCCAACAGCGTCACCGTCAATAATGACCTTATTCATCTCTTTAAAGGTCTTCTCCATTGTCTCTAAAAACATTCTCTTTCTCGTAACGTCTTTAGCTTCAATATATTCAGAATAAATAGAGACGAATCTTGTGGCCTGACCTTCAGCTTCAGCAACAGTTTGGGATTGATAAGCTTCTGAATCTCTTCTTATCTTTTCAGATTCTCCTTGGGCTTCAGGCACAACCTTATTAGCATAGGCATTTGCTTCGTTTCGTGCTCTTTCTTGATCGGCTCTGGCCGCCTGGACATCTCGAAATGAATCAATAACAGCAGATGGAGGATCAACTTTCTGCATTTTTACCTCGCGCACTTGAACGCCTGCTCCATATAAATTAAGTGTAGTTTGCATTAAATCTCTTACTGACTCTTCGGTTCTTTGCCTTGCGCCAGTAAGTATAGGTTGAATCTCAGAATTACCTACTACTTCACGCATAGCACTCTCAGCAATGGCTTTAATTGTTCTTTCGGGGTATTGGATATTAAATAAAAATTTTGATGCATCACTAATTACCCAAAAGACAGTAAAATCTATATCGACTATATTTTCATCGCCCGTTAACATTAAACTTTCTTCAGGAACATCACGCATTGAACGATTAGGATTAGAAAAACCTGTATTCTGTGCGCCTCTCATTCCAATATCTATTCTGTTAACAATAGTTACCTTTGGTGTTTGAACGCTTTCTATTGGCCAAGGAAGATGGTAATGCAAACCTGGTCCAGTTTGACTTATAAATTTTCCGAATCTAAGAACTACACCTTGTTCATCTGCATTCACCCTATAAATTCCACTTAATGCCCAAAGAGAAAATAGGATTAAAAATAGAAGAGCAAATCCTTTCCAACCCCTTCCTCCACCAGGAAGAAAATTCTTTACTAGTTTTTGCAAACCTTCAAAAGGGTTATCAAAATTGGAGGGCCTCTGCCTGTCAGAGCGTCCACCCCATGGATTTTGATTATCTCCATTCCAATCACTGTTATTTTTAATAATATTAACCATTTCAATAAAATAAACTTTATCTATAAAGGTCTTATAAGACATTCTTTGACAATAGGTAAATGAAATTTATTAATATTAACAAAATTTAATGAAAAAATTAATAAATGCCTGAGATATCTAGAAAAAAAATAGAGAAAATAATTAAAGAAACCAAATTCTCCAATGGAAGAAACCTTATTGATGAAGGTTTAATAGAAGATATTATCTGTAAAGACGGACATGTCCAGATATCTATCTTTGCCAATCAAGAAAACTTTAAAACTATAGACCCACTCAGAAAACAAATAGAAAATGCTCTTATAAAGGACGAAGGGATTTTATCGGCTACATGCGTTTTGACTAATATGTCAAAGGATAACAAGGTAGAAGAAAAATCAGTTAAGACAAAAAAAGTGAGTAAGGTTGAAGGAGTAAAGAAAATTATCGCTGTGGCAAGTGGTAAGGGAGGAGTCGGAAAATCTACGTTAGCTGTAAACCTCGCTTCAGCATTAAAGGATATGGGAAGAAAAGTCGGTTTGCTTGATGCTGATATTTATGGCCCTTCAATTCCACATATGTTGAACCTGAAAGGAAAACCTGATGTTACGGAAGACAAAAAAATAATTCCTTTTGATTTTAATGGAATAAAAGTGATGTCTATAGGATTTCTTATTGATGAAGACCAACCTGTGATATGGAGAGGACCAATGGTACATTCGGCCATAAAACAAATGGCTACGGATACGTTTTGGGGAGATCTAGAAATTTTAATAGTTGATATGCCCCCCGGGACAGGAGATGCACAAATAACCGTTTCCCAGCATCTGCCTCTTGATGGAGCTATTATTATTTCAACACCTCAAGCAGTAGCACTGAATGACGCTAAAAAGGCTATTGGAATGTTTAATAAAGTTAATATTCGAATCCTAGGCATAGTTGAAAATATGTCTTACTTCCTACTTCCAGATGGTCAAAGGGAGGACATTTTTGGAAAAGATGGCGCCAAGAACTTAGCTGCTAATATAAATATAGATTTCCTTGGGTCTATACCGCTGGACAAAGAAATTAGAATTAACTCTGATCAAGGAGATCCAACAAAACTTAAAAAAGATTATTTTAATAAGATAGCAAATAAATTAATAGGTTTAGTTGAATTTTCGTGAAGTAACAAAAAAAACCTTTGGCTGGTTTTTAGGATTTTATAAAATATTGTAGATTTTTTATTAAAAATTAAGCTTATGACCGGCTACATCCCAATCAGTCTTAACTAATCTACCTGTTGAAGATAATGTTATAAAAGCCGTCTTTAAGTCATCTCCCCCAAAACAAATGTTAGTTGTTAACATATCATCCGTCTCAAAGAATTCATATTTAGACTTATCAGGCGATATTCTTGTGATTCCTGCCTTAAAAATGGTTGCAACATTTATCCATCCCTCAGAATCTACAGCTAAAGAGTCAAATAAAACTAATTCTGATGAACCGTGAATAAAATGCACACCGCTATGAATTCCAAAAGATTTTGGACCCTTAATAACTCCAGGCTCAGAAATCGGATAACCCCATAATCTTCCTGGTGTCGTATCGGCAACATAAACAACATCTTCATTAGGAGATAAACCAACACCATTAGGACTTTCAATTGGGAAAACAACTTCTTTGATAAATGAACCGTCAATTTTTGCATAAAATAATGCTCCCTGGTCTTTTTGTCTGCCATAGGTTTTACCTAAATCCGTGAACCAAAACCCTCCTTGCTTATCAAATACAATATCATTAGGTCCTTTTAATGGATTACCATCACATTCAGAGTATATAACCTCAGATAATCCTGTTTTGAGATCAACTTTTTCGATTCTTCCTCCAGAATAATCTTTACCTTGACCTCCAGGAATTAAAAGGCCATCAATGTCATGCCATTCAAAACCACCATTATTACAGACATAAACACACCCATCAGGGCCGACAGCAGCTCCATTTGGCCCACCCCCCAATTCAGCAATAATATCTTTTGTTCCATTCACATTAACTCTTGTTAAAGTACCCCTAGCAATCTCGACTAATACTATTGAGCCGTCAGGCATAAATATAGGACCTTCTGGAAAAAGAAGATCATCAGTTAACTCTTCATACGTCTTTTTCATAAAATTATCCTATCTATTTTTCTCATATATTACTAATGAATGATAAGCGCTGTCACCTTCATTTTTTGCTTTCGGCTCTCTACTAATCTCTTTGTACAAATTAAAGTCTATTGAAGGGAAAAAGGCATCACCAATAGGCTCCAAATCTACTTCTGTAATATATATTTTATCAGCTTTATCCATATATTCTTTGTAGATATACCCGCCACCAATAATCATAATTTCATTCGAATTCCTGTGCGCAGCCCTAAGCTTTGCCTCGTAAAGGGCTTGATCTGGGCTTGAACAAATAATTATACCATCTACTTTAATGTCAGTTTTCTTTGTAACTACAATATTGTCTCTATTGGGGAGCGGCCTTCCAATAGATTCCCAAGTTTTTCTTCCCATAATAATAGGTTTATGTATGGTTAATTCTCTGAATTTTTTCAAATCCGAGGGCAGGTTCCAAGGTAACTTTCCTTTTTCTCCTATAACTCTATTTTTTGCTACTGCCGCAATAAGACTAATTAACATCTTATCAAACAGCTATAGGTGCCGATATGTGAGGATGTGGATTGTAATCCTCAAGCACAAAATCATTATATTGAAAATCAAATATTGAGTCAGGGCTCGACAAAATTTTTATTTTGGGTGATGTCTTAGGTGTTCTTTGAATTTGCTCTCTAGCCTGATCAAAATGATTGTTATAAAGATGCGCATCCCCGAAAGTATGGATAAATTCTCCAGGTTTTAAATTAAGTATCTTTGCAATCATTATTGTTAAAAGAGAGTATGAAGCGATATTAAAAGGCACTCCTAAGAAAATATCTGCTGATCTCTGATAGAGTTGGCATGATAATGCTCCTTGACTAACGTAGAATTGAAATAAACAATGACATGGGGGTAGCGCCATCTCATCAACATCAGAAGGATTCCAGGCAGATACTATGTGTCTTCTTGAATCCGGATTCATTTTAAGCTGTTCAATTAAATAGCTGATTTGATCTATTTTACCTCCAGTTTTAGAAGGCCATGATCGCCACTGATAACCATAGACTGGTCCTAAATCACCGTTTTCGTCTGCCCACTCATTCCAGATACTTATTCCGTTTTCATTTAAATATTTTATGTTTGTGTCACCGTTTAAAAACCACAGTAATTCATAAATTATCGATTTAAAGTGAATCTTCTTGGTGGTTAAAAGAGGAAAACTATTTTTAAGATCAAATCTCATTTGGTAGCCAAAAACCGATCTAGTGCCGGTTCCGGTTCTGTCGGATTTGTTATTTCCATCATTGATAACGTGATTAATAAGATCTAAATATTGTTGCACTAAAGAGCTCCGATTCTTAACCTATTTTAAACTACTTATTTGACACTTCAAATTTTAATTAATTAGTTATATAAATACATTGCTGTTTATCAGCTATAGCAATAAACGGATTTTGTAATAAACTTATCGGACCCGGGGGCGGTACCCGGCACCTCCACCAAAAATTTATGGGGGTGAAATAGGATCGACGAAAGTGTAAAGATTTTCTTTTTGCTCGGCATTGTACCACCGTTATCGGGCTTATTTATAGTTGCAAATGACGACTATGCAGAGTTAGCTCTCGCTGCTTAAGTGCGAGCTGCTCAATATAACTCCTAATTAGTTGCATAATTAGGCGGGGTTTGAGGAGCACCTGGCAACAGAAGCTCCTCGCTCAATTTTATTTTCATTGTTCTAGCTCTATTTTTTAGTTGAGTTATAATGTGACGATTCTTTCAGGAGAACATTTTTGACGGAAACTAGAAAAGAAACAGATAGCTTTGGGTCCATATCTGTTCCAAAAGATAAATACTGGGGAGCGCAAACCCAAAGATCACTTGAGAACTTCAAGATTGGAAATGAACTAATGCCCGAAGCTATTATAAGAGCTTTAGGAATAATTAAATTAGCGGCTGCAAAAGTGAATAAGTCTCAAGGATTAATAGAGGTAGAAATTGCTGATGCCATAATTCAAGCATCGGAGGAAGTAATATCAGGAAAACTAAATAAACATTTCCCTCTAGTTGTGTGGCAAACCGGCTCAGGAACACAAACAAACATGAATGCAAATGAGGTTATATCTAACCGAGCAATAGAAATATTAAAAGGGAAAATTGGAACAAAAGATCCTGTTCACCCTAACGACCATTGTAATTGTTCTCAATCTTCAAATGATACCTTTCCAACAGCAATGCATATAGCGTCTGTAATTGAAACTAAAGAAAATTTAATGCCTAATTTATTAGATCTCTCCAAATCTCTTGAGGATAAATCAAAAAAGTTTGCAAAAATTACAAAAATAGGAAGAACCCATCTTCAGGATGCAACGCCAATAACTTTGGGACAAGAATTTTCTGGTTATTATATTCAGATAGAAAAAAATATTAGCAGAATAAATAACGCCTTAGAGGATTTATATTTTTTAGCCCAAGGTGGGACCGCCGTTGGAACAGGTTTAAACACAAAGGAAGGTTTTGATAAAGAGTTTGCCTTAGAATGTACTTCTTTTACAGGAGAACCCTTTCAAACAGCAGATAACAAATTTGAGGCATTAGCCACCCATGATGCCTTAGTAGATTTCTCGGGATCCTTAAATACACTTGCATCATCACTTTTTAAAATAGCAAGTGATATCAAACTTTTAGGTTCTGGACCTAGATCAGGATTAGGTGAGATACAACTACCAGAGAATGAACCAGGATCATCAATAATGCCAGGAAAAGTGAACCCGACTCAATGTGAGGCTATGACAATGATCTGTTTACAGGTTATGGGTAACCATACCAGTATAAGTATGGCTGGAAGCCAAGGACATCTTGAACTTAACGTCTTCAAACCTTTAATTGCTTATAACGTTTTACAATCAATCAAAATTCTTTCAGATGGTATTAAAAGTTTTGAGAAAAATTGTGTTAAAGGTATTCGGCCAAATGAAAAGAGGATTAAAGAACATATAGACAATTCGCTAATGCTTGTAACAGCCTTAACACCAAATATTGGATATGACAAAGCCTCAGAAATAGCAAAAAAAGCACATAAAAATGGAACAACTTTAAGGGAAGAGGCTTTAAAGTCAGGTTGTATTTCAGAAGAGGAATTTGATAAAATTATTGATCCAGAAAAAATGGTATCTCCATCCTAAGGAATGTCTAATCAAATAAAAAAAACAATAGTTTTATCAGGGCATAACACTAGCATAGCCTTAGAAAAAGAATTCTGGTTACAATTGAAAAGGATAGCAAGTAAAGGAAACTTAAAACTTGATGATCTAATTCAAAAAATTGATAAAAAAGATAGGAAAGGAAGTCTTGCTTCTGAAATTCGTGTTTATATATTAAAATCCATAGAAAATGATCGAAAAGACACCCCAAATAAATTATGAAGAAATTGAAATCTTCAGCAGACTCAACAAGCCTCAAAGAAAAGCTGTATTTCATGATGAAGGTCCTTTATTGGTGCTGGCAGGAGCCGGAACAGGGAAGACAGGCGTTTTAACAACACGATTAATTCGACTTCTAATAGAAAGAAAAGCCCTCCCAGGCGAACTATTGTCAGTAACTTTTACAAATAAGGCGGCTAACGAAATGAAGGAAAGAGTCAATAAACAAATCGGGGATTTGTCCTCCGGCTTAAAATGGCTTGGAACATTTCACTCGATTGGTGCTCAAATACTTCGATATCATCCCGAAAAGATTGAACTAAAAAACAATTTTGTTATTCTCAATACCGATGACCAGACCAGACTATTAAAACAGATCATAATAGATGAAAATATAGATGAAAAAAGATGGTCTCCAAAAATACTGCTAAATCTCATCGATCAATGGAAAAATAAAGGGCTTTACCCAAACCAAATTTCTTCAGGCGAAAAGGATTATTTTGCCAATGGAAAAGGAAAAAAATTATATGCATTATACCAGGAAAGGCTAAAATTTTTTAATGCCGCGGATTTTGGAGATTTAATTTTAGAAGTTATCCGTCTGTTTGAAGAAAACACCGATATTCTTGAAAGTTACCAGAAAAGGTTCAAATTTACACTAGTGGATGAATATCAAGATACCAATACGGCACAGTACAAATTGCTTAGATTAATTTCTGACAAATCAAAGAATATCTGTTGTGTAGGGGATGATGATCAATCTATTTATTCTTGGAGGGGTGCAGAAGTCTCTAACATTCTGCGATTCGAAAAGGATTTTAAAGATTCAAAGATTATTCGACTCGAAGAAAATTATAGATCCAGCGGTCATATTTTGGGCGCTGCATCAAAATTAATAGAAAAAAACAGTTCGCGCTTAGGAAAAACGTTATGGACAAGTTCTGGTGATGGAGAAAAAGTCTTAGTTACCTCGGTATGGGATGGCGAGGAAGAAGCAAGGATAATATCAACCGAACTTGAATCCATTATGCAAAAAAATCGGGATTTAAATGAAGCAGCAGTGCTGGTCAGAGCAAGCTTTCAAATGCGTGAATTTGAAGATAGGTTTATTTCTATAGGTCTACCATACAAGGTTATAGGCGGACCAAGGTTTTACGAAAGGAAGGAAATAAGGGACTGTAATGCTTATCTTCGTCTTGCATTGCTCCCCACGGATAGCTTGGCGCTACAAAGAGTAATCAATACGCCGAAAAGAGGAATTGGAGAGACCTCTGTAAAAAAAATAAGGGATTACTCAAAGAAAAATAATATCCCGATGATAGAGGCCTCAAATGATCTAATCATAAATTCAACATTTAAAGGAAAAACCAAGGAATCCTTATTGCAACTCATAAATCTAATATACAGATGGCATGATCAGATTGATAAACATAACAATAATGAACTAGCAGAAATGATTATTGAAGATTCAGGGTATTTGGAAATGCTAAGGAAGGATGAGTCTCTAACTTCTACAGGAAGAGTGGAAAATATATATGAGTTATTCAAATCACTGGAACCCTTTGAAAGTATACAAGCCTATCTTGAGCACATTTCACTAGTAATGGAAATTGACAGGGATCAGGATGGTCAAAAAGTAAGTTTAATGACCCTTCACGCAGCTAAAGGATTAGAGTTTGATTATATTTTTCTTCCCGGATGGGAGGAAGGAGTATTTCCTAATCAAAGAGCTATAGACGAAGGAGGTCAGGATTCCCTTGAAGAAGAAAGGCGTCTTGCTTATGTAGGAATTACACGCGCAAAGAAAAAATCTTCTATATTTTTTTCAGCAAACAGAAAGATGCACAACCAATGGATTTCGTCTGTACCATCCAGATTTGTGAATGAGTTACCAGAAAATAATACAGAATTAAATATGTCTCACTTTTCGGGCGAGAAAGAATTATTTAAGAAAAAAGATTTCAGCGACTTTGACCAGTCTGACTACGAGACTCCGGGATGGGAAAGAGGAAAGAATTTTACCGACACTCAATCATTGGAACACAAAAACACTAAATTTATTGAAAATTCTAACAATTCATCATTTCATATGGGCTCAAAAGTTATTCATAAGAAGTTTGGGGAAGGAAAAGTGTTAAGTGTTGATGGTAAAAAATTAACTATAAATTTTGGTAAGGGTGGCACAAGAAAAGTTATGGAAAATTTTGTAGAAGAGTTATAATTAAGAAAAACAACTGTGGATAATCTTGGAAAATAGTAGAAATAATATAGGTAAATTGAGAATGTTGTTTAAAACAAACAACATTGATGGTTATTTGTTGCCACATGAAGATGAATTATTAAGCGAATATCTTCCAAAATATGCAGAAAGACTGAGCTGGCTTACTAATTTCAGTGGCTCAGCAGGCCTTAGCTTTATATCTTTAAAAAAAGCAATTATTTTTGTAGATGGCAGATATACAACACAAGTCAGAAAAGAAACCAACCCAAAAATTTTTGAATATGAACATCTTATTGATCCTGGTTTTGTAAAATGGATTAAAAAGAATCCATTTAAAAATAGAAGGATAGGATTCGATCCAAAAACAGTGTCGCAATCAAATTATCAAAGAATAAAAAAGGCTTGCAAAATATCAAATATAGAATTTATTGAGACTAAAAATCTACTGGATTTAATATGGAAAAGACAAAAAAAGTATAAAAACCCTATTTTTATGCATGAGCTTAAGTATTCAGGAATAGAATCCTCTGTGAAAAAGAGAAAAATTCTTAAATCGATAACAAATGAAGGCGCAGATTCTCTTCTTGTTTCGCAACCTGAAAATGTATGTTGGATACTGAATATAAGAGGGCAGGATCTTGAACACACCCCTATCCTTCGTAGTCATCTGATAATAGATAAAAACAATAAAGTTGCGTTATTTACAGATAATAAAACCATAGACAAAAAAATAAATTATTGGATCGGTGATGATGTCGAAATATGTAAGATTGGAGAAATCGAAGCGTATTTAAAGAAGATGAAGTTTAAGAAAACTCAATATGATCCTGATCATACATCCCGATATCATTCGAAACTTATAAGAGGACTTTCACTTTCATACAAAGAGGGGAAAGACCCTACAACACTCATGAAAGCTTGCAAAAATAACGTTGAAATAAAAGGAATGTTTGAAGCTCATTTGAACGATGGAGTTGCTTTAACGAAATTCTTATTTTGGCTAGAGAAAAATACTAAAAAAATGAAAATAGATGAGCTGACAGCCCAAAAAAAACTTTTAGAATTTAGAAAAAGAAATAAAGACCTCAAATCATTGTCATTTAATACAATTTCTGGGACAGGAAGTAATGGGGCAATAATCCATTACAAATCAAATCGAAAAACCAACAAAGTTCTAAAACCTGGGGACCTTTTTCTTTTGGACTCTGGAGGACAATACAAATGTGGGACAACTGATGTAACAAGAACCCTAGGGATAAATAATAATATTTTAGATATAATTGAAGAAAAAATTAATAATTTTACGCTTGTGCTTAAAGGACATATTGCGGTTGCAACTAATCATTTCAAATATGGCGAAACTGGAATTAAACTTGATACCTTAGCTAGAAAGTTTTTAAAGAAAGAGGGTCTCAATTTCGATCATGGGACTGGACATGGAGTGGGAAGCTATCTTGGTGTCCATGAGGGTCCCCAAAGTATATCTCCACGATCAGCAGTTCCCCTTGAAAAGGGAATGATCGTATCTAATGAACCCGGGTATTACAAAGAAGGAGCTTATGGGATACGAATTGAAAACCTAGTTGTTGTAAAGAATAGTAGAAAAAAAGACGTAGATCTTTGTTTTGAAACCTTGACGCTTGCACCTTTAGATAAAAACCTCATCAATAAACACCTTTTGAATAACCAAGAAACATATTGGTTAAATTCGTATCATAAAAAAGTCTATAAGAAATTATCACCATTTATGAACAAACAGGAAAAGGAATGGCTTAAAAATTCTACTCTTCCGTTGTAGAAAGAAATTCTTCCCATTTATTCTCATCAAAAACATTTATGCTGAGTTTATTAGCTTGCTCTACCTTTGAAATTGTAGGTTTTACACCTGTTATAATAAAATCAGTTTTTTTAGAAATACTCGATACAACTTTTGCTCCAAGCGATTCTATCCTGACCTTCGCCTCTGCCCTACTCATTCCGCTTAACGTTCCTGTAATAACTATTCTTTTTCCTGATATCTTGCTATCAGATTCAATCTTCTCGTAGTCCCTAACCGTTACACCTGATGCTAATAAATTCTTCACAAGATTACGTGTCTCAGTTCTATCAAAAAAAGTTTGCAATGATTCTACCACTTTACCACCAATCCCATCTAGGGATTTCACTTCATTCAGTTCCTCGGAAAGAGAAATATTGGAAAACACTGAAACCATCTTTTTGAGAGAGACAAAATGGCTAGCGAGAAGAGAGGCTGTTGATGACCCCAAGTGCCGTATTCCTAAAGCAAAGATGAATCTATCCAACTTTATTTCTTTCTTATCTTCAATTGCCTTGAATAGTTTTATTGCACTATCTTTTATAGTATTGATCTTTGATTTTGATCCTGAAGTATAGATCCATATATTCGGGGGGTTATCCCTATATTTTTTCTCAAGAGAAAAGATATCAATAGGATCTTTAATCAGACCCATATCAAAATAATCATTAACCTGCTTTTCACCAATACCATCTATATCGAAAGCCTCTTTTGAAACAAAATGCTTTAGTCTTTCCTTTGCTTGAGATGAACAAGAAAAACCGCCAGTGCAGCGAATATATTTTTCATAGGACATTTTTTTTCCATCTTTATCGGACAACAACTCTTTTTCTGCGGGGGACCCACAAACAGGACATTTTTCAGGAATCTTGATTTCTCTTAAACTGTCCTTCCTTTTTGATTTAATAACCTCGATCACCTGGGGAATGACATCACCTGCCCTCTGAACCCAAACTTTGTCACCAATTCGGATATCCTTTTTTTGTATATCTTCATAATTATGCAAACTGGCATTTGAAACCACCGCCCCTCCAATCATAACCGGTTTCAATCTTGCGACAGGAGTCAGTACTCCTGTTCTTCCTACCTGAATGTGAACATCAATGATCTCTGAAGCTGCCCTTTCAGAAGGAAACTTGTGAGCAATTGCCCAACGTGGGTGGTGGTCAGTTGACTGGAGTCTTTCTCTCCAGTCAAGTCTATTTAATTTGTAGACAATTCCATCAATGTCATAACCAATATCTATTCTTTTTCTGAGTATTTCATCGTAATATTTTTCCAATGATTTTAGAGAATCATGAACTGTTGATAAAGGATTAACTGGTAATCCTAAATCATTGAAATTATTTATTATATCACTATGTTTTTCGTATAATAATGGAGATATTCTACCCCAACTATATGCAAAAAAACGTAATGGTCTTTTAGATGTTTCCATTGGGTCAAGTTGTTTTAAAGATCCTGCTGCAGCATTCCTCGGATTCTTAAACAAATCTTTTCCACTCTCTTCTTGTAATCTATTCAATTCATCAAAATCCTCATGGGAAATATAAACTTCTCCCCTGACTTCAAGAACTTTAGGAGCTTTCTTTTCGTTAATTTTTTTTGGTATATCTACAATCGTTTTCAAATTCTCAGTAACATCTTCACCATAAGAACCATCCCCTCTCGTCGCCCCAAGGACCATTTTGCCTTCCTCGTATATTATTGTTGCAGATAAGCCGTCAATTTTAGGTTCAGCAACAAACTCAATCTGCTGATTCTGATCAAGCATTAAAAAACTACTAAGGCTATCAATCCAACTTTGAACTTCATTTAGATCTTTTGCATTTTGAATAGACAACATAGGTATAGAATGTTTTACCTTATTGAATTTTTCTAATGGCTTTGCGCCAACTAAATCAGTTGGTGAATTTTTTCTCTTTAATTCAGGAAATTCTTTTTCAATCTCAGTAGCGCGTCTGAATAACTTGTCAAATTCTGTATCTGAAATTTGAGGATCGTCATCTAGGTGATATTTCTGGTTATGAAACTCTAATTCTTTGTAGAGCTTAACAAGTTCTTTTTGTGAATCTTTTTTTTTGATTTTCTGATCGATATTCATAAGGGTGCTTATTAAGGAAAACGTTTGACTAACTCATAACTGTCCTTATACCACTGACTATTTGGGAAATTATATCCTAAAACAGAAGCAGTAGCCTTTGCCTCTTCCATTAGGCCCAACGAGATATATGCCTCAACAATTCTATGAAGAGCCTCAGGAGTATGGCTTGTTGTCTTGTAGTCAACCACAACACTTCTGAAACGATTGATCGCAGCAAGAAATGCGCTTTGTTTTAAATAATATCTACCAATATACATTTCCTTCCCAGCAAGATGGTCCATAGTCAAATCTACTTTCATTTGTGCGTCTCTTGCATAATCTGTTTCAGGATAGCGCCTAATGATTTCTATAAAGGACTCTAAGGCCATTTCGGTTATTTTTTGGTCTCTTGCAACATCAGAAATACGTTCATAGTAGGATTGACCAATAAGATAGTAAGCGTAAACAGCATACTTATTACCCGGATGTAATGATATAAATCGCTGCGCAGAAGAAATAGCTTCATCATACTTATTTTGTAAATAATAGGTATAAGCTGACATCAACATTGCCCTTCGTGCCCAAGAAGAGTAAGGGTGCTGCCTTTCAACTTCATCGAACTCAAAAGCGGCCTGTTGATAACGTCCCCTTTCTAGATTATAGAGCGCATTGTTGTATATTGCCTCTAAGGTCCTTTCCCTGTATTCCGGTCGTCCATCGTTACTTGAACAAGAAATTAGGAGTCCAAAAATTATTATAAATAAACTATTTTTAACAAAATATTTAATGTTCAGATTGATCATTATGTAATTATATTACTAAAAGAATAAAAGAGCTATACGAAGCTTATTAAAAAAAATAAAGGAAATTAAGCAACGTCGACATCACGCTCAATATTCAGATTATGATTATCGCCCAACTCAATGATTTCATAAGAGTCTTTATTTGCAAATAATTCCTTAAGCAGCAAATTATTTGTGTAGTGACCACACAAATAACCTGAGTATTTTCCTTGGATTCGGTAACCGGAAGTAAATAAATCTCCAACCACATCAAGGAGTTTGTGACGAACAAATTCGTCTTTGTGTCTTAATCCTTCAGAATTAATAACCTCATCATTATCTATAACTATACAATTATCGAGACTTCCTCCAAGTCCTAGCCCTAAAAACCTCAATGCCTCAACATCTTTCATAAAACCAAACGTACGAGCGCTAGAAGCAAAATCTTTAAAGCTATCATTCTCCATAGAGAAAGAAATTGTCTGTTTTCCGATAACCTTATCAGAAAAATCTATGGAAACAAAAAAATCCATACCCTTGCTAGGCTCTAAATGACAAATTTTATTTCCATCACTGATGGAAATTTTATCAAGAATCTTTATAAACTTTCTTTTTATAGGAAGGCTAACTATTCCTGCTTCTTCAATTAATTTTATAAATGGAAGAGAACTTCCATCCATAATTGGAACTTCGTCTCCATCAATTTCAACCTCGATATTATCTATACCCGAACCACATAAAGCTGCCATTAGGTGTTCTATTGTAGATACCTTAGAACCATCATTGTTTTCTATAGTTGTACAAAAGTTTGTATCCGAAACATTATCATATCTTGCTTTTACGGTTCTTTCAGATTGGTCTGCATCAATATCTTTTCTTACAAAAACTATTCCAGAGTTTTCTTTAGCTGGATTTAAAATAAAACTTATATCATCACCTTTGTGAAGACCAATACCTGAAGATGAAACTGATTTAGCAATTGTGGTTTGCCAAGGATAAAAACCTGAAGCTTCCATAAAATTACAATCCATTTTTGGGTATTTAATTCGGGAATCTATTGTAGACATTCATACTTCCTTATTGTCACTCTTTTTAAATTTTATTGAGTAGCCTCTAGTAATACCATTTTAGTTAACAGTGGTATTCCTTTAAGCCAAATAAAAGATTGTGTCGTTTTGTAACGATTAGATTTGATTAATTATTTTTTTTTCTTTGAAAGGCAGGTATTTCTAACTGGGAATCAAGATCATCATCATCAATGTTATCAAAACGATCACTCTTAAAAAGGGGAACCCCATCATCATTTTCCCATTCTTCTGGTTCTGTAATATTTTCATTTAAATTCGCATCCTGATCTTCGTCCACTTCCATTTCCTTATCAACAGATACATCTAAATCATTCTCTTCAATACCTCTGTAATTCTCATCTTTTCTTGGTGTTTCTGGTGGAATTTGGCGAACTTCGAGCTCTACTGATCGGATTGCATCATTAGCGCTCTCACTCTCATCAGTTGTCTGATCATTTTTCTGATCTAAAATAGGGCTTTCTTCTAGATTAACTATTTTGTCTTCACCACCAGTCTCATTAGTCATTCCAGTAGCTACCGTAGAAACTATTATCTCATCACCTAGGTCGTCATCTTCAAAAAGTCCTGTTATGATTTCGCAATCCTGATTATGATTTTGATCTTTTACTGCATGTACAGCTGAATCCATTTCAGCTAGAGTTATTTCCGTGCTAGCCGTTATAGATATAAGCAACCCTTGAGCATCTCTTAAATTTACTTCATCTAGCATTGGGTTTGATATTGACATTTCTGCCGCCCTAACAGATCTGTTTTCACCTGAAGATTTTCCAACCCCGAAAGAGGCCTTGCCAACAAATGCCATTACCGTTTTTACATCTGCAAAATCTATATTTATTCTTCCTTTCTGTACAATTAGGGAGCTAATTGCAGACACCCCATCATACAATGTACGATTTATGATCTCATTGCATTCATTAAAATTTGTTTCAATATTAGCCACTCTGAAAACATTTTCATTAGGAACGACTATCAAAGTATCAACACATTTGGATAATTCTTTTACACCTTCCTCAGCCATTTTCATTTTTTTCGTACCATCAAATCTCCAAGGGGTTGTCACAACACCGACAGTAAGAATGCCCATTTCCTTTGCTATTTGAGCAATTATCGGGGCAGCTCCTGTTCCTGTTCCGCCCCCCATACACGCAGAAATAAAAATCATATTAATGCCTCTTAGATGATCTTTAATTTCTTCAGCAGATTCTTGAGCAGCCTTCTTTCCAATCTTAGGGTCAGCTCCAGCTCCTAAACCTCTGGTAATTTGGGATCCAATTTGAATTCTTGTTGTATTTTCTTGAAGAATATTTTCTTCTAGAGCCTGTGCATCAGTATTAACCGAATACAAATCAACACCCGTAAGGCCACATTTAATCATTGTTCTTAGAACATTTCCTCCTCCTCCTCCAACTCCGAGTACAGCTAAACGTGGTTTTAACTTCTCAGCTTCAGGCGCAGATAGTTCAATAGACAATTTCTTCTCCTATATCAGATACTTATACTTCAACTGATTCTTAATTATAAACAAGGGAAAGAAAGCGTTCTAAAACCCTGTTCCCATTAAATTTTTAATAATTTTCTGAGTAAAACTAGACCTTTTTTTTAAGTGCTTCAGTTCATTTTTTTTTTGATCAAGTGAATGAATTATTACACCAGCACATGAAGAAAAGCCAGGTCCTGAGGTATTTTCAGATAAACCCCCTAATTTCTTAGGCATTCCCAATCTAACACTACAATCTAAAACCCTTTCTGCAATTTCAAGACTCCCTGTTAGATGAGTTGTACCGCCTGTTAATACAACATTTCTTCTTGCAATTTCAGAATATCCTGAATTCTCAATAGCATGTAACGACATCTCAAGAATTTCTTCATATCTGGGTTTTATAATTGTTATCAAGTCACTTAATTTAAATGACCTTCGCGAACTAGATTTTTCTTCTAATTGTGGTATTTCATAAAATTGTTCCGTATCATTTGAACCAAATAAAGTGCTCCCATATAGATTCTTTATGCCTTCAGCATGTTCAAAAGGTGTCGAAAGTCCTTTAGCAATATCATTAGAAATATACCATCCACCAATTTTTATGGATTTAGTATAAACAACAGTTCCTTCAAAGAAGATTGATATAGAAGTTGTCCCTGATCCTATATCTATACAAACTGAACCCAAATCTTTTTCATGCTCATGAAGGCAAGCTAATCCTGAAACATAAGGCTCTGCAAGGATATCTAGGATATCAATATGACAATTATGAATTACATTTTCAATATTCATAGTAGGGTTATTACTTGATGTAATGAGAGTTAATTCTATTCCTAGAATATCTGCAATTAATCCAGTAGGATCAGGAACATTTCTGGCACCATCAACAAAGAATTTCGAAGGAATAACATGCAGAACTCTTTTATCACCTATATTTAGGTTTTTTCTTGCATTTTTTATTACTGCGTCAACATGATCCTGATTAACCACCCTTTCGGACACAGGAATTCTTCCTGATAAGATTGAACTTTTAATGTGACTGCCTGAAATAGATATATAGGCACTACTTACCTCTGCAGATGCTTCATTTTCTGCATTATCGAGAGCTAATCTAACTGATTTTTCGGCCTCAGATGGATCAATAATTAATCCGTTTTTTATTCCTTTCGATTGGCAATAACCTGCCCCTATGATTCTAGCCGCTCTTCTTTCGCGCGTTACTTGATCAATTCTTGCAATAAAACAAGCAATTTTATCTGACCCTAAATCAATTGCCGTCACCAGTCCTTTAGACCGATTATTTTTTCTAGCGTCTCCCATAAAAAGATCGTTTTGAAAAGTCTCTTTATTCATTGATTAGCCTTCTAGGCGACTTATCAGTTGCAATTTTTCCCCTTATCTTCATATCTATTTTTTTGTGTCCATATTCAATAAATTTATATTCTTTTAAATACCTCTTTAAATCAAAGAGCGATTCGCTGATATCTCCTGTAGGTAATTTGACTAATACTTGATCATCAATATAAATATCCCATCTTCTTTTTGCTATTAAAATTGCATATTGAAGCCTAGAGGCTATGTCGGGATGATCGTCAAGAGCCAGAATAAGTTCACTGATTTTGCTATCTGCTTCTTTACCTTTAACTAAAAGGAGATCCTCAAAGACTTTTTGACCTGTAACGTTCTCAATGTGGTAACCGTCTCTATCAAGAACAATCTGTTCCTTATTAAATTCCCAAATTGCAGAAGGCTGATACTCTTCAATAACCACTAACAGGCTATTTGGTAGATTTCTGTTGATGCTTACATCTTTAACCCAAGGCACGCTCAAAACGTTCTGTCGAATATCATTTAAGTTGAGATTAAATAACGGATCTCCGACCTTTAAATTAATTGAAGAGATAATTTCTCCTCTGCTTGACCTATTCCTACCAATTAATTTAATTGACTCTAATTTAAAGACTTTATTGGCGCTCTCATTAAATTGCTCCAAAAGAACACTACCATTAAAATAAAACAAGTAGACAAATAATGAGAAAAATAAAAAGATAATACTGAAAGAAATATAAAAGTAGCTCCTTATCTTCCGCATGATGCGTCCTTAATTATTAAGTTAACTAAATCAACATAACTAATACCTTGCCTTAAGGCTAATTCTGGAACTAAAGAAGTCTTAGTCATGCCTGGCTGTGTATTAACTTCAAGAATGTACAAAGATTCTTTTTCATTCAAACTCCTTCCAAATATAAAATCTGCCCTTGTAATACCTCTACATCCAATTAAATTATGGCTTTTAATAGTCATTTCCCTTGTTTGATTGTAAATCAGTTCAGGAATGGGAGCAGGAATTAGGTGAGTGGAGCCTCCCTCACAATACTTAGAATTATAGTCGTAGAAGTTGTTTTTCGTTTTTATTTCCATGACCATACTAGGTTTGTTATCTATAACCGCACAAGTAAGTTCCCTTCCTCTAATATATTCTTCAATAATAACCTTTTCCCCAAAATCCCAACAACTAAGATCGTTAAGAAAATTAATTCTATCTGATTCACCATGAATTGTGTAAACGCCAAGACTGGAACCTTGGCCGATAGGCTTAATTACAACAGGATAATAGAATTCAAAAGTTTCAATCTCTTCTATATCTATTAACTTGAAGTTAGGAGTTAATAATTTATTTCTATTAAAAATATTTTTTGAAATAGCTTTATTCATAGCAACTTCTGAAGAATTAATTCCCGAGTGTGTGTAAGGAATATTGTGTTCTTCCAAAATTCTTTGAATTTTTCCGTCTTCACCACCAGGACCATGAAGAGCGTTGAAACATAAATCCGGTTTTGCGCTTATAATTTTAGTTACGAAATTACCCCTACAATCTAACGATGAAACCTTATAGCCTATTTCAGCTAAAGCTTTTTCTATATATTTTCCTGATTCAAGGCTTACCTGCCTTTCGGCTGATTCTCCTCCTTTTAATACTAAAATATGAGAACTTTTATCTATCAAGATGTTGGCCTACAATTCTTATTTCCCATTCCAAAGTAATCCCCGAACAGGAAAAAACTTTCTCAATAATTGTATTTCCTAAATCCTCAAAATCTTTTGCTGTTGCTTCTCCATTATTGATTAGGAAATTACAATGTTTTTTCGATACTTCTGCTCCTCCAATTTTTTTCCCCTGCATCC
This sequence comes from uncultured Rhodobiaceae bacterium, assembly GCA_913047775.1. Taxonomy (GTDB): domain Bacteria; phylum Pseudomonadota; class Alphaproteobacteria; order MED-G09; family MED-G09. The sequence continues at coordinate 26,784 of CAJWUE010000001.1, forward strand.
CTGCTTCTTTTATAAGCTCCCAAGCCTTTTTTTCTGTAGGATTTTTAAAAGTGCTACCTCCGGTCGCATAACCTTTTGGTTGTGATATTTCTCTACCTGAATTAATTTTTTCGATTAGTGATCTAATTTTTTCTTTTTTAGAGGGTTGTCCTTGGAAAATTGCTTCTATAAGGATTTTACCCTCTGATAATTTTGTTCCTCTATATAAAAAACCTATTTCATTCTTAGTTAATACAGATATTTTACCTTTTCTATCAATAAATTTACCCTCTAAAATAATATCCTTAATCTCTTTTCCATAGCACCCTGCATTCATTGCAACAGCACCGCCTATACTCCCTGGAATGCTTGATAAAAACTCTAATCCTCCTAACTCGGCACACATTGCTTGATAAGAGAGGTTCTTATCAAGTATTCCAGCACCCGCTGAGATCTGATCTCCTTTTAAAAGATTAATTGGCAAGAAATTTGGTGGTATTAAAATTGTTACGCCGGATAAGCCTCCGTCGCGAATAAGCACATTTGATAATCTACCAAAAACGTTGATATTTATTTTAGGTGAAAGAAATGAAAGAAAATGAGAAAGGTCTTCAAGATTATAAGGGATATACAAACACTCTGCAGGCCCGCCAACTTTTAACCAAGACAAGTTTTCTAGAGATTTATTAAATAATATCTTTCCTTTTAACTTCGCAAGGTCATTACCGCCTGGAAAAAATTTATCCTTTTTTATAGTCATTTATTTAACCCGGTATATTTACTTACAAACTCATGTGCCATTTTTGAAATATTGCCAGCACCCATAAAAACCACTAGATCTTTTTTTCTTAAGTTATTGATTAAAAAATTTTCTAATTCTTCCGCATTCTGGCAGTAATAAATGTTCTTCTTTCCATTTTTTTTAATTGATTCTGCCAAATATTTAGAATTATATCTGCCAATGGTTTTTTCTCCAGCTGCATAGACTGGTAAAAATAAAGTAATGTTTGACTTATCAAAACTATTGCAAAACTGGGTAAATGTATTTTTTAATCTTGAATAACGATGAGGTTGTACAATTGATATAATCCTCTTTTTTTTCAAAATTTTTAACGCTGAAAGTGTCGCTTTTATTTCCGTAGGGTGATGAGCATAATCATCATAAAAAGATACACCGTTCACATTATTGATAAAACTCAAACGTCTTTTAACGCCTTTAAAGTTCTTAAGCCCTATCTTAATATTCTGAAAGTCAACACCGAGATTACTGGTAACAGTAATAGCTGATAAAGCATTGTTAATATTATGTTTCCCGTGGATCGGTACAAAAAAATTTTTCACTTCTCTTTTAGAAGTATTATTATATTTTAATTGAATATCGAATTTTGTACCGGATTTGGTATTTCGAATATTTTTTGCCATGATATTAGCTTTTTTGTCATGTCCATAAAAAAATACCTTTGATACCTTTGACTTTTTTGCAAGCTTGTAGGCTCTTTGATCATCAGAACAAACAGCAACAAAACCAAAAATAGAAATATTATTTATATATTTTTCGAATGCCAAATTCAAAGACTTCATATTCCCATAGAAATCCAAATGCTCATTATCAATAGATGTAATAACTCCACAAAAAGAAGGAAGTTCTATAAAACTTCCATCGGACTCATCTGTTTCAACAATCATCCATTCATCTGAACCTAGTTTTGTGTTTGATCCAAATGAATTGATTATTCCTCCGTTTATCACCGTGGGGTCAAAATGTGATGAATAAAATATGTCTGATATTATTGACGTAGTAGAAGTTTTTCCATGACTTCCTGCAATAGTAATTGTCTTTTTCATTCTCATTAACTCAGCTAACATTTTTGAACGACTTATTACAGGAATAGCTAAATCATTTGCAGAAATTATTTCAGAATTTCTTTTCGAAACAGCAGAGGAATAGACTAATAATGATGAACCCTTGACGTTAGAAGGATCGTGACCAATATAAACATTGATACCAATTTTTCTTAATCTTCTTACATTGGAACTTTCATTTAAATCCGAACCGTAAACTTTGTATCCAAGGTTATGAAGAATTTCGGCAATACCACTCATCCCAATACCACCTATTCCTACCAAAAAAATCTTATCGTTCTTCTTGATTATTTCCACACTAATTTTCCAGTTAAGAGATTTTCTATAAAATCGACTATATTTTTAGATCCACCCCCTTTAGAAGCAGCTTTAGCATTATTAGCTATCTTTAATAACTCTGATGGAGAGGAAATTAGGTCAAAAATCTTATCTGATAAAATTTCTTCGTTAATATCCGACTGATGATAGACAATGGCCCCATTTAATGAATCCAAAACTTTTGCATTATACTCCTGATCTCCATCAATTGAAGATGGTAAAGGTATTAATATTCCAGGCCTTCCTAACAACGATAGTTCGCTTATTGTAGAGGCTCCTGATCTTGATATAACCAAGTGAGAATTTCTTAATCTTTTTGGTAGATCATAAAAAAAATCATTCACTTCGGCCTTAATACCAATAGAAATATATAAATCCTTAACAGAATTTATTTCTTCAGTTCTGGATTGATGCATAATATTAAGCTTTTTTCTATAATTGTCGGGTAACTTACTTAAGGCTCTGGGAATTAATTTTGAAAAAAAACTAGCTCCCTGGCTTCCACCAAAGACTAAAATATTAAATATTTTACCATTATAAGCTATGTAGGGGTTAATCTCATTAGTGACTTCATCTCTTATTGGATTGCCCGAAAAACAAGATTTCTTTTTTACCTTTTCTGGGAGGTTATATATGTCTTTAAATCCTTTTGTCAGTCCGTTGGTAAAATTAGAAAGGAATAAATTGGCCCTACCCATAATAGAGTTTTGCTCGTGAATTATAATTTTTAGACCACAAATTTTTGCCGCTAAAAGAGGTGGAACTGTTGGGTATCCACCAAAACCTACCGCTAAAGAAGGTTTATAATATGTTATCCAGTAAATAGATATTACTAATCCATAAAGAAGTTTTATCAAAATATATGGCCAATAAATTATATTCTTTTTACTAAAGGTAGCTGATAAAATAAATTTAGTTTGATCAACAAAAAAATTATCTAGTAACCCTTCTATACGGCGATCAGTAAAAAGAATAACCTTATACCCTCTTCTCTTTAATTCTTCTGATGTCCCTTTTGCAGAGTAAAGATGGCCACCCGTACCTCCAGCAGCTAACAAAACACATTTATCTTTGGCCTTTACATGCATGGATCAAACCATAGTTTCATATTTAATAAGGTCTTTAGATTTGCTTATTGAAGGAGAGGTTTTTCTAGTTATAGCCAGAAACATACCCATAGTAATACCCATTGAAACCATTGAAGAACCTCCATACGAGATAAAAGGTAAAGTCATCCCTTTAGCAGGAACAAGACTCAAATTTACTGCTATATGGATTAAAGTCTGAAGCCCAAAAAGCAATAGTAAGCCTGCAGATGCAAGTTGTTTGAAATAATTATGTTGGATTAATACCTTAGAAAACCCTCGAAAAACTAATGCGCAATAAAGTATCATTATTGGCAAAGTAACAATTAGTCCATTTTCTTCGGCAATGGCTGCAAAAATGAAATCTGTATAGGCATCGGGAAGATCATATTTAACCCAACTTTCACCTATACCTTTCCCAAATATTTTTCCATTCTCAATGGCATCAATAGCAGCTTGTGTTTGAGTTAATTTACTATCAACTTTTCCTGACCCAAACCATATTTCTAACCAACTATCAACTCTTAGAGCAAAGTGAGAAAAATTTAGATAAAAGATTACGAAAGAAAAAAGGCCTAAAACAAATATTGGAGCTATGATTGTCCAAGATAGGCCTTGAAGAAAAATAATTCCGAGTAAAGTCAAAAACAGAAGGATTGTTTGGCCAAGATCAGGTTGAGATAACAATAATAATGATATTATTAAGAATAAAATTATAGGTAACCACCACAACATTTTATCTTTTTCAATTTTTGCTCTGGTATAAAACCATGCTGAAAGAACTACAAATGCAGGTTTTAAAAACTCTGAAGGCTGAACAGTTGTATATCCCCATAACGACAACCATCTAGAAGATCCGCCACTATTAACGCCTATAAATAATGTCAATAAAAGCCCTAAAATTCCAAAAAAGAACATAATTAATGATAATTTTCTTGTAAAACTTTCTGAAAGAATTGAAACCAAAAACATTAAAGATAAAGAAACAAAAAGATAAATTGTCTGTCTCATCAAAAAATAATATTTATCGGTATTAAGATCATCCGCTTCGACAGGGCTAATGGCTAAAGAAAAATACAGTCCTATCATGCCAAGAAAAATGACTCCAAAAAGAAACAATCTATCTACAGTAAACCACCATTCACCGATCAAGCCACTATTAGTTCTGGATATTCTTAACATTTTGACACCAAAGATAAAACTGCCTCACTAAAAACCTCTCCCCTATGAATATAATCATGAAACTCATCTTGAGAACTACAGCCAGGAGATAACAACACACATCCACAACCAAATTTTTTTGCACTTTTAAAAGCTGATTGAGTAGCCTTTTCAATATTTTCAGAAATCTCATAATCTACATTTTTTGGGACAATTTCTGATAAAATTTTTGAAGAGCTTCCAATAAAAAAAGCCTTCCTAATATTTTTAGATCTAAAATTGATTTTCGATAAATTATTTTCTTTGGATAAACCCCCAACAATCAGAAAAATATTTTCGTAATTTCTTAAAGCAAAATTTGTTGCCTCAGGATTAGTTGACTTTGAATCGTTTACAAATTTAATGTTATTCTTTTCTAGAATTTTAATATGCCTATGCTCTAGATCTTTAAAAGAATTAAAACCCAAAAGAACTCGATTTCTCTTTATTCCAAATTCATTAGTTATTGATTTTACTACAGGATATAATTCGCTTATTAGGACTTTAAAAGAATTTTTTTTGAGATTATATTTTATTTCCGAATCTTCGATAATTATCTTCCGGGATGGTATATTAATTTTATTTATTAAATCACGGTAACTATCAATACTGTTTAGGATTGCTATATCTTTTTCTTTCTGATTCTTAAAAATTTCAAATTTTGTTTTTCTATAAAATTCATGCGAAGGATACCTATCCATATGATCCTCAGAAATATTTAATAGAACCGCAATATCGGGTCTAAATTTTTTAATAGATTCTAATTGGAAAGATGAAATTTCAATTATATATACAGTTTCATGTGTTCCAGGATTAATTGAAAGGATTGGTTTCCCAATATTTCCTGCTAACCTTGTCTCAAAACCTTCATTTATAAGTATTTCATTTAGCAGAGTGGCTGTTGATGATTTTCCATTCGTTCCGGTAATTGCAATAACCTTACCATAGGGAAATTCTGTTCCGTGGGCTTTGTGAAATAACTCTATATCTCCATAAATGGGTATTTTATTTTCGATACAAATTTTTATTGCTTCTGGAGTTTTACCATATCTTAATGGGACTCCGGGAGAAGGTATTAAAGCATACAAATCATTCCAAACCCAATTCGTAGGCTCTGTAAGCTTAAGACCTTTTGAAACAAGTTTTTCCCTTAAGGTTTGATCATCATCCCATAGAAACAAATTTGCCCCACTTTGGCTTAAAGATTCATAGACTGCTAGACCAGTTTTTTGTAATCCATAAATAGCTACATTTTTTGAATCGAATTCATTCAATATTATCATGCTTATCTCAACTTCAAGGTTGAAAGACCTATTAAGGCTAATATAAAAGCTATTATCCAAAAGCGGATAACTATTGTTGGCTCAGACCAACCTTTCTGCTCGAAATGGTGGTGTAGTGGAGCCATCATAAAAATTCTTCTACCAAATAGCCTAAATGAAATAACCTGAATAATGACAGAAAGTGCTTCAAAAACAAATAACCCGCCTATTATAAAGAGTACCAATTCATGCTTAGTAGCTATCGAAACTGATCCTAATAAAGCTCCTAGGGACAAGGACCCTGTATCACCCATAAATATCATCGCCGGCGGAGCATTAAACCATAAAAAACCAAGCCCTGATCCCAATAAAGCACAACACAATATAGCTAATTCGCCAGTATTAGGTATATGAATAAGTCCTAGATATTGTGAAAATATAATATTTCCAGATAAGTAGGCAATTAAAGCAAAACTAGCAACGGCAATCATTACAGGAACAATTGCGAGCCCATCTAGCCCATCCGTTAAGTTTACAGCATTAGATGACCCAATAAGCACACAACTTGAAAAAATATAAAAGATTAAAAAACCACTTAATATAGGTCCATCAATAAAGGGAGAAAAAATAGAAAATCTTATATTTTGAGGTAATGTTACAGAAAATAAATATAAGATAATTAAAGAAAGAAGAATTTGAAAAAATATCTTTTTTCGCCAAGAAATTCCAGAAGAACTTTGTTCAATAATTTTTTTATAATCATCAACGAAACCAATTAACCCAAAACCTAAGACAGAAATTAAGACTATCCATATATAATTATTAAATACATCAGCCCATAAAACGGTACTTAATACCAATGCGACAAGTATTAGTATCCCTCCCATTGAAGGTGTTCCTCTTTTTGAGATTAAATGAGAGGGAGGACCATCGGATCTAATCGGCTGTCCTTCTCTTTGTTTTAATTTCATAAACCTGACAAATTTTGGTCCGATTAATAAAACTATTAGAAAAGATGTAATAATTGAACAACCTGCTCTAAAAGTTAAATAATTGAATAACCCTGACCCTGGAAAACTGAGGTCAAATGAATTTAAAAGATAAATAATCATTAAGCAATTTTCCGAACCGGAAAATGAGAAAGTAAATTTTTGGCAATCTTATGTACATTACTAGAAGAAGATCCTTTTAAGAGAAGCAAATCTTCGTCACGTATTAATTCTCCTAAATCTTCAATAAGGCTATCAGCTTCAGAATAATAAGAACCTTTTTTCTCTTCAATTATTTTTTCCCAAGTATATTTGATTTCCTTTCCACAGGCTAAAACATAATCAATAGATGAATTATTTATTTCTGAAGCAAGATTTTCATGGGCTTTTTGCGTTAATGTTCCTAATTCTAACATATCTCCGACGATCAAAACCTTCCGTTTAAAATCAAGATTATTAATTGAAGAGAAAGTTTGTATTGCAGCTGACATTGAATCCGGATTACTATTGTAGCTTTCGTCTATGATGGTAATTTTCTTGCCATAATATTCGCATATGTATCTTTTTCCTCTCCCCTCAATAAGCTCAAAACTCCCCATCTTCTTTAGAAAATTTTTAGGATTATTTCCTAGTGATATACAAACTGAAGCTGCGGCTAAGCAATTCAAAGCCATATGCTTACCGATGAAAGGTAAATAAAAATTCATATTCTGATCTTTGTATTTTGCATTTATCCGGCATTTATCGTTATTAAACTCATAATTAGAAAGTGAGAAATCTGCTTCTTTATTTTTTCCGAAGGTTAGGAAATCAATTTCCTTGTTCAGGCTCTCAAAATTGAAAGAAGGACTGGTAATTAAATCATAATTATAAATTAAATGTCCTTGATTTAATAATCCATCAGTTATAGAGGCCTTTTCTTTTTTTATCTCCTCTATGCTTTTGAAAAACTCAAAATGAGCTGTACCGACATTATTAATAACTGCAATATTGGGTTTAGTTATGTTAGATAAGTTACTTATTTCTCCCATACGATTCATACCAATTTCAATAATAACGTATTGAGCATCTAAAGGAATTCTGGTGAGTGATAAAGGTACACCAATATGATTATTGTATGAACTATGGGAAGAATAAACTTTACCATACTCACTTAAACCAAAGGCTATCATTTCCTTTAAAGTGGTCTTACCACTACTTCCTGTTACGGCTATAACCATAGCTTTAGTTCTATTTCTAGCATAGATACCTAGATTGGTAAGAGCCATTAGGACATCATCAACAAAAATTATCTTTTCATATGAAAATTTAGATGGTGCATTGGAAATAACCACCTCAGCGCCTCTATCTAATGCTTCAGGAATAAAATCATGACCGTCATAATTCTTTCCATACAAAGCAAAAAATATATCTCCGGGATTCAATGTTCTGGAATCGATAGAAACTCCCGATGCATTCCAATTATCAGAACCATGTCCTTTTATTACACTTAAAACTTCTTTTCCGTTCCACAATGATTCTTTCATCTTATTTTCCTAGAATATTTCTAACAGTTTCTTGATCTGAAAAAGGTATTGTATCTTGACCTATGACTTGATATTTTTCGTGCCCTTTGCCGGCAATAATTATAGAGTCTCCTTTTTTTCCAGTCTCAATTCCCTTTTTTATTGCTTCCGCTCTATCAGAAATCTCTAAAGCATCATTACAATTATTAATAATTTGACTTCTAATTTCTTCCGGATCTTCATTTCTTGGATTATCATCTGTAACTATTACAAAATCCGCATATTCTGAGGCTATTCCACCCATAACTGACCTTTTAAGTTTATCTCTCTCACCTCCACATCCAAAAACCAGAATTATATTATTCTCGGTAAGTTCCCTTAATGAAAAAATTGCGGCCGTTAGAGCTGCAGGGGTATGTGCATAATCAACATATATTTTGGCTCCTTTGATATTTTTTCCACAGTACTCTAACCTTCCCGAAATTGGTTTAAGGTGTTGCATATTTTCAAAAACTCTTTCAGAAGGCTCGCCTGAAGCTATAGCTAAACCAACAGCACAAAGTATGTTCATCGCTTGAAAATATCCCTCTACTTTTAAGGGAATAGAAAATTGCCTTCCGCTGTACTGAAAAATAATATCCATTCCGTTCTCAGAAGGAGTAACTCTTCTTAAATTAAACGAATTAGCTGATTCTCCTATCTCTATCACTCCTCGTCCTGATTTCTTTACAATTGAGGATAATTCTCTTCCTGCTTCTGTATCGACGCATATAACCGCATAATTTTCTTTAGGAAGGATTTCAGTAAAGAGCCGCTTTTTGGCTATAAAATAGTCTTCCATATTTTTATGATAATCCAAGTGATCCTGACTAATGTTAGTAAAGCCTGCTGCCCTGACCTTAACACCATCAATTCTATGTTGTGCGAGTCCATGACTAGAAGCCTCTAGAACCAAATGCGAGACTCCTGAATTATGAAGATCAGAAAGAGTTCTATGTAAAGCTACAGGGTCAGGGGTAGTATTATTAATATCTTTTATTTCTTCATTATTAATTACCCCTAGAGTCCCTATACTTGAAGAATTTTTGTTAAGTAGCTGCCATAATTGATGAAGAAAGTTAGTGGTTGAGGTTTTACCATTCGTTCCTGTCACTGCACAAATAATTTCAGGATATTTAGGGTATATTAAGGCAGAAATTTCGGACAAACGTTTTCTCGGATTATTATCTTTTATGAGAGCAATCTTCTCATCAAAATGTCCCTTAAAGCTTGATGATGCTACTATTGCCTTTGCGCCTTTTTCTATAGCTTCAGGAATATAGTTTTCCCCTCTATCAACCTCCCCGTTTATTGCTACAAAAATAAAACCATCTTTAACCTCCCTACTATCACAGGTAACGCCCGTAATATTGAGATCCGTTTTTTGTTTTTCATCTATTTTTTGAATGTTAATCATTCGATACTTCCGCTAATCGAGTAAATCTATCATTTTGCCTTTCTTCATACCTATCATCCTTCACTATATTCAATAAGGGTGCTGACAATTTTATTACATTTCCTGCCGTTGGAACTGCATTCCAATAAGAGGTATTGCCGCGAACATTTTTCTTAGATTCGGGACTATCATAACTTATTAGGATTATATATTCAGGGTCCCAACCAGGAAAAGCACCTACAAAACTTGTTAGAATACCGCAGTACCCTCCTGTTTTACATGGTTGGTCAGCCGTCCCTGTTTTTCCTATTACGTAGTATCCTTCTATATTGGCTTTTTTACCAGAACCATTTTTTACTACTTGACGCATAGCAAATCTCATACTTTCACTAACTTCACTAGAAATTAACTTTGCTTGGGTTCTGTAGGGTTTTTCTCTTTGGTATAAAGTTGGTTCTATGACATACCCACCATTAACTATTGCGGCCGTTGCTGTGACAAATGATAGAGGAATCACACCTAGACCTTGGCCAAAGGAGATAGTAATTAGAGAAGATTCGTTCCAAGGATTTGGCAGAACTGGGCTTCCTGTCTCTAAAAGTTCAAAAAAGAGCTCATCTAAAAGCCCCGCCTCTTTTAAAAATCTCTTTTGTTCATCAAGACCCACTAATAAAGCTATCTGAGCCATACATATATTAGAAGATTTTTCTAAGCATTGGGCGGCATTAAGGTATTGAGTTTTTTGTTTTCTGTAATCCCGTAAGCACATTGGTCTATATTTTTTTATACACTTCCACGTATCAAATTCATCGGAAAGAGTAATTCTTTCATTTTCCAAGGCCATAGCTAAAGTAAATATCTTCATGACCGAACCCAATTCATAACTTCCCTGAGTTATCTGGTTAAATGAGTGTGACTTAATATCCATCTTATTCATCTCAAATTTTATATTGTTAGGATCAAAATCTGGAAGTGATGCAAGAGCAATAATTTCTCCATTCTTAGCATTCATAATAATTCCGAAAGCCGCCTTAGCATTATATTCTCTCATTCCATTTGAAAGTTCTGTCTCAAGGTGATTTTGTATTCTCAAATCAATACTGAGATTTATAGATCTAGAAGTTATACCTGAATAAGAAATAGTTCTTTCAAAACCAGCTCCACCTTCTAAATCTCTTTGGGAATAACCTATAATATGAGATGCAAGTCTTTTATTTGGATAAATTCTTCTCCAAACATCATTAAACTCAACCTCTGCTACTCCCGCATTAAGAATCTCGTATCGCTCTTTATCACTGATATCATTCGCCAATTCAAAATAACTTCCAGATCTCAACAATTGATCTTCTAATATCTTGGGATCCTTATTCAAAATTGGTGCCAGTTTTATTGCTGACTCTGAAGCGTATTTTGGATTTCTGAGTGATGCTCTAATAGTTTTTACAGTCGTCGCAATTATTTTTCCCTCTCTATCAAGAACATCCGGTTTTGGTTTTCTAATTTGGTGAATCTCTACTTTTATTGGTGTGTACCCAATTACATCTCCTGGAAATATCGATAAGAACGTATTTCTGACCGAAAAAATAAGAAATAAAGCTAAGAATATATTTACCGCAAACCTAATCCTTTCTCTGCCTATTTTGATAGATTCTTGGAAAATGGGATTACTGTATTTTTGCTGTTGAGTTTTTCTAAATAGATAAGAAATGTCATTCCCAACCACAATTTTTCGAAAATTTCCTTTTTTTTCTTTCATAATTATTCGCCTTCAAAAAATTCTGAATCTGAAACGGTTATTTGATCGCCTCTAATAGGCTCCAGCTTTAATTCATTTGAATTTTTCTCTGCTAATCTTTTCAAGTTTTCTGGGCTTGTTAAAATTGCCCACTCAGCTTCTAAGAGGTTTTGTTTCTCAATTTCTTCCACTATTAAAGGGCCTAATTTCGAAAATTCTTTTTCAAGATTTATAACTTCGTAAATTACTGTGTAGTGGTAAACTTTAATTCCTAAGAAAATCATAACCGATATGAAGATGAGCGATCTAAACACCTAAACACCTCCATATTTTTGAAAATCGTGATTCATATGATGGTTTCTGTCTAAAGATAAACTTGACCTAAAAGCGCAACGCAATCTTGCTGAACGCGCTCTTTTATTTAACTCAATCTCCTCGCGACTAGGTCTAATTACCTTCCTGCTCACATAAACAAAAGATGACTTAGGTTTAAGAATGTCGTATTTTTTATTTGAAACAGAATTATATCTTATAAAATTCTTAACAATTCTATCCTCAAGAGAATGAAAGGCTATCACAACCAACCTTCCTCCTTGTGTTAATAATTCTTCAGAAGCAACCAATACCTTGTAAAGCTCCTTAAGTTCGTCATTCAGATATATTCTGAGTGCTTGAAAAGTTTTTGTTGCTGGATGGATTTTAGAGTGTTTAAACCTCACAGCGCTAGCTATTATCTCCGATAGTTCAGAGGTGGTTGATATCTTCTTTACTTTCCTTTTTTTGACTATTTCCTTCGCTATCTTCCTAGATTTTCTTTCTTCACCGTATCTAAAAATAATATCTGCAAGAGAGCTTTCGTTAACTGAATTTATAAGATCGTAAGCCTTTTCTCCTCTTTTGTTCATTCGCATATCTAAAGGAGAATTGTATTTGAAGGAAAAACCTCTTTCAGGAGAACTCAATTGCATTGATGACACCCCCAAATCTAACAATATTCCGTTAACAAAATTAATCCCAGCTGAGTTTACTATCTCTTTAATATTTCCAAACGAGCCCTCAGTTAATGAGAATCTATCTGCATACAGCTTTTGTAACTCTTTACATATGGAAATAGCTTCGGGATCTTTATCTATACCTATAACCCTGCATTTAGCGGTATCGAGAATATTTTTAGAGTGACCTCCCGCTCCAACAGTACAGTCCACATAAACCTCATTATCAGAAGGTTTTAGTGATGCTATTACCTCATCTATCATGACCGATTTATGATAGATGTTCTCATTCATAATTATTCGCTTTCCTTAGAAAGTTTGGAGTCTGTATTTAGAGCTGGGCCAATTAGGTCTCTATTTTCTAGAGCTTTAAGGCGTGCATGTGATTTAAACTCTTTAAAGGCTTCAGGCTCCCACATTTGAAACTTTTGACCCAAACCCGCAAAAGTCACTTTATCCTTAAGGTTTGCATGAACAATAAGTGGTTCGGGTAAAGAAATTCTTCCGTCTTGGTCATAAGGTATTTGGAAGGTATCCGAAAATAAGGCGGTAGTGAGAGCATCAGTTTCCTCTGCAAACAATTGCATTTTTTCTACACTCTCTGCAATTTGATCAATTAAAATTTGTCCTCCGCCGTCAATCGCTTGAGAGGTAAATGAGGGATATAAATACACACCAGGAAATCCTTGGTATTCGAGCACCGATCTAAATACCGATGGTATAGAAACCCTGCCCTTAGAATCTATTTTGTTTATGGTGCTGGACATGAATATTTTCATGTCTTTCCTCCTTAATATAAAACAAGCCGTACGCGTTGCGGAATAATATGGACTAGCATGGGATTATATGGGAGTCAATGGGTTAATATGGAAAAAACCTTATAAAATCAGCTTTTTCAGTGAATAAATTGAATATTTGGTGGTTTTTTAGGAAAAGTCAGATGGTCTGTAAGCCGGGTTCTGTATCCACTAAGTGGTGATGATCATTCATCTTGGATATATGTTTCCATACATCTCTAGCAACCTACCCGAATAACTAAAACTGAGACAATTCTTGGTTTTCACCTTCGCTATTCCTATTTGGTCTTGCTCCCAACGGGGTTTACCCTGCCATATTATGTTACCATATATGCGGTGCGCTCTTACCGCACCTTTTCACCCTTACCTTCTCAGGCGGTCTATTTTCTGTGGCACTATCCCTAAAGTCGCCTTTGCCGGGTATTACCCGGCGCTGTGTCTCTTGGAGCCCGGACTTTCCTCTCATCTAGAGCGATCATCCGACCATCTGACAACCTTTTTGTATTTAAAAACTAGTTAATGGTCAAGATTATATATTTTAGGCCTTCGCACTTGGTCTTTGAGATAATCTTTCATAATAGGATAATAAATTCTTACAATTTTCTGGGATATCGATTCTAGGCCATTTAGCGAAATCAAAACAGACCAAAGCTGTGATATCCGCAATTGTAAATCGATCTAGACAGATAAATTCTTTGTCTTCCATTTCTCCTTCAAGCCAATTTAAAGTTTTTATTACCCTTGGGCGGCTTGCTTCCGCCCATTCCTTGATCTGCTCCTCTAAACTAGCCATAGATGGATGGCCATGCCTATAAGTGTTGGCAATTCCTTGCATCAACAATAGCTCGAGTCTTCTTTGCCACATTTCAATGATAGCTATTTCTTTCGGATCTTTTCCCATTAAATTTGGTTCAGGTTGTAACGCCTCAAAGTAACGACAAATAGCTATAGATTCCGTTATATAAGTCCCATCATCAAGCTCTAAAGTGGGAACTTGAGATAAAGGACTCATCTTCTTATAACTATCCTTTTTATGATCACCTTTCATGATATCTATTTGTTCAATAGGTATATCGATGTCTTTTTCGTGAAGAAAAATTCTTGTTCTTCTTGGATTCGGTGCCGGTTCACAATCGTAGAAAATCATAATCTTTTTCCTTTAATTCGGATTTATAATTGAATTAAATAGTTTATATTTAAAAATAAACTTGACCACAAGTTTTTCAAACTATTAAGAATATAGTTAATTTTTAAGGAGAAACTGATGACAATAAGCTTCGATAACAAAGTAGTTATAGTAACTGGTGCAGGCGGGGGCTTGGGAAGAAGTCACGCTATAGAATTTGCAAGAAGAGGAGCTAAAGTAGTTGTTAACGATCTCGGAGGAGAAGTAGATGGGTCTGGAAGTTCATCTGAAGCAGTAAATAAGGTTGTAAAGGAGATTACTGATTTAGGGGGAGTAGCTATTCCAAATGGTGCATCTGTTACTGATGATGCCGGTGTAAAACATATGATAGACCAAACCATTGAAGAGTTTGGCAGGATTGATATCCTTGTTAACAATGCAGGAATTTTGAGAGACAAATCTTTTTCCAAGATGGAAATGGAAGATTTTACGAAGGTTACCGATGTTCATCTCATCGGATCAGTAAAGCCAACAAAACAGGTTTGGGATATAATGAAAGATCAGAACTACGGAAGAATAATTGTGACTACATCTTCAACGGGTCTTTATGGTAATTTTGGTCAAGCGAATTATGGTGCAGCAAAGCTAGCTTTAGTGGGATTTGTCAATACGTTAAAATTAGAAGGTCAAAAATATAATATTAATTGCAACATCTTATGCCCGGTGGCATATACAAGAATGACTTCTAATCTAATGCCACCTGAAGCTGAGCAGTTATTGACTCCTAGTAGCGTTACACCAGCAGTTATCTATCTTTCGGGAGAAAATGCTCCTAATGGAACCATTCTTTGTGCAGGCGCTGGTGTTTATTCTGTCGCAAAGATCCTTGAAAGTGACGGTAAAAATTTAGGTTTGAAAGCAACGGCTGAGGATATAGAAAAAAACTGGGATAAAATTTCTGATTTTTCTGATGCCAAGCCCTTTAATATGGGCAGCGAACAAACTGCCAAAGTCATAGAAATAGCTATGAAAAGCGAATAGAATTGGAACTTACTTCTTCAAAACCTATAGATTGTTCTTTAAAAGAATATAAAGAAGATATAATTATTTATGAGAAGGGTTTTAGGGAATATGACGCACGCTGGAGATACCCTGAACAAATCAACCTCCCCGGACTCCAAAACCTAGGTATAAGCCTTGGTAAACTTATCCTAAAGAATGGCGTTGATGGGAATATTATTGTGGGTCATGATTTTAGATCATATTCCGAAGAGGTCAAAGAAGCACTCGTGGCAGGGTTAGTTGCCTCAGGAATGAATGTTTACGATATTGGGCTTACCATAACCCCTGGAGCTTATTTTGCTCAATATTTTTTGGATTGCATGAATGTTGCAATGGTCACTGCAAGCCATAATCCTAATGGTTGGACAGGTGTAAAGATGGGATTAAATAGACCACTAACATTTGAGACAGAGCATATGAGGGCATTGAAAGAAATTTCTTTGTCACATCCGGGTCCATCGGAAGTTAAGGGAGCTTATATTTTTCAAAATATCAATAAAGAATATCTGAAAGATCTAACAAATAAGAAATCAATTAAAAGAAAAATTAGAGCTGTTGTTGCATGCGGTAATGGAACCGCAGGTATGTTCGCTCCCAAAGCTCTTAAGAAAATTGGTATTGAAGTAATTCCGCTTAATTGCGATTTAGATGATACTTTTCCAAAATATAATCCTAACCCAGAAGATATGTTGATGCTGAAAGATCTGTCAAAAAAAGTGTTAGAGACTAATTCCGATGTTGGATTTGCTTTTGATGGAGATGGCGACAGGTGCGGTTTTGTAGATGACTTGGGAAGAGAAATATTTGCCGATAAAATTGGTCTGTTGATCGCACGAAACATATCAAAAGAAATTAAAAGTTCTCAATTTATTGTTGATATTAAATCAACATCACTTTTTTCCTCTGATGAGGTTTTGAAAGGCAATAACTCTGAAGTGCTTTATTGGAAAAC
This sequence comes from uncultured Rhodobiaceae bacterium, assembly GCA_913047775.1. Lineage (GTDB taxonomy): Bacteria > Pseudomonadota > Alphaproteobacteria > MED-G09 > MED-G09. The sequence continues at coordinate 43,084 of CAJWUE010000001.1, forward strand.
GGGACACAGTTATATTAAGAAAAAAACATTTGAAAATAATGCTATTGCTGGTTTTGAAAGGTCTGGCCATTATTTCTTTAATAAGCCAATTGGAAGGGGGTATGATGACGGAATTTTGTCAGCGATCGAATTGTGTAAACTCATGGATACAGAAAAAACTTTAAAGCTATCTGAACTGTATGATGAGTTACCAATTACATATTGCTCTCCAACAATGTCTCCACAATGCTCAGATCATATTAAATATGAAATTGTAAACAAAATAACTTCCATATTTGAAAATATGGAAAAGAATGAAGAAAAATTTTCTGGCCAAATGATATCCTCTCTTATAACGATAAACGGGGTGAGGGTTTCCCTAGAAGATGGGAGCTGGGGGCTGATAAGGGCCTCCTCCAATTCACCAAATTTGGTTGTGGTGTGCGAGAGCCCTATCTCAAAAGAAAGAATGGAAGAAATTTTTATTTCTTTAGATAAAATACTTAAATCTTTTCCAGAAGTTGGAGAATACGATCAAAAAATCTAAAAGATAGATTAAAATATTTTAAAATTATCTTTCGTATTATATAGTCGAGAAACCACTTTTTAGTATGGAGACTGATCTTGATAGTAGAACAAATTTGGACAGCTAATCAATTCCGTAATTTTAATTATTTAATTGTTTGCCCTCAAACTGGTGAGGCTATGGCGATTGACCCTCTTGATTATGAGCAATGTCTGTCCGTAAGTAAAAAAAATGGATGGGAGATAACTAAAATACTTAACACTCATGAACATTGGGATCATATTGGTGGAAATAAATCACTCGTAGAAGTAACAGGAGCACAAATTCTTGCCCATCATATGGCTAAAGATAAAATAGAAGATGTGGATATTGGCTTAAAAAAAGGAGACATCGTAAAGGTCGGCAAAACAGTCAACTTAGAAGTTTTAGATACTCCTGGACATACTATGAGCCATGTTTGCTTATTCGTTAATAACGATTCTCCCTCAATCTTTTGTGGTGACACTCTTTTTAATGCTGGTGTCGGTCACTGTAAGGGCGGTGGAAATCCTTTAGATCTTTACGAAACCTTTCTAAATCAGTTATACAAACTTCCCGATCAAACAAGAGTGTACCCTGGTCACGATTATTGGGAAAATAATCTAAGATTTACTTTAGATAGAGAGCCACAAAATACCACTGCTCAAAAAATGATTGATGAAGAAAAAATTAAAAACCCTAATGAAGCTGTTGTGTCAACTTTGGGCCTAGAAAAAGAGGTGAATGCTTTCTTCCGTTTAAAAAATCCCAATATTATAGAAAAATTAAGAAATGATTTTCCTGATCTTCCCGACCAACCTGATATGAAAGAAGTCTTCCTTAAGCTCAGAGAACTAAGGAATGATTGGTAAGTAATTTTTTATTCATTTCCTTTTTATCTAAGCGAGCAAACAGTTTGTTGTTGTTTTTGTTAATATGAAATAATAAAGTTTACAATAGAATAAAAATTCATCTATTAATATAGCTTCAAAAAGGGACTTTTGTATGAAAGACTTGTCGGCGATTTTTGTATCTATACTCTGCACTTTCCATTGTTTGGCGATTCCAATTTCATCTGTCTTGGCGGCCTCCAGTACTTTTGTATGGTTCATCAACTATCAGATTTTTCATAGCATTTTGCTAATACCTATAGTTTTTTTATTTTCAATAACTATCCCTAAATGTTATCCAATTCATAAAAATAGAAGACCTTTAATGTTTGGTTTATTAGGAATAGCAATTTTAATATTAGCCATTTTCTTAGATAAAAATACAGAATTATTTATGACAGTGCTTGGTGCTTTATTCATGATTAAAGCACATTCATTAAACTATAATCTGATTAAACCCGTAAGCGGTTAATTAATACCTCTTTAAAAATCATATTATTGTAAATCCAGCCAGTCTATTTCTGTTTTATTCAACTCAACGCTAAGGGCTTTTACAGAACTCTCAATTTCAAAAAAATTTCTAGGGCCAATCAAAGGAAAAGTGGAAAATTCCTGATTCAACGCAAAGGCTAAAGCAATCTCTATTGGTTCAAAACCTTTTTCTTTCGCAATAGAAAAGCAGCGCCCCCTTCTTTGTAGATTCTCATCATTGGCCCAAACCCTTTCTTGCTCAGCCTTGTTAGGATTTGCAGAGTGCTGGTGGCCTTCAAACTCTTTTTTATCTAGAAAAAACCCTCGAGATTGGCTCGACCATGGAAAGACAGGTATATTTTCGTCTATCAAATATTTTTTAAAGTGCTCATCAGAACAACTCTTGCATCCAGGCCAAACAGGTTCGACCATTCTTGCTAAACTAAAATTATTACTTAAAAGGCTAAAAGGTTGTTTCATTGCAGATATAGAATAATCATGAGACTCTCTAAATCTTTCAAGTGACCAATTTGAGGCTCCATACATTTTAATTAGCCCTTCTCTTTTTAATTCTTCCAGGGCATCAATAAACTCTCCCACAGGTACCTCAGGATTATCTCGATGCAAACAGTAAATATCCAAGCAATCAATCTTTAGTCGAGAAAGAGATTCAAGAAGCTGGGTACGAATGGAACTTGGATAGCAATCGGGAGTGTGTGCACCTTTACCTAAAATCACAGTTTTTCCATTTAATCCTCTAGATTTTAACCATCTCCCAAGATATTCATCACCTTTTCCTCCGTTATAAATATATGCAGTATCAAAGACATTCCCTCCTAAAGAGTAGAAATGATCAAACATTGCAAATGCGTGGTTACTGTCCAGTTGATTATCACAACCAAAAACAAGTCTGGATAACTTTTTGTCTAAACCTTTTAATTCCGTTTGTGGAATTAAATTTTCTTTTTGCAGCAACAATGGATTAAAAAATGAAGAAGCTTTATTCTCGGAAACATCATAAACGTATTTAACACCAGCTTTTTTTCTCCAGATATCTAAGCCCATAGCATTTCCATAGCTATCCGAATGAGAGATTGCATCAGATTCGATTTTTGAATCTTTTAATATATCGGTAAAATGATTTATTTCATTAGTATAAATGCCGTCCTTCGACTCTACTTCAATAATCTTCTTTTCTTGATTATGAATTTCCAAAATAATTTCCGATTTTCTGTTGTTGTGTTCACCACAGTGCCAAGGATGTTGAATGAAAAGCGTTTTTCTACCATCAGTAACCTTAACTGAGTTTTCCAATTCTCTGTTTATGGATGAGCTTATGGTAGCATTTGAATTTCCTTCAAAACGTAAATATGCTTTTGAAAAAAGGTCTATTCCTTGTTCATTTAGTTCGGATTCTACTTCAAATTCTATTGGGTCAAGGAAATCTTTTCTATTAGCTAAACCTGCTATCATTCTCGCCATAGACAAGGGGTAACAACCAACATCCATGATTGATCCTCCTCCTAAGATAGGGTTAAGAAGTCTATGTTTCTTATTAACATTTGCCTGAAACCCGAAGGAAGCTTCAATGGAAACCGGTCTCTTGGAAAACTCTGATTTAATGATTTCTTTTATCTTATTAGTTTGGGCATGCATTCTGTACATGAATGCTTCCATCAATAATAAATTATTTTTTTTTGCCATATGTATCAGAATCATAGTTTCGGTTGCGTTCATGGCTAACGGTTTTTCACATAGAACCGATTTTTCTTTTTCCAAAGATTTGAAGGCTAGATCAAAATGAAAGGGATGCGGCGTGGCAATATATATAGCATCAACATTTTTGTGATTTATTAGCTCATGATATCCAGCAAACCCCGAACAATCAAACACACTACTGAACTCTTTAGCATTACGAGCTGATCGACTGGCAACACCAAATAATCTAGATTTTTTACTAGTTTTTATAGCTCTAGCAAATATCTTTGCAATTGATCCTGTTCCTAAAATACCCCATTCAATCACCGAAAAGACCTTTAGCTAAAAATCTTAACGGCAAAGCTTATTAATGACCCAAGAACAAAAATATAAATTGGTGGCATGCTAATATATAGACCAAGGGACCTCTGTTCAGGGGATTTATAATATCCGTAAGCATAACCAAGGCGTCCTATGGGCCATAAAATTCCTATTCCTGTCGCCCATATTGGGTCTACAGCAAAAGAGAATAACCATAATCCTGGAAGAAAAAGAGCTAGATGCTCAAGAGTATTCTGATGAACACGTACTCTTCTAACATAATCATCAGGACCATCATGAGATGGTGCAAGTATTTTATATTTCATACGCGCCGTTCCCGATTTGAATAAAGTAAAATAATAAACAAGCAAAGCAACACTACTAAGAATTCCTGGATAAACAAAATCGCCCATAATCACCTCAATAAAAAATCTCTAATTCTCCAAAAAGTATCCTTAGAGAAATAAATATCAACAAAAAACCTGTTATCTTTTCTAGCCAAGGAAAATATTTATAAACGATTCCATTAGCTCTATTATTTGTCAACATTACACTAAGAAAAGAAAACCATACAAAAGTGGCTATTGACATGTATGCGCCCATAAATATCTTAAACATTATTGGGGTATTTTCTGAAATTACCAAAGAAAAGACTGTAATAAAGAAAATAAAAGCTTTTGGATTAAGAGTATTTGTCATAAGGCCTGTGGCAAAAGATTTTAACTTCTTAACTTCTTGGGAGGAATCTTCACCTAATTCTCGTAATCTGCTCGTCGAGAGGATAGATACTAACCCTAAAAAGGCTATATAAAGGGAACCTAATATCTTAATTACATTAAAAATTAATGGTTGGTGTTGAATAAGAAGACTCAAGCCAGTTAATGATAAAAATACATGAAAAACGATACCCATCGCAATTCCTAGGCTTGACCATAAAGCAACAATTCTTCCGTAACGAAAACATTGTCTGGTTATCAAAGCAAAATCGGGGCCTGGGCTTACAACCGCAAAAATATGCATAACCGCTACTGTAATAAATTCTACCATCTCAAGATTTAGACAATATTCTCAAATTCTTTTTTAAGATAGTTTGATACATAGTTGTTCTTATAAAAGTCACTATCAAGAGGTATTATGTCATTAATGATTAATTTTTTTGCAACCCTCACCATTATTACTGAAAATTTAAATAATGCGAGCAATCTATAATAAGAATAATTCTTTGTAGAAAAACCCGTGTTCTTTTCCCAAATATCTATTGCCTCTTGATTCTCGATTGAACCTTCGAGTTTAGGTATCTCCAATCCTAAGCTGCTGGAATCATCAACCGCTAGACCCCATGCAAGATCCATAACAGGATCACCGACAGTCGCCATCTCCCAATCCAAAAGAGCTTTTGCCTTAAAATCTTTATACAAAATATTACCTGGTCGACAGTCTCCCCAGCAAAGTTTGTAAGCTTGTATATTCTTAGGTTTATTAACGTTTAACCACTTTAATGCTTCTTCACAAACAAGGTTTTCTTCTCCCTCCATTCCCCATTTTAAAAATTCTTCATAATAAATTAATTCTTTATCCAAGCTTCCGGTTCTTATCTGGCCCCCTAAGAATTCATCTAAATCCAACTCTTCCAATTCTTGAGAATGTAAAATACTCATATAATACAGCCACTCCAGCCATACACTTCGTCTTTGTTCTTGCGAAGCCTTGCCCATCATTCCCTCAGGATCCGTATGATAAGGAGGATTGTCAGAAGGTGCTTCTCCTTCAATAAAGTTCATAATATAAAATTCAGAACCTATAATTGACTCATCTACCTCATAATAAAGAATTTCGGGTGTGGGAAGCCCTTTTGTTCTCAGTATTCTCATTATTCTTGCCTGAAAATGAAGATCGTAATTGGGGAAAACTTTAAAACCACTTGGCTTTAATCTCAAAACAAAATCTTCATTCATTTTTTTAGATGACAGATTGAAAACAAAAGTTTCGTTTGAAAAGCCTGTGGTTATTGAGCTTTTGCGAGGTTTGATTTTTAATTTTTGGCCTGAAAACTTATCTTGGGAATGAAGCCACTCTCCAAGAAGCAGTAATTTGTTCTCAAAATTCTTTTCTGTACTTACTGGCATGATTACCGATCAAAAAGGTCTTTGAATCCACTTGGTTTATGAGGCCCTAAAATTAGCTCCTCCAAAACCCCTAAGCCTTTATAATTATTTTTATCCATGACAAGTTCTACAGTACATACAGATTGAATATGCAAAAATGGAGGGTCATGGGGATCTTCTTCCAAGTTATAACTGTCGTAGGTGGTCTCATTTTCACCCTTATAGTGACCGTGACCCCATTCTTGATGCATATATCCTAATCCGCACATGAATATTTTATTCTCGGGCTTAATTGTCATCCTCAGGTCTTTTCCTGACTTTCTTTCAGCATTTATAATGAGGGAATCAACTCTTCTGGATCCTTTTTTATAAGAAACTCTCTTTTCCAAATTTGATAGTTCTTCAATTTTAGAATTGTTTTTATCTTGTAATACAGAATGGCCATTAATAGTTTTCCCCGATTCATTATCGACAAAATAAATGTGAGTTGAGAAACCGTCAAAATGTGTAGGATTCCATAACCAGTAAAACTGGGGAATTTCTAGGGGAACTATAGGTTGGCTATCAAGGGTCCCTACCGGCCTTACCCCCCATGATCTATCTCGGGTACCAATCGTGGTTTCATGGTCAATCTCTAGATCAACACCTTGAAGATTTATTTGTCCTTCCCATACGCCTTGTTGAACCATTCTGCAAGTGTCCATAACTAACCTTGGGCCGTTATGGAGTTTCATCTTTGGTTCTTGCATTACTTGATAGATTCCGTCAAAAATCAGGTCGGCGGATATATTGGCCTCCTTGTCATCAACTTTTATTTCTAACCTTTGTAGAGCATCGAGAACATTAACTTCAATAGATCCAACTTTGGTATTTAATCTTTCCTCATTTAATATTCGTGATGCCCTGCAATTATGCTGTTTCCCTTCATAAGCAACCGTAAACGCAGCATCCATAATATTTAGATTGGGGTAAACACATAAAGCTGCTGCAAAATATACCTTTCTGTCTTTTGTATAGCCGTTAAAGAAGTAACGGTCATAAAAATTTCTGGAACTACCAACTTCTGAAATGGGGCTGGCTAATTGATGGACAGGGTAATCATCAGCTTTGGTTAACATTTATAAGTCCCTCTATAGGTTATCTAGAAACAAAATCAGATAGAAAATCTACAAAAATACTATCATCATTGAGACATGGTATATAGGTAAATTCTTTACCTCCGGAATTAAGAAAAGTCTCTCTTCCTCTAATTTCCATTTCTTCTAATGTTTCCAAATTATCGACCGCGAATGAAGGGCATACAACTGCAAGTTTTTTAATATTCTTCTTGGGAAGTTGCTCTAAAACCTTATCGGTAAAGGGTGTGAGCCATCCAGGCCCTATTCTGGATTGAAAGGATACACTCCATTTTTCATTTTCTAAACCTATCTCTTCTGCACACAGCTTTGATGTTGAAAATGCCTGATGTCTGTAACAGAATTCGTGTGAGGGAGATTCTATATCACAACAATCATCGGTTGAAAAACAATGCGAGACCGTGGGATCGACCTTCCTAACATGTCTCTCTGGAATACCATGGTAGCTGAATAACAGATAGTCATATTCATTAGGAAGATTATCCTGAATACTATTTTTGAGTGCTAAAATATATCCGTTCTCACGAAAAAAAGGTTCAGAAATATTTACTGACACATCATTTTCTATATTTTTTACAACACTTTCAATTTTTAGTTTTGTTGATAGAGATGTCGATTGGGAATATTGGGGATAGAGAGGAACGGCAAGAATCTCTTTACATCCTTTATCAATGAGATTATTTAAGCCATCCTTTATTGAAGGTTCTTGGTAACGCATAGCGACTTCGACGGGAATATTAATCTTCTTACTTAATTTTTGAGCAAGAGAACGGGTATTGGTTATTAAAGGTGAGCCCTGATCAGTCCATATCTGTTCGTACGCTATCTTTGTTTTTGGGGACCTAAAAGGAACAATAATAAAATTCACCAAAATAAACTGTAATATTTTCGGAAAATCTAAAACACTATCGTCAGATAAAAACTCTCTGAGATATTTCCGAATTGAGGAAATTTTAAGATCCATTGGGGATCCTATATTAATTAATAAGATAGCTTTCATATATCAAATTTTTATAAATTTAATTCAAGAAAGAGTAAAGCCCAACAAAAAATATTTAAAATCATAAGAATTCTTTCAAATTCATTAATTTTACAATTCAATAGTAGAAGTAAAATAAAAAATTTAATAAGATCAACGTATTATAGGTAAAAAAATTGAAAAAAATATACCAAAATGATGATGGGTTATCTTTAGCCTCGCACCCTATGGACAAAATACCCATTAGGGATCTACGATTCAAATTTAAAAAAGTTGAAAACCATAATCCGGTTTGGAGTGAAACAAATCCGGAGTTTTCAATTTTTATGAATGCTTTAGGAATTCATATCCCATATTTTGAGAAATTCTTGGTAAAAGTCATGAGAGAATACATGCCAGAAATAGAGGATGGGAATCTTATCAAAGATATCAATAATATTATTGGTCAGGAATCCCAACATGCTTTTAATTTTTTGTTGTGGACAAAGGCAATGCAAGAAAGTTACCCAAAATTAGAAAAACTAGATATGGATGCTAAAAGTTATTTTAACAAAGCATTAGAAAGAAAAAACAAACAATTTAAAATTGGCTTTACAGCTGGTTATGAAACCTTCACTTTCCTCGGCGGTATGATTATCCTAAAGAGATACAAGGAACTTATGGAAGTTGCAGATCCAACAGTCAGGGCATTTTGGGTGTGGCATCAAGTAGAAGAAGTGGAGCACGGTTCTGTTGCTTTTGATTTTTTTAAAGCTTTTTACGAGAAAAAAGAATGGTACCGGCGTTATATGGTTGTTTTAACGTTTTGCCATATTGTTAAGGAAACCTTTAAGGCGTACTCTCATATGATAAAAAAAGAAGGTTATTACTCCTCTTTATTCAAAACTTTCAAAGCATGGAAATTCTTCCTCTCTTTTGGTTTTGAGCTTGGATACACAGCCTTACCAGTTCTCAAGCGGGATTATCATCCGAGAAATCATCCTATTTGTAATGACAAACAAAGTGAAATTGCTATTGCATGGAGAGAATTTTATTCCTCGGGAAATAATGCACTAACCCTAACACAAGACGACATGGATGTTTTGTTAGAAAAAAAGATATTTTGAAATTTTAATAATTAAGGAGAGATCATAATGAATTTATCAAAAGAACAGAGTCAAAAACTGGCTCTTTTAGTCATAGGTCATGGGATGCTTGTTTTGTTAATTGGGTTAGTCGCTGGGCTAATGCTAGTCTTTTCATTACTCGATGCTGTAACTATATGGCCATTACCCGTTTGGGATATCACCATTCCTGGATCAACTCGTGGATGGCAAGCGGCCCATGTTGGCGGAATTCTTAATGGAGTTATGATTGCTGGCGTTGCCCTTTTGATGAAAAGACTTCAAATTTCAGGTAGTAGAGCTTTTTGGGTTGGTTGGGGAATGATTATAACAGGATGGGCAAATACAGTTTTTTATTGGGGGGGAAGCCTTTCGAAAAACAGGGGTTTGTCTGTAACGGAAACACCTTTTGGAGAAGGAGATTTCTTTGGAGCAGTAGCTTTTCTATTTGGGGCTCCTGGTATGATTTTTACCTTTATCGCAATTACAATAATCGCAATTTCTGCATTTGAAAAAGCCAAAGAATAAAATTAGGATCTTTAAATTATTTCATATTCTTGGCTACAGGCAAAAGCCAAAAACCTAACCAGGTATTAACTATAATTTTTATAGTGCCTAAAATTGCTGCGGGAAAAGACCAAAAAAAGACATAGATTGGTTTGAAAAACCAAAGATAAGTAAAAAATAAATCCCTTAATATTGAAAGATTTTCTTGCAAGAAAATGTCAGTCGAAAGGGACAGAATGGAGTGATCTGTAGAAAAAATTATCCAAAAAACCCAAATTAGAAAACCAGCTCCAATAGGGGTTGTGTAGATCAGAAAATATGCAAAACCTATAAGAAACGCTCTCATCATGGTCTCCAGATGTTATTAATAATTAGGCAGTACTTCCACCATCAATAGCATAAACTGAGCCAGTAATAAAACTGCTATCATCACTTGCTAGAAACAACATTAATTTAGCTACGTCTTCAGGCTCACCATACCTTCCAAGAGGTATATTTGATGCCATCACACCTTTAGCTTCCTCTGCCCCTCCAGGCATTAAACCCTCCTCTATACTCCTCATCATTCTCGTTTCTACCGGAGAAGGATTTATAGAATTAACCCTTATATTTTTCTGTGCACATTCCTTTGCTGCTGATTTCATTAATCCAATTACAGCATGTTTACTTGTAGCATATGGTCCAAGTTGTGGGGTTCCTGAAAGACCAGCAATACTAGATGTAATGATAAAGCTTCCACCACCTCTTGAATCCATAGCGGGTATCGCAGCTTTTAGACCTAAAAAAGGTCCCTTAACATTAACTGCTATCACTTGATCAAACCTGTCGATGTCATATTCCTCAATCGTTTTAATGTCGCCTTCTATACCAGCATTAGCTACAAAAATATCTAATCCTCCATACTTCTCTTTAGCAATTTCAACCGCTTTCAAATTATCCTCAAATCTCGTTACATCTCCAACGAAATAGCTAAGATTATTTGATTCCAATTGCTCATAAGTCTCAATAATATTCTCTTCATTAAAATCAAAAAGTAGGACTTCTGCGCCTTCAATTAGAAATTGTTTTGCAGTAGCTCGCCCTATACCTCCAGCACCCCCAGTAATAATAGCCACTTTACCTTCCAACCTTTTCATATTTATTTTCCTTTTTTCCTTAGATTCTAATGAAACTAATAACCTGCTAATCCTTAATAAAAACCCCCTCTTTCTTTAAGAGTTCTCTTTTTTTGTTTCTCCCTCCTTTTCCACTATATCCACCCAAACTGCCATTCGATTTAACAACTCGGTGACAAGGGATAATAATGGGGTAAGGATTTTTTCCGCAAGCATTAGCAACTGCTCGAGAAGATTTTGGCCGACCTATCGTCAGAGCAATTTGTTTGTAAGAAAGTGTTTCACCGCGCGGAATTTTTTTTATCTCTTCCCAAACTTGAATCTGAAAAACAGTTCCAACCATCATTAAATTGTTTTTTGCTATAAAGAGATTCCTGTTAACTGAGAACTTACATTCCAAAGTCGATCTGCATCATCTTCATTTCTGGCTCCCTGAGTTGTTTTTTCAACCTTACAATTAAAGAAATATTCACCAGTAGTTTCTGAAACTTCGGACGAAGAACACAAATATATTGAACTTTCCGCTCCCTTATCACCAGATCTAGCGAAAAGCTTTGCAAGAGGGGTTATAAGAATTTTTAAAAGAATAGGAAAATCATTTTGCTGACCCAAAGAAGTGGAGACAAATCCTGGATGCAAACAATTAACAGTCACGCTATCATTTTTCAAAAGGCTAGCTAATTTCTTTGTAAACAAAATGTTGGCCAATTTCGAATAGCCATAAACCTTAAAAGGCTTATATGTCTTTTCGGATTGAAGATCATCAAAATCCATGTTTTTTACAAACTTATGTGCTCCTGAAGATACGTTCACTATCCGACTAGAAGCGCTTTCTTTTATTTTATCAAGAAGGAGAACAGTCAAACTGTAATAAGCTAGATGATTGACAGCAAAAATTTCTTCAAACCCATCAACAGTTTCTCTTCTTGAGCTGTTCATTATTCCGGCATTATTTAGAAGCACATGTAAAGGTATGCCGAGTTGAATATACTCATGAGCAGCTTTTTTTATATCTTCTTGAGATGACATATCCGCTATTATCGAATTGGGTCTCTTATCGGTATTGTCAAAAATTTCTTTACAAAGTTTATCCGCTTTTTCTGAATTTCTAGCTATAAAACTTATATTGGCACCCATGTTGGAAAGACTTAAAGCTGCTGCCCTACCGATACCACTGGTAGCTCCGGTGATTAATACATTCTTACCTTTTATATCAAACACAATGAAGTTCCTTTCGGTCTTAATATTACAAATATTTATAGAGTTAGGATACTGAAATAAAAAATATTATCATTACTCACAAACATTACTTTTCTAGACAATTTTGTTAAACTCAACCTAGAATCATTAATTAAAAATAGAAAATATACATATGGACGAAAATCAACTCAATAATATAGAAAGAATAATAAGCGCATTCTTTTCGGATAAAAATTTATCTCCGGACGTCAGAATGAATAATTCTTTAAGATATCTAGCAAAATATCGTTCTATTCAGATAGGAAATACTATTATTCAAAAATATGGGACAAAAGTACTTGGTGGGCCTTTCAAAGGTATGAATTTTTTAGATTCCGTTTCAGAAGGATGTTACGTTCCTAAATTATTAGGCCTTTATGAGTCTGAGCTTCATTCATATATAGACGAAATTGTTGAAAAAAAACCTGGTGTTATAATAAATATAGGTTGTGCCGAAGGATATTATGCTGTCGGTTTAAAAATGCTTCTTCCTGATACAGAAGTTTATGCGTTTGATATTGACCCCAACGCCAAAAAAAAATGCAAGCAATTAAGCGAAATGAATAATGTCAATATTAATATTGGTGATGAGTTTAAATCTGAGATTCTAAAAGATTTTAATACAAAAGATGTAGTAATATTTTGTGATATAGAGGGAGATGAAGTTAAATTAATTAACTCTCATAACTTAGATTTATACAAGAATTCAGAAATCTGCATGGAATTACACCATAATGGAAAAGATCATAATAAAGACATAATTCCAAATATATTGGATAAAACCCACACAACTAATTTAATTTGGCAAAAAGGTAAAAATTTTGAGGTACCAGAACTGATTTCAAATATTAGCCATCTCGATATCTTGTTGTCTGCTTGGGAGTGGCGATCCTATCCAACGCCGTGGTTAATTGCTAAACCCTTTTAATTCATTCTTACGACAGAATTTTATATATATATTCATTAATCCCCTAAGATTATTATCCTAATTTTCTGGATAAATACCCAAAACCACTTTTCCTATATATTCTCTGGCTTCTGAAGGGGCATACGGTTGCATGAATGGCCCAGCACGGACATCGCGGTAGAGTCTTGATATCGTATTTTTATCAAGATATCCACTCCCCCCCACAACATCTAATGCCTTATTGACTATGTCTATAGCATTACGGTTAACAACCCATTTCATACTTTGGTGATCTTTTAAAAGTTCATGCGCTTGTTCAATTGGAATCTTTTGATTTTTATATTTTTTCAAAAAATCATCAGTAATTTGGCCCATTTGACCGACCATTGCACGTGTTGTCGATATAGATATCTCCATTTCTCCTATAATATGTTGGATACCAGGTAATTCCATATTGCTTGGCCTTATTGATTTTGGTTTTTCTTTGGCGGCAACCAACGCTAACTCATAAGCATGTTCAGCAATTCCTAGAAAAGCACCTAATAAAGGCAAATTAGCTAGATTTCTATTCATTAATAGTCCTGAACTCCATTTACCCCATTGCCCTATAGGTCGTACAATATCCTCGGGGATGAAGACATTTTCAAAGAAAATTGACTGACTGCCAGAACCGCGCATTCCCATAGCTTGCCAATCGTCTTGGGTTATAACTCCTTTGGTTTCTAATGGTAAGATAACAGCGCCAATAACATCCTCTTCGTTATTAGGTGTAGTTTCTTTCTTATTTCTAATAAGTAAATTCATTGCCACATGCGATGCAATAGGTGATCCAGTAACAAATATTTTCTTACCATTGATAATCCACCCATCTTGAACGCGTGTGGCTTCGGTAAACGGATGTAGATTATCAGTTCCTATTTCTGTGGCAGTAGCACATAAAAACATATTACCGGATATAATTTGTTCGAATTGTAGCTCCAATTTTTTAGTTAGCTTCTTGTTGGTAGATTTTTTTGATGCATTCCAAGTTTCCATCATTCCTCTAGAAACAGCGAGATGCATATTTACCATGAGGGCCACGGAACCGTCTCCTTGACCTAGACGCGAAATCCCAACCATCCAATCATGAATAGAGGTTAGACCAAATCCACCAAAAATTTTTGGGATAAAGGCACCAATAATTCCGGAAGACAACATATCTGCTAAATTATGTACATTAACAATGCTTTTCTTATCGGCATTATCTGCGCGGTCGCGTAATATTTTTATAACGCTTTCTGTGGCTTCTATAAAACTTTCACCCTCTTTTGTTCTAGGTCTTAGCTCATAACTCATTATTTACCTGTAAAACTTTTAATCATTAGCGCTATTAATCTCTTTCCTTAGTTCATCTCTTTTCTTCTTGTAAACTATATATGAAGCAGCCTTAATAAGCCCAAATCCTCTTACAATTTCCGGAAGATCTGCGAGTTGTTGAAACAAGCATTTCTCTGAAACCTTATATTTTTCTTTTATTAATTCAATATCAGATAGATACATTCTTATTAGTTCTCTTTCTTCCCTCCTCTCCTTTCTATACCCTAACACATCAAAAGGTGTGTCCCTTAATTTTCTAAGATTTGACAAAAATATGAATAATGGTCTCACAATATATGAAGGTATGGCATATTTTTTCGGTCTGCCCGTAGAAGAGTCCTTCCCTGCTAAAGGGGGAGAAAGATGATAATAAATATTTTTTATTGATGGATAGAGTGCCTTCATCTTGTCTTTTGGATGATTTATTAGGTGAAGACGAGCAACCTCATATTCATCCTTATAAGCCATAACCTTGTATAAATTTTTTACTACAGCTTCAATTAGTGAAACACCTTCTAAAGATAAAGAATCAACCGTATTTATAAGATCTTCTATAGTGTTCCTGTATTCCACAGAGAGAGCTTTACCTTGAAATAAAATTAAATCCAAACATCGATCATTAATAAATTCTTCTAAATTTTTCTTTTTTGGTTCTTTTGTTTGTAAGATTTCTTTAATTAATTCAGGTTTTTCTACCAAATGACGGCCCCATTCAAATATAGCGATATTTTTTTCAACAGACGTGCCATTAAGGGAGATTGCTTCACAAATTGATTGTTTTTCTAAGGGAATAAGGCCCTTCTGCCAAGCGGTACCAAGGAGGAGCAGATTTGAACCTATACTATCACCGGTTAATCTTTCAGATAACTCTGCCGCAGGTAATTCTGCAGAAATTTCTTTAGTGTTTTCCAAAACTCGATCCATTACCATTTTTTCATTGAAATCAAAATCTCTTTCAAGGATAAACTCAGCTACAGGAGATTGTTGGCGATTAATTACAGTAGAAGTCGTATTTCTAGATATTACAGATAAGGAATCTTCTCCAATGCTAACTAGAGGATCACATGCAATAAGGAGATCAGCCGATCCAGGGGGAATTCTATTTGATCTTAAATATTCATCCTTGCGATCAATCCTTATATGACTCCAAACCGCTCCATTTTTTTGGGCAAGGCCTGTCATATCCAGGGCTGTAGCTTTTTTGCCTTCAATATTAGCTGCCATACCGATAAGGGCCCCAATTGTTATCACCCCAGTTCCCCCTACGCCCGTTACCATTATATTCCAAGGCTCTTGCAATTCCCTTATTTTTGGATTCTTGATGTTTATTTTGGGTGGATTTGTGAAATTACCTTTTTCCGGCTCCTTTGTTACATCAAAGGTTATAAAGGAAGGACAAAACCCTTCAACACATGAAAAATCTTTATTGCAATTCGATTGATTAATTTTTCTTTTTCTTCCCAATTCTGTTTCTAGAGGTTCAACAGATATACAATTAGATTGCGTTGAACAATCACCACATCCCTCACAAACATCGGGATCGATATAGACCCGTTTAAGAGGATCTGGCATTAAACCTCTTTTTCTCCTTCGCCTTTTTTCTGCGGCACAGGTTTGATCATAAATAATGACCGTACAACCGACGATATCGCGATACCTTTTTTGTATCTTGTCCAGTTGATCTCTTTCAAAAACTTTTACGCCTTCAGGTAATGTAAGACCTGTATAAATTTTAGGATCTTCAGCAATGATAGTTATCTGCTCTACTCCTTCAGCTTGAACCTGAAAAGCTATATCAATCACCGAAGGACTCCCGTCGACTTTTTGACCGCCTGTCATAGCTACAGCATCGTTATAGAGAATTTTATAGGTGGCATTCATCCCCGAAGCTACTGCTGCTTTGATAGCAAGTAATCCAGAATGCTGATAAGTTCCATCGCCAATATTCACAAACATATGTTTATCTCGAGCAAACCTATGTCTTCCTATCCAGCTGGCTCCTTCGCCACCCATATGCGTATAGGTCTGTGTTTTTCTGTCCATATTTAAAGCTAGATAATGACAACCTATTCCTGCTGCCGCGAAACTTCCTTCTGGCAATTTTGTTGAAGTATTATGAGGACATCCTGAACAGAAATAAGCCGACCTCTCAGCCAGAGGCTCCCTATGCTTGCGCTCTTTTGCACGATCTTTAAACCAGAGTAATTTTTTTTGAATGTCTTTTATTTGCGTTTTTTTAGCTAAGCGCTGGGCGACAACCTCAATAATAGTTTGTAAAGGCAACTCATTTTCAGCGGGCAAAAGCCATCGATTTTCTTCGTCATTTTTTCCAATAACAACAGGTCTTTCATTCTCTTTCCAATTAAAAAGTTGCCATTTTAACTGGTGCTCGATTAATTCTCTTTTTTCCTCAACCACCAAAATTTCTTCTAACCCTTGGCTAAACTTCCGTACACCTGTAGGCTCTAAAGGCCAAGGCATTCCTACCTTATAAAGGCATAAGCCGATTTCCTTAGCAACTTCTTCATCAACTCCCAAAAAGTGTAAGGCCTCCCTAACATCTTCGTAAGATTTCCCAGAAGCCATAATTCCGATTTTGGCATTATCTGATCTCCAAACTATTTGATCGATATTATTTGCTCTTGCAAAAGCTTGAGCTGCAAAACCTTTATAACGTTGAAGACGAATATCCTGCTCTCGAACATTATCGGGAAAACGAATATGAAGACCACCTTCAGGCATATCAAAATCATCGGGAATTATTATCTTTCTTTTTTCTTTCGAAAGATCTGCTGTAACTGATGCGTCGGCAACATCCGCTAGGATTTTCATCCCTGTCCATGCTCCGGTATAACGACTCATGGCAATACCCAAAAGCCCAAACTCTACCAACTCGGAAACACCAGCAGGATACAAATAAGGAATAAATGCAGATACCCAATTATGGTCTGACTGGTGAGAGGTCGTGGATGAGCGAGCGCCATGATCGTCTCCTCCCAATGCCAGAACACCTCCATGTGGTGATGTACCGGCCAAATTGGCATGCCTTAGAGCGTCCAAAGATCGGTCGACACCAGGGCCTTTCCCATACCAAATTCCAAACACCCCATCAAAGTCACTACCAGACCCAAAATGGATTTGTTGTGAGCCCCAAACTGCTGTTGCAGCTAAGTCTTCGTTAATGCCAGGTTCAAAATGTATATTTTCTTCTTTCAAGTAACGTGAAGCTCTTTGCAATTGAGCATCATAACCGCCGAGAGGAGATCCTCTGTAACCCGATATAAAGCCTGAAGTATTTAGACCTTTTGATTTATCTATCTTGCTTTGAACGATTGGAAGTCTTACCAAAGCTTGGAGACCAGACATATAAACTTGACCATTATCAAGTTCATATTTGTCATTGAGTGATACCATAATTACTTTCTAACTTGTTTTGTTAAATAACTCCCTTCCTATTAACATTCTCCTGATTTCAGAAGTTCCAGCCCCGATCTCATACAATTTAGCGTCTCTTAGCAATCTACCGGTGGGTGTTTCGTTAATATACCCCATTCCGCCCATTATTTGTATAGCATCTAGCGCGATTAATGTTGCTTTTTCAGAGGCAAAAAGGATACAACCTGCAGCATCTTCTCTCGTTATTTCTCCTCTGTCACAAGCCTCTCCTACTGCGTAAACATAGGATTTGCAAGCCATAGTAGTAGAATACATATCGGCTATTTTTCCTTGGATTAATTGAAAAGATCCAATCGGTTTTCCAAACTGTTCTCTATCATGAATATAAGGCATAACATAATCTAATGCAGCTTGCATAATACCTAAAGGTCCTCCAGACAGAACTGCTCTTTCATAATCAAGTCCGTTCATTAAGACTGCTGTGCCCTGATTGATTGTTCCTAAAGTATTTTCTTCAGGTACCTCACAATTTTCAAAAAGAAGTTCACTTGTATTGGATCCTCGCATGCCTAATTTATCGAGTTTTTTAGATGTAGAGAAACCTGGAAAATTCTTTTCAATTATAAATGCAGTTATATCTCCTGGTGATGATTCCAAATTAGTTTTCGCATAGACTACCAAAACATCTGCGTCAGGTCCGTTAGTAATCCACATCTTATGTCCGTTTAGAATAAATTTATCTGCTTTTTTTTCAGCTTTCAGTTTCATGGAAATTACGTCTGAACCAGCACCTGTTTCAGACATAGCTAGAGCACCAACATGTTCTCCAGATATCAATTTGGGTAAATAAGTTGATTTTTGTTCAGCTGTTCCATTTAAAGAAATTTGGTTAATACATAAATTTGAATGAGCTCCATAAGATAGACCTATAGAGGCTGAAGCTTTAGATATTTCTTCCATTGCAACTATATGCGCAAGATATCCTAGACCTGACCCCCCTTGATCTTCCGGCACTGTAATTCCATGTAACCCCAAATCACCTAATTTAGGCCATAAGTCTCTTGGAAATTCATTAGAAAAATCTATTTCCTCAGCAATTGGCATAATATATTCATTTGAGAATCTTGATACCTGTCTTCGTAACTCATCGATTACCTCACCTAAACCAAAATTCATTGACACTGAAAAATTAGGTATCATTCATCACTCTCCTTTATTGAAACTAGCTCAGTATCGGTTGAGACTTGCTCTCCAACTTGGATATTAATTTTCTCAATAATACCATTAAACGGTGCCAATATTTCGTGTTCCATTTTCATGGATTCAACTATTAATATAGGTGTATCTGTTTTTATCTTATCCCCTACAGCCACCAAAATCTTGAAAACATTCCCATGCATTGGAGGTTTAATTGAGTTTTTTCTCTCTATAATTTTTTGGTCGTCTTTGATATTAATTAAATTTTCAAACACACAAGATACTCCCTCATATTGCAAAAAACATTTTTGTTGCGAGGCATAATATAAATCGCATGAAAGCTGTATATTGTTTAGAAAGACCTTATGACTGTTCTTCTTAGAGCTTACAAAAGAAATAGTAGAACTTTCATTATTTGATATTACGGAAAAACTACCATCCTCTTTTGGGTAAACAAGGTAATTAATTTCTTTATCGTTGATAAGATATCTGTACTGTGAAGAAAGTTTTCCTGAACTTCTCCAGTTAAGAAGAGAATTATTTGAAAGCAAACTTTTTTCAAATAATCTATTCATATCTTTTAAAAAGTTGAAAGATGCCACTAGAGGCGCCATTCTTTTTTTGACATCTTTCGAGGGATCAGAATATTGAAAATCTTCTGACAAAAATTTTGTTGTCGCCTTAGCTGAGATAAATTTCTCAGATTCTAAAACACTTGATAAGAATTGTTTGTTATTATCAGTACCAAAAAATATTGTCTTATTAATAGCATTAATTAAACGTTTTCTCGAAGTTTCTCTGTCCGATCCCCAAGCAATTACTTTGGCTAACATTGGATCATAAAGTCTCGAAATCTCTTGGTTGTTTGATAAAGAATGATCTACTCGAATCCCCTCTGAAGCATGAGGTTCCCACAAATAAACTTTTCCAGGAGAAGGAAAGAATCCGTTATTTGGATTCTCCGCGTAAAGTCTAGCCTCAATAGCATGACCATTAAAATTAATTTCGTCTTGAGTTATGCTCAATGGTTTGCCTTGCGCAACATCAATTTGCATTCCTACCAAATCCAAACCCGTTACCATTTCGGTGACCGCATGCTCTACCTGAATCCGAGTATTCATCTCTAAAAAATAAAATTTATCTCCATCAACTAAATACTCAATGGTTCCCGCTCCAACATATTTGATATTTTTTATAATCTCAGATGAAGTTATTCCCATAACTTCTCGTAATCCCCAAGATATGGATGGTCCCGGTGACTCTTCTATAACTTTCTGATGACGTCGTTGAATGGAACAATCCCTTTCCCCAATATGAATATAATTACCATGTTTATCTCCGAAGACTTGAACTTCTATATGTAGAGGATTATCTATAGCTTTCTCAATAATCAGTTCCTCGGAACCAAAAGATCTTAAAGCCTCAGAACGAGCAGTGGATAAGGCGTTTGTCATATCTTCAACATTATCTATTGAGAACATTCCTCTTCCTCCTCCGCCTGCAGTAGGCTTTACCATAACTGGAAAACCAATTTCAATGGCGGCGTTAATGAGGGCTTTATCTGTTTGTTTTTTGCTTTGATAACCAGGAATACAAGGAACTCCAATTTCTATCATTTTTCTTTTTGCTTCAGCTTTATTCCCCATCAACTTAATAATATCCGCCGATGGGCCTATAAAAGTAATTCCAGAAGATTCACATTCTCTAGCAAAATTATCATTTTCTGATAAAAATCCGTAACCTGGGTGAATAGCATCAGCGCCCACGGACTTTGCGACATCTAAAATCTTTTCAATATTTAGATAGGATTTAGAAACCTGAGAAGGGCCAATACATATAGATTCATCTGCGAGTTTGACGTGATTTGATGTTTCATCACCCTCAGCAAAAACCGCCACTGATTTAAGTCCTTGTTTTTTTATAGAATTAATGATGCGTACAGCTATTTCTGAACGATTGGCAATTAAAATTTTACTAAATTTAGACATTTAGTTTAGAATTATCCTTGATCTGCCCAGTATGGTTTTCTTTTCTCAATAAATGAAGCGATACCCTCTTGTCCTTCCTCTCCTAACATGCAATCAGCAAATTTATCTCCAGCAAAGCTCATTAATTCTTCACGTTTCAGAAGTTGAGTAGCAAATAATATTTCCTTTGTTGCAGCATTTGCACCCGGAGCGCAACGTCTTATTTTTTTTCGTATTTCTAAAGCTTTTTCTTCAAGATCTTCTGATTTATCTACCAATATATGCACCAATCCCATTCGATATGCCTCTTCACCAAGAAAACGTGAACCACTCAACATTAGCTGTCGCGCCTTGGATAAACCAATTCTTTGAACAACATAAGAAGCAATTTGTGCCGGTGGAATGCCAATACTTGTTTCAGTTAGGGAAAATTGAGCATCCGAAGTCGAAACAGTAATATCCCCTATACATGCAAAACCCATACCTCCAGCAATAGCGGCTCCTTCGATTAAAACTATTGTTGTTTGAGAGATATTATTGAAATTATAGAGTATATGAGCCATCTTTTGATTTTGGTCAGATACTTCTCTTGTATTCATTTTACCAGATTGGTAATTTGATCGGAAGCCTTTTATATCTGCACCTGCACAGAAAATATCCCCCTTACCCCTTAGAATAATGGTCCGAATAGATGGATCATTATTGATAGCGTTAACTGTAGCTGCTAAATCTTCTATTACATCCATTGAAAGAGCGTTTCTGTTTTCAGGCGAATTAAACCAGATACGCAAACACTCTCCATCTTCTTCTAATATAATACTTTTCGTTTTAGGTAACTTACTCATCTTTTTATCCTTTCTATAATCTCGCGACTCCAAAACTATTTGGTTGAAGAGATCTATTCTTACCTTCGAGGCAAGTATCAATCGAAAATGCTAAAACCTTTCGAGTTTCACGAGGATCTATTAAACCATCGTCCATAGATAAACCAGATGTATAAAATGCATCTGATTGTTTATCAAAATGTTCAATAATATTTTTTGATTGTTGTTCTATAATTTTTTTATCAATTTGTTGATTACGTCTTTCTGCTGCGGCTTCCATAACTATGGTCATTGTTTTTGCTGCCTGTTCTCCACCCATAACTCCGATTTGTATGTTAGGCCAACTAAAAAGGAATGCTGGATCATATCCGTAGCCAGACATCCCATAGTTTCCTGCACCAAAACTCGCACCAATCATAAATGTTATTCTAGGAACACGTACATTTGAAACGGCTTGAATCATCTTAGATCCATTTTTAATCATTCCACCTTGCTCATGCTCACGTCCTACCATAAACCCAGTTATATTTTGTAAAAAAACCAAAGGTATGTCGGCTTGATCGCACAATTGCATAAACTGAGAAGCTTTGGTTGCCCCATCATTGTCGATAGCCCCATTGTTGGCTAGAATACCACAAGATTTACCATGAACTTTTGCTTGTATACATAAGGTTTCTTCACCATAAAAAGGTTTAAAATCATCAAACTCCGATCCATCAACTATTCTCGCAATCACCTCTCTTACATCGTAGAATTTTCTATAATTAAGTGGGACTATTCCAGCTATTTCATCTGGATTATAAATAGGTTCAGAAAAGTTAGCACTTTTATGAACTGAAGATCTTTTATTCCAATCTAAACGATCAATAATATCCCTAGCAATAAGAAGTCCTGACAAATCATCTTCCGCAAGATACTCTACTAAACCCGAAACAGAAGCGTGCATTTTGGCGCCTCCAAGCTCTTCTTCGTCAGTTTCTTCTCCTGTAGCTGCTTTTAATAAAGCCTGACCTGCTAAAAATGCTCTACCTCTGTCTTTAACAGCAACTACATAATCACTCATTCCAGTCATATATGCACCTCCAGCAGTTGAAGCTCCATGCAATATAGCAATAGTTGGTATTCCAGCAGCACTTAATTTTGCAAGGTTACCAAATAGTCGACCAAAATTTAACCAATTCTCAACATGGTATCTTGATAAATCTGCTCCAGCACTTTCTACAAGATGAATAAAGGGAAGTTTTTGTTGTAATGCAATATCTTGAGCGCGTGCGAGTTTTGCGCCAGATCCTTCAGTTATAGCCCCTGCCTTAATACCGCTGTCGTCAACAATAATCATACATCTGACACCATTAATGAATCCAATACCTATAATTATGCTTGCTCCCGGTACACTTTTATCTCTATCCTCAACGTCTAGAAGATAACCACCCATGTTTCCCAATTCCATAAAAGGCATTCCGGCGTCAAGGATATGCATTAGACGGTCTCTAGGTGTAAGTTGATTGCGTTCTAGGAATCTGGGTTTTCTTTTTTCAGATAAATCTTCCGCTCTTTTTAAAAGAGAATTCATCTTTTCAATTAATTCGAGCATTTCTGAACGATTGGTTAAATAACTCTCAGAACTTACATTAATCTTTGACTCAAATACTGTCATATTAAATCCTTCGGAACAGGTATTAATGTATCAAGAATTATCTGAGCATAGCCTTTGCCTTGCGGATCATTTCTTAAGCTCGTAATTCCACCACCACCAAGAACATCATGAAGTAAGAAATTAATAGAATTACTTCCTGGGAGTAAAAATCTCTCCACATTACCTTCTAGAAAATGAGAAAAACGATCTTTAATTAGGTCTTCTGTTAATATCTTACAAATATAAGGATAATACTCCTCTGAACGTGCAATAATACCTATATTAGCCTTGTTTCCCTTATCTCCGCTTCTTCCCCAAGCTAACTGAATTAAAGGAACTAAGGTCATTTCTTTTTGATCTGCCTTAGGTATTTTAGGTTCTTGTGGTCTTGTAACCTCTTCACTTTTTAGTGATTTTTTGGACTTATGTTTGAAATCTTTTCCTTTGCCGTCGGTGATAATTTTAAGTTGAACTTCATCCTTCGGAATAGCAAATGAGAAAAGTCTTACAACCGGAGAAGGTTTTGGTCGCGTCCCCGCGAATCCAGAGAGTCCTGGAGGCGTCGATAAGCCTAAACCTGTAATCTCCCGAAGAAGAATTTTTATACCTACAGCATCCTCATGTTTGGCTGCTATCTTGGCTACTACCTCTCTCGATCCATCAATAGATCTATGTTCGCCATATTGACTCTCGTTCCCAATAATTTCTACACTTGTTTCGGTAAAATCAGCAATATTATTCTTTCGAAGCCCTTGTCTCGCCCGCTCAAAGGCTGCTTTGGAAAACATCTCTGCTTTTTTATCTGCTTCAATTCCGTAATAAGTAAGCATTGCGCCTCCACGGAAACCTTCTTTATAAGTTAAGCTAACTTTATAATTTTCGGGAGCTTTGTATCCTTTTGCATTCTTAACTAAAACCTGGTCCTTTCCTACACTATCTATCTCAACGTCAGAAAAATCACAAACTACGTCAGGTAATATATATGCCTGAGGGTCACCTATTTCATAAAGCATTTGCTCAGCTATAGTTCCTTTAGTGATTAGACCGCCTGTATCTTCAGGTTTACTGCAAATAAAAGTTCCATCTTCAGATATTTCGGTGATGGGATATCCAATATTAGCCAAGTTGTCTATTGCTTCTTGCCAATCTGTAAAATTTCCACCTGTCGCTTGGGTTCCGCATTCAAGAATATGACCAGCTAGACTGCCTCCCGCCAATTTATCCAAATCATCGGGTGACCATCCAAATTCGTAAATACAAGCTCCGAGAGTTACGGCGCTATCAACGCTTCTCCCTGTTATAATGATATCAGCGCCATCATTAAGGGCTGATGCAATAGGAAAAGCTCCTAGATAGGCGTTCACACTAAGAATATTATCTTTTTCGGGAAATTTTTCCCTAGAATACATCTCTTCATAATTTTGATCGGACAGCTCTTCAATCCTGGTAATAAGATCATCACCAAGAATTGTAGCTACCTTTAAATTCACACCTGCATCAGAAATCAGGTTCTCAACAATTTCAGCGCATGCCAAAGGGTTAACGCCACCAGCATTCGATATAATCTTTATCCCTTTACGATCAATTTCAGATAAATTTGGTGCTATTAAATCTTGAATAAAATCAGTTGCATAACCTAATTTCTCATTCTTAGCTCGTGCTCTAGCCATTATAGACATTGTAATTTCTGCAAGATAATCAGAGACCAAATAATTAACATTTCCTTTAGAAACTAGCTGAGCACTTGCTAAGGATGCATCTCCCCAGAATCCACTTGCTCCGCCTATTCTTATTTTCTTCGACAAACTTATTCCCAAATCGTTAAGATTTAATCTTACATTACATTAGATTAACGGTATTTCTTGATTTGTCATCTCTATAGTGAATCAACGTTTTCGATTGGTTGGACTTGATCAAAAAGATAGTCTACCTTCACTAAAATGAAGTTAAAAATTAATTCTCGCTTTATCCTTTGGTCTATCGTTTTAATTTTTTATACGATTTTTTTCTGTTGGTATACAAACCTAAAAGGTCCCTTATCGACAGAAGAGATTGATTATTATGTAGAACGTTTAATAGAAAATGGCTCAAGTCCTGAAAACATAAAAAATGCTAAAAAATTTTTGATAGAAGATAAAGGTAAGGATTTTTACATGCTCAATATGATGGACTTTTCCGACAGCCCGCCTGATCTTCCTGAAACAGGACCTAATGCTTCGGCGTCTGATCTCATGAATCATTATATGGAATATATGTTTCCAGAATTGTTATCACGCGCCTGTCACCCTATATTTGCCGGGAAGATGGTTTTTCAAGCCCTAGATTTGACAGGAATTGAGAACGCTGAATTATGGGATCAAGGGGCTATCATGCGGTACCGTAGTCGTCGGGATATGTTGGAAATCAGCGTTAATCCTATTTTTTCTAATAGGCATGATTATAAAATAGGCGCTTTGGATAAGACTATAGCCGCCCCAGTAGAAGCTGACATAATTCTAGTTGATTTTAGATTTTTATTGGCACTAATTCTATTTTCGGTTGCGTCTCTTATCGATTTGGCACTATTTAGAAAAAGAGTTTAATAAATATTAACAAGCCATATCATAACGAAATGCAATATAAAACCGTATGAGCTAAGCGCAAAAATTAATCTGAATGAAGCTAATCTTTCGGATGCTAACAATATCGATTTTATAAACAATGGTATAAACAAGAACAGCGCTGTTAACATACCTGGACTATAATCTGTTTGCAAAGTGGCAACACCCAAATGAAACGCTCCGTTAGCAAGAGCGGCACTATTCACGAATAGGAAAATTAACGCAAACAGTTTGGTTGAAGGTTTAAACAAGTATAGGATCAGAGCAGGAATATAGGCAAATCCATTAACCAAAACAACCTCGGCAGGCGATATATCCAAACCTGAACGATAAGCCCAATTTAAAAAATGATATGTATCACCTAAAAGAATCGGTGAGATGATATATTCGTCTACTTGGTGGAAGGTTAAAACAAATAAAGGTAGGGATGTGAAGAAATAAGGGCTGTTTTTTCTCTTCAACAAGATTGTAACGATAGAAGCAACTATCAATCCGAACAAAAAAATATTTTGCATTGTCAGAACATATACATGTTGGAATAAAGGGTTCATCAATAACTCAAAAAAATTTAAGTTACTCTAGCTTCAGGAAAGATCCTTAAGAAATTTTCGGAATAAAATAAATTCCGTATGTCTTCACTCCGATTCCCTAAAGAGGATTCAAATCTTCCAATGGGGTCCTTTCCTCCTTCGGTATGAGGATAATCGCTAGAAAAAAGATAGAGTTCAGGGTGGGATTGGTCAATGAAGGTACCAACATCTTCAAAAACATAAGGTGTAAAAGCCATCTGACTTATCAGCTGCTCTGATGGGGTTCTTTTTATTGAACCTAAATTTTTGTCTACCTTGCGCCAAGTTTTAACCACCCAATCTAATCTTTTCAGCATTTCCGGAACCCATCCGGCGCCCAACTCAACACTGGCTCCTCTAAGATTCGGAAAACGTTCAAATACACCGTCCAAAACCATCATAGATAAGAAGGTCTCGGGACCTTGGTGAAGAACAACCATATCCTTTGCACGAACATTTTCTCCACCGCCCATCCAATCTTTACTGGGGGGTAGTCCGTTGTTATTCCATTTTTTATCTAACTGTAAAGGGGATCCTCCAACATGCAGAACAAATGGTATCCCTTCCTGTTCAAGTCTCAACCAAAAGGGATCGAGATCAATATGAC
Source organism: uncultured Rhodobiaceae bacterium (assembly GCA_913047775.1). Lineage (GTDB taxonomy): Bacteria > Pseudomonadota > Alphaproteobacteria > MED-G09 > MED-G09. The sequence goes on from CAJWUE010000001.1 coordinate 70,230, forward strand.
CAGGAGATCGTTCTCCGCTTGCATAATGGGGAATCCATATCGCTTTTAAACCTGACTTTATTGCAAAATCTAATTCCATAAGAGCCAATCTTGGTTCATGTAAAGGGATTATCCCTACCCCCATCAATCTTGAATCTTCATAACAAAAATCAGCCATTGCTCTGTTATGAGCCCGTGTCGCACCGTATCGAACTTCCGTAGAAAACTTTGATCCCGCATGAAAAGATGTTACAGCGCTATGAGTAGAAAAAACCAATTGTTTTTTGAATCCAAGCATGTCCAAAGCTGTAGTTCTATCTTTACGATCAAAAGCCCCTAATGCCTGTATTTCTTTGGATTTAACGATTAATTCGTCTCCAAAATTAACTTGTTCAACAACATGATCTTTAGAATGTTTACTGCCATTTGCGACAATCTTCTCAACTTCCTCATCAGTGACAAGAGATGCGTTATAATTAACAGGCGGGATAAGGTTCTTAAATTCTTCATCAGCATAATCAATAATAAAATTTGGTAATTCCATTATATGGCTATCAGCATCATAAAACGCCCTATTTGTTGGTGCGTAAGTCATTTATACCTCCTAAAATTATTATCTTCCTTTAAAAACCGGTTCTTTTTTTTCAACAAAAGCCTTCGTCGCATTTCTGTGATCTTCTGTCTGTCCACAATGGATGTGATGAGTGGCTTCTAAATCCAAACAATCGTCAACTTCTCCAGACATAGCTCGATTTAAATTTTCTTTCATATAACTGTAGGCAACCGAAGGTCCGTTAGCAAGTTTAACAGCAATTTCCATTGTTTTTTCTTCTAGTTTCTCAGGTTCACAGACCCAATTGGTCAAACCCAGGCTTAAAGCTTCAGTTGCCGAGACTCGTTCGGAGAGATAATACAACTCTCTGGCTTTTGCTGATCCCACCAGTTGAGTCATAAAATAACTTCCACCATAATCACCAGAAAAACCAACCTTTGCAAAAGCAGTTGTCATGATTGCAGTGCTAGCCATGATTCTAAGATCACATGCCAAAGCGTAGGATAAGCCTGCTCCAGCCGCTGCCCCAGGTAGTGAGGCTAGAGTAGGTTTAGGTATTTTGAACAATTTCCCAGAAGTTGCCCTTTGGTGTTCCCTTTGGCGATGTATAGCCGCATCTATGGTATTCTTTCCAACTGTGCCATCTCCAGCCGCTGCCATACCTTTGACATCTCCTCCTGCACAAAACCCTTTGCCCGCACCCGTTAGAACAATAGAACGAATCTCGTTATCCATTTCAAATTGCGCTAACATTTCACTTAAAGCCTGATTCATTTCAGAAGACATGGCATTCCGAGCTTCAGGCCTATTTAACGTTAAAACCCCAACTCCATCTTTTTTGGATGCAATTAAATGATCCGTACCTGTATCAATTTTTTTCATTTATATCTCCAATCCAAGTTTTCTTAAGCTACAAAAATTTCCGGTCTTCGATCCTTCCAAGGTTCAGATTCTTCTAACTGTCTTGCAATATCTATCAGTCTATTTTCTTTTCCCATTGGAGCAAAAAATTGCATTCCTAATGGAAGATTATCAGAAAAAATACCACAAGGAACCGAAATTGCCGGTATTCCTGTCATATTTGCAATAGGGGTAGTCGGAATATATTTTCCTGCTTCATCTAACCAATCATCCAGAGAACAATCACTATTCAATGTAATTGGTCCGCTAACATTTGGAGTTTTTTTATAAAAAGTTGGGGTTAACATAAGATCCCAGTCATTAAAAAAATCTCCGAATAATCTACTTAAATGATTTAATGATGCTATAGCTTGATTAAATTCAAGATATGTAATTTTTTCTCCTGCCTTCATCATCTGTAGAGTTACAGGTTCTAGAGAACTTGAATCGGCTACCCTATTGGTAAACGGGGCAAGCTCTTTAAGTCCAGCGTAAGCCATTGAATACCACAATATTGAGAACATATTTATATGATCTACACTACTTAAATCAGGTGAAACTTCCCCTACCGTATGTCCTAAAACCCTTAAAGACTCACAAATCCGTTCTAATTCGGAGCGAATCTCTGGTTCCATGCTGCCAGTTGCAAAGTCTTCAAAGTTCACGGCAATCTTATATTTTTTTGGTGATTTTTCCATTATTTCTAAAAAAGATTCATTAGCGAAATTATTTAAAATCCCTTCTCCTTTAGCGGGTTTTGAAACTACATCTAGAAATGCCGCAGTATCCCTAACGGTTTTGCTATTACAACCTTCATTAATTAAGGGTGAGGTTATGTCATTCATAATTGGTCCTAAGCTAACTCTTCCTCTCGATGTTTTTAAGCCAACATTACCACAACAACTTGCTGGTATTCTAGTGGACCCCCCACCATCATTAGAATGGGCTAAGGGAACGACACCAGATGCTACAAGTGCCGCCGAACCACCACTTGATCCACCCGCAATCTTTTCTCTGTTCCAAGGGTTTCTGGTAATTCCTTGGGCAATTGATTCAGTTGTCAGGGTTAAACCAAATTCTGGGCATGTGCTTCTTCCAAGAACTTGGAATCCTGAATCTAGAACATTTTGTGCAAAGTAGGATGTAAAAGGAGAGACAAATCCTTCAGTATATCGAGATCCACTTTCTTGAGGTATTCCGGCAATAGAGGCACCTATGTCCTTTATAAAAAAAGGAACACCATCAAACTGAGCATCGCCTTTTGCTTTCTCTTTGTATGGTTGATCAAAGAGGGAAACTATAGCGTTCAATTGGTCATTAACTTTGTTTACTCCCTCCAAAGCTAAACCCGCAACCTCTTCTGAAGTGATTTCACCTTTTTTTATCAAATCTGATAAGCCTAAAGCGTCGTAAGTTACATATTCACTAAGTTTCATTCTGTTTCCATCCCTTATAATAATATCTATAATACACAAAAGATAAAAACTTTTAAGAGCTTAAGAGAATTAAGATTAAATTATAAAACAATTACTTCTTTATTAATTTACGACCTTAAAGATGGTGTTTCCAGAATTTGCTCTTAAAAAAATAAAACCATTAGGTTCGAATTTTAATAAATTATTTGATAATTTTACTCCACAAGTAATTTGACTGTTAGCGCATTCAACTCCTTCGGCTTTTAGTTTGATACTATCTTTTGCTAAATTAAAAACACACAGAATTATCTTCTCATCAAATTTTCGGGAAAAGGCTAAAATTTGTTCATGAATATCAATAAAAGTAGTCTTTCCATTACGCAATTCTTTATTATTTTTCCTGAAACTCAGCATTAATTTGTAAAAGGACAAAACAGATTCAGGGTCACTGAGTTGCTGATAAGAAGCTCTTTTTAACTGAGAATCTTTAACCGGAAGCCAAGGCTTAACATCAGAAAAACCTGCATATTCTTTTTCGGAGTTCCAAACCATTGGCGTACGACACCCGTCTCTGCCCTTATTTTCTGGCCAGAAACGTTTTCCAAGTGGATCTGTTAATTCTTCGAAATCTAAATCAGATTCAGTTTGACCCAATTCTTCACCCTGAAAAAGACAAATTGTGCCCTCTAAGCTTAATAATATTGCCGCTGTTAGTTTTGCAAAATCTGTTAAGGAATCTTGTTCTTCGCTCCATCTGCTTAGATGGCGAATAACATCATGATTAGAAAACGACCAACAGGGATTTCCATTTGGAGAAATTTCAAAGAAGTACTCAATAACATCTTTAATATGTTTCGATGAAAATTCTGTTCCGAGCAACTCAAAGCTGTATGCAAGTTGTAATCGCTTATTTCCTTTTGTGTATTCAGCCATAAGGTCAATATTGCTTATTTCTCCTATTAACGCACAATCCTCATACTGATCTACTAATACTCGAAGATTTTCGATGAAAGTAATATTTTCAGGCTGGCTTATAGAATGAATATGTTCTTGCATATAATAGGGGTTAACAAGAACGCTCTCAACAGATTGTAAACGAGCAGGATTATCTCTCAACTTTTTGTCGTGAAAGTAATAATTGACTGTATCCAATCGAAAACCATCTACACCTCTATCAAGCCAAAAACGCACTGTTGATAACAACCAATCTTGAACCTCTTTATTATGAAAATTGAAATCTGGTTGGCAAACTAGAAAATTATGCAAATAGTATTGCTTTCGTCTGGCTTCCCACTCCCATGCTACCCCTTCAAAAATTGACAGCCAATTGTTAGGCGCAGAACCATTAGAAAGGGGGTCAGACCACACATACCAGTCGGATTTCGGATTATTTTTTCCTTCTCTACTCTCTAAGAAAAAAGGATGCTGATCCGAACTATGAGACAAAACCTGGTCAATCATAACCTTGAGATCTAGAGAGTGAGCTCGATCAACAAGTTCGTCAAAATCCTCTAAGGTGCCAAATATAGGGTCAATGTTTTTATAATCTGAAACGTCATAACCCATATCTTTCATTGGTGAGGAAAAGATGGGGGAAATCCAAACTGCATCAACGCCTAATTCAGCTATATATTCAAGTCTTTTGGTAATTCCTTTTAAATCGCCTATACCATCACTATTAGTATCTTGAAATGAACGCGGATAAATCTGGTAAATTACTCCGCCACGCCACCATTCTTCCATCAATTAATTCCTAACAAACGTCTTTAAAAACTTCTTAATAAAAATTTATACGTAGATAAGTATTTCTATAGATTATCTAATAGAAAAATAACTGCGTCTTCCATACTTTTTTCTCGAGTATCCCAATTGACGCCAAGATGTGCACCTTTAATATTTTTTGATTCTTGAAAAAGCGATATTCTTTCGTTTGGTTCATTTAATAAAAAACGTTTTCCTTCGCTATTTTCAAAATACAAATTCCCTTCCTTATCTATAAAAGAATGTCTTTCCCCAGCAGTTATGGCGTTTGCAACATAATTAATTGGTTCTATCGAATCAAAGGCATGGTGACTATCGGGATAATAGATTACGTTTATATTTCCTGAATTTTCATTTATTGCTTTTGAAAGCTTTCTAATCAGTATTGGTGGAGTGTAATCGTCTATTTCACCGGTTAACGTTAATATTGGCGCATTGCTCCATGACATCTCTTCCGTCCAAATATGTGCTGCTGGATAAAAGGCCAAATGGGATTTAAATCTTTCTCCATTAGGAGCTAATTTTGCTGCTAGGGGCTCCCAAGCGGAATATAGTGCTGTACTGCCTCCTAGACTCCACCCAGAAATCGCAATACGTTTCGGGTCTATTTTAGGATGACTATTTAATAAAATTAGAGCGTTATAAGCATCCGAAATCATTGTAGCTAAAGTTACTTGCATTTGATCCTCGACAACCGAGCTCACATTTCTTGCTTCAAAACTATGTACTCTAAAGACTGCTATACCTGCATTGAGAAAATTAACGATATGTTCGTGGTGATGACCTCGCCACCCCATACTCCCGTGAAAACATATAACCAAAGGATAAACATCTTTTTCTTCACGAGGAAAAAGAAGAGAGCCAAACATATCTTGCTGATCAATTTCTTTAGATTGCAATATATGAAAAAATTCAAAAGGATTTGAAGATTGATAAAATAATATCCCTGTATCTTCCTTTTTTAAAATTCTCTGTTCCATCTTTTATAATCTTAAACAAATAAAGGCCTCTTTAAAAGAGGCCTAAATTATAATTTTATATTTCAGGAATTATTTTCCAAGCAGTACAGTGTTTAGAAGTTATAAGTTACACTAGCTGAAAGCATTCTTGGGTGTCCGTGTGTTCCAATAATATAAAACGGATCAGTCATATTGTTAACACCATCCAAAGCTCCGCCTGCTCCCAGATTTACCCAATTTTCTAAATCAGTATAATACTGCTCATCTGTAAGGTTTTCTCCGTGAATCATAAACTCCCAGTTACCCAATCTAATGCCTGTTGTTAGATTTATTGTATCATAACTAGGATTATCTATAGCACCGTGAGGTGGCATGCTTGTACTAGGACCGCGTCTATTATACTGAAAGTCTGCAACAAATTCCATTCCATTATCAAGTGGCTTAGCATAATTTGCGGCTAGAGCAATTCCATTGTCAATTGAGCCTGAAGGTGTTGTTCCGCCTACATCTACTCCTGAAACCATTGTACCGCTGTCCCACTCCGCATCAAGTGTACCGAAGGCTGCTGCTAATGTAAGAAATTCGGTAGCTTGATAGGCAAGTTCTAATTCAAAACCGATATTTTCTGAATTTCCAGAATTATCGATTGACTCAAAAGGACCAGTTGCTGACTGAACAATAGTTGTGAAAAGTCGATCTTCGTAATCAATCATGAAGGCGGCCATAGAGAAATGTCCTCTTCCCTCCATAAATGTTCCTTTCCAACCAATTTCAGTTTGAATAGCCTCTTCTTTATTGAATGAAGATAAAGACGGTTTACCTTGATCGTCAAATATTACTGGCTCATGCCTTAGTCCACCTGGTTCATAACCTTTGGCAACAGTTAAATAGACCATTGAATCATTCTCTAAAGATCTTGAAATTGAAAGTCTTGGAAGAACTTCTGTTCCATCAACTTTGTTAACGTGCGCTAATCCACTTTCTGTGACATTAGCAGGTACAATTTTTTCTCTTTCCCATGAGTCAACTCTTAACCCAAAACCAATTTCCCATGGGCCAGTAGTATAAGTAAGGTTTCCGAAAGCCGCGAGATGCGAAGTTTCAGTATTATCTTGTTTAGCCGGCACTGTAAGGTCACAAAAACAAATAAATGTGCCTGGACCAAATCTAGTTGTTGCTCTTTCAACCCATTCCATATTAGAGGTATAGAAACCGGCTTGCCATTGCAAATTGCTATCAGTAGTAGATGTTAAGCGAATTTCTTGAGTAGTAGTTTCAAATGTTTCATCTTGTCGAGCGTCAAGCCACAATTCTGGTTGAAGGTCAACATCTGTTAATCGTTTAGCTTCTGTGTCTGTATAAGAAGTAATTGAAGTTACATCATATCCATCTAATTCCCAAACAAGTTCAAGATGAGCGCCAAATGTTTCCTTATCATTATTAGATTTTGTGTCGATATCATTGATAAAAGGATATTCAAAATTAGGCGGAGTTCCTCTCTCCATAGCCCAGTTATTATTAGGCCCATCATATTGATTAGATCTTATAGATGCATAAAGTGACAAATTATCAGATATAGGTCCAGCAACTGAAAGCCGACCTCCGCTTTCTTCATATCCAGCAATACTTTCATCATCTTTAGTTGGATTGTACATAAATCCGTCATCTTCTCTTGTAAATGCAAAGAGACGTGCTGCCCAACCATCGCCAAATGGAACATTAATTGAACCTTCAACATCTCTTGAGCTTTGTTCACCTACCATTATTTTCAAATTACCGCTTACAGAATCTGGAGACGGTCTAGTACTAATAAACTTAATAGCACCACCAATATTGCTTCCTCCATATAAAACGCCTTGTGGACCCTTTAATATTTCTATTCTATCCAGATCACCAAACCTGGAGGAGGCATCACCAAAAAGCTGAACATCATCAAGATAAAAACCTACACCCTGAGTAAGACTAAACGCACCCATACCTCTCATAGTAACATTCGGCCATCCGTCCGTTCTTGTGTTTAGATTGAAATTAGGAACTGTCATGCCAATTTTATCAAGAGTTTTCATATTATGTTGGGATATAGTTTCACCTGATATCGCAACAACGGTTTCCGGAATATCTAAAAGACTCTCTTCCCTTTTCCTTGCAGTAACAACAATCTCTTCGATTGTTACTACAGATGCTCCTTGCGTTGCATCAGTTTGAGCATAAGACTCAATATTCATTAATGAAAAAAACAAAAATACAATAATTAATAACTTCATTAAAAATTCTCCAAAAAAATATTTGATAATTATTAATTATTGTAAACTATTTTTTTTAAATTGTTCAAGAAATTAATAAGGAAAAGTTATCAAGCTTCCCATACAACCTGTACATCCTGCCAAATTACCAGAGCAATTGTATTTCCCTCGTCATCAATAAAATCTACAGCATGAATATAGATTATCTCTTATTCATTCTCAATTCCCAATTCCTCCAAAGCTTCATCATGAGAGGATTTGGATATTTTATAGAAGAACATGCATGATATGGATGCAAGAGATAAAAGTGGGCTTAATATGGCTTGAAATGTGGCCAAACGATAGATTGGTTGTTGCATTTCCAACACCGAAGGATTTTTAACGTCAAACCCAGAAAATTCTAATAAGAAACCAACAACAACCACTCCCAAACCGCTTATAACTTTTTGGATAAATCCATTGGCCGATAAGTACAATCCTTCGTCCCTCCTCCCTGTGGACCTCTGCCCATCTTCAACGACGTCAAATATCATGGATATTACCAATATCCAGCCTGTTGTTCTTAAAAAATAACTTAAGGATAGAAAAGAAATAATTGTCCACCACAGCGCATCAGTGCCATTTTCTGGTAGTAATTGAATTGGTGTATAAGGATCTAATAATCGTAACCATAAAGGCATTGGCTCGATAATTAAATTGAAAAGGAACAAAACTATTGCTACATTTTTTTTACTCTTCCCTTTAGCCAAAGGTGCAGCACAAAATCCAGCTAAAATTACTGGGACAGCTATTATAATTGGGAAAAGTTTAATATTCTCAGGAGTCCACTGCCAAAAATAAATGTTTAAGTAATTATCTAGACCAGAAAATATTCCCACATTTAACGCCAGGATAATTCCTCCAATAAAAAGGACCAGCCAATTCTTGTTTGAAAGAGATTCGAATATTTCTTTCCAAAATCTGGAAAAACTAAAGGGTTTAGGTTCTGGTCTGACAAGATCAGGTATGTATTTATGTGTTGAGATAGCTGAAATAAAACCAAAAATAATAATTAAAAAACATGCTAATAAACCAAATTTTGGGTAAGCATCAGGATTAAGAAATGCTCGGGGACCAGAAAAATCATCAGTCTCAACAAGAAAATATGCCAACATTATATATGACATAATTCCTACCCCTAAATTGCCATATAAAACACCATAACCACTCAGAATATTTCTTCTTTCATAATCAGGAATAAGTTCTGGTCCAAGGGCTGCTCTTGGTGTTTCATAAAAAGTAAAGATTGTTCTGGTAAGAACAGCAATAACAAGCAATCTAATGAAAAGATATGCTTGTGAATTCTCAGCTGGAATTGAATAAAGAAAATAAGCGCACAGACCTAGAGGTATTATGGCAGCATAAACAAAAGGATGTCTTCTCCCCCATTTTGAACGAAAACGGTCCGACCAAGCTCCAACCAAGGGATCGGAAATGGCATCAAACACTAAAGCAATAGCAAGAGCATAGGAGGCGTAAAGTGGCTCAAGACCTAAAACCTGATTAAAGTAAACAAGCAACCATGATCCGAACAAAACGTTTTTAACGCCTACTGCTCCCGAGCCTAGCGTATAAAAATTCAATGTTCTATCAGATACTCTTAAATTCATTTGATACCATTTATTTTCAGTAGGATTAATCGATTATATATTATAGATTCTCTCTCTTATTCAATAGGAATGGGCTGTTTATTGTTCATCCTTTGCTCCTTAAGTTGAACCTGAATTTTTGAGTGCATCTCTTCAGTAATAGGGTATTTCCATATTATGGCTACAGCCAATAAGAAAAATATAGAAGGTAAGGTAGAAAATAAGAACTTAAGTCCAAATAACTGACTTGAATTGTTGTAAACATCTGGTCCAGTATTGAAGCCGATCCAAGCTAATGCAGTCAATGCAATCCATGTTCCAACAGAGCCAGTCATTTTCGAAGTGAATGACCATGAAGAGAAGAATAAACCAGATCTATTCTCTCCACTTTTTAATGTATCAAGGTCAATAACGTCTGCTTTCATAGAATTAGGTAACGCAGCAAAACCACCTGCCGAAAATCCTGTTACGATAGTAATCGGTAACATCCACCAGAAATCTCCTTCTCCTAAAAAAAGATAGAAAGGATGGGCTAAAGCTATCATTGTGAAACTACCAATGTAAGCTTTGTGTTTCCCTATTTTTTTTGATAACCAAACCCAAAAAGGTACAGCTGCAAAGTTAGTAAGATAGAAGAAAGTAAGCATATAAATAGCCATAGCTTCTGCTTTAAGAACATAGGTAATAAAGAACAGATATAGTGGTGTTGTTATGGAAATAGCAATTCCTCCAACCATGAAAGCCAGAATTAATCTTTTAAAAGGAGCATTCTCTAACATTAGTTTAAAACCTTTTATAGGCGAAATAGTAGATTGAACATGTTCTTTAGATTCTGGAACATTCGTTACGGTTAAGAAAACACAAATAGGCATAATGATTACCATAGCAATTCCAACAATATAGAGAACATTTGCGCTTCCTCCAAAACCAAAAAATAGTAGGGCTACTGCAGGTATTAATTGAGCGCTTAAGCTACCTACTACTCCCAACATGGATCGCCAACCTGTTATCCGCGATCTTTCATTATAATCAGAGGATAATTCAGCGCCCCAAGCATAATAGGGGATTATTAACATTGTTGTAGCTATTGAAAGAAGCATCATCCACATAAAGAGATGGGCAGCTCCAGATCCTTCTGGTGGTAGAAATAGCATATAAATGCTTATCATCATTAAAGGGGTCGCGAGTGCTATCCATGGTCTTCTTCTACCCCATCTCGTGTTTGTTCGATCATTTATATAACCAAATATTGGATCAGTGATGACATCAAAGATACGTACAAGTAAGATGATATTAGCTGCAAGTATTAAAGGAACGCCCATCTCGCCGGTATAGAATTTAGGAATGAAAACTAAAATTGGGAACAGAGCAATATTAATAGGTACTTCTGTTAAACCGTAATAGAATAGGGTTGATCTTTTAAGTTTCAATTTGGGTACTCTCCAAAATATAGACTACATTTTATTTTCTAAATTGGTAGATCAAATACAAATACTATTTAATGGAGTTAGAATTTTGAATCTGGATAATAAAGAAAAACACAATAAATGGCTAAATCAAGTTGTGGAACCAATTCTCGAACCTAATTTACCCATAATAGATCCCCATCATCATCTTTGGCCAGCACCATGGGGGAGAAATAAAATTCCTGTAGAATCTCATTATCTTTTAGAAGATCTTTGGAATGATACCCAAAGTGGACACAATATTGTCAAAACAGTTTTTGTTGAATGCGGTCAGGGTTATTATCTAGAAGGTCCAGAATCCTTTAGACCTGTTGGGGAAACTGATTTTGTTCTTGGAATAGCTAATGAAGCCCGGCAAGATACTTCGAAAGCTCAAATTTCTGGAATAGTAGGTCATGCTGACCTGATGCTTGGAAAATCAGTAAAGGAAGTACTCGAAGCGCATCGAGAAAAAGGGGCAGGTCTTTTTAAAGGTGTCCGTCATGCAGCAGGTTGGGATCAAAACGAAAAAGTAAGAAACTCTCACTCTGAACCTATAAGACACATATATCTTGATGATAACTTCCAAAAAGGTATAGAACAATTAGAGAGTTTAGATATGAGTTTCGATGCTTGGCATTATCATCATCAAATCAAAGAATTAACTCTATTAGCTAAAACATTCCCGAATTTAATTATAATTCATAATCACTTTGGAGGTCCCTTAGGAATTGGTCCATACGAAGGAAACAGAGATAAGATATTTAATCAGTGGAAGGAGGACATCTTTGAATTATCTGGTTGCAAAAATGTTGTTTCTAAGCTTGGAGGTATGGCGATGCCAATTAACGGGTGGGATTGGCACAAAAGAACCAAACCCGCTACATCAAACGAGTTAGTTCTTGCTCAAAAAAAATATTATTTACATGTGATAAACTCTTTTGGGGCAGAGAGATGTCTGTTTGAAAGTAATTTTCCAGTGGATAAACAATCAATATCCTATTCGGTTCTTTGGAATGCATTTAAGAAGCTAGCTTCCGATTTTAGTGAGAAAGACAAAAATCAACTCTTTTATGAAACAGCGGCTAGAGTTTATAAGATATAATAGTTAAAGATTAACTTGCAGACTTTAAAGGAGCCCATGCAAGTAATGTTTTGTCATTTGATTTTGAGTTTGGGACAAGCTTACATCCACCCTCTTCAGCCATAGCCTTATAATCTAACCAAGACACTACCGCTTCAACTGGAGTGCCTGGTCCAGAATCAAAAACTAATGGGCCATAAATATTAGCAGTATAGATCAAATCCTCGTCAGTAACCCTTTGCGTTGCATCGTGCCTAGCTCCCGCAGGTTCATAGAACCATATGCCTGGTCCATAACCTTCAGCAGGTCCTGCGCGTACACCTAAAGCTCCACTCAATACCAAGAAATCACTTGCACCAATATGTGTATGCGGAAGGGCAACACCATTATGCCGAACAATCATTGAAACAAAACCTGTTTCTTCGCTAACACGCAAAAGCTTGAGGCCTACATCTGGCATTGTAGGCATTGTAAACCATGGTACATCTCTTGTATCAACAA
>CAJWUE010000002.1:0-62417 GCA_913047775.1 uncultured Rhodobiaceae bacterium
TTCCGAAGGACGTTACTATGGCGTTGCTTACAATTTTGAATCCCAACAAGGAGAATCGTACAAGTTTTTCTTATGAGGATTACATTGTTGATTTTGATTTCACCTATCAGTCTTTCATGTTTGCTACTACGGAAGCACAGAGCATCTTTCACGCATTGATGGACAGGTGTGATCGTGTTGACTTGGAGGAATATACCCATAACGAACTTGGGGAGATTGTTGGTCGCAACCTTGAAGGTGCAACTTTCCAAGACGGTCTACTAGAGGATATTGCTACGGTACTCCGAGGGAATGCGCGTGCGGCACAAAAGATGGCGAACAACATTAAGGCATACTTAAAAGGTCAAGACAAGAAACATCTCGCTGAAGGAGATTGGAGAAAGCTGAAGTTTAACTTGGGTATTCTTCCACTAGGTCTTTCGCGCATTGAGTTGCAGTTGCTCCAGATTCTTGAGACAGATGGTGAGTGCAGTCTCACCAAGTTGGCAGCAAAGACGGGGTTGACTCCAGAGTGCTTGCGTCGTGACTTTGAGATGTACTTACTGAAGAACAACCTTATGGAGATTACCCGTTCGGGTAGAGGTATCACCAAGGGAGGCAGAGATTACTTGAAGGAGGCAGACGGGGAGGAGAAGAAGAACGCTGTCAAAGGCACAATTCGCCTCAAGCTACCAAATCCTCCAAGAAATAAAGCGGTCAGCAAGTAAACTACCATAATCATACCGTGCATCGTTATGAATTGATAATAAGTAGCCTCACTGATTATTGATAAGGAAGGAAATCCTATCTGAATCCTCATAAACCAAGATAAAACAAGTGCAACTAAGCCAATTGCAATGGCAGTACAAGAATATTGAATTGCAATAATTTTTGCATCTTGGGAGAAAACTTTTTTCGTCCACCAGCTCTTAGCATGGTAAAGTTCGACGTCTTCAACCTCTTTTTCAGGAACTATTGCATCAGACATAAAAAACCTCTTTCTTAAAAGTATTAATTCTTAACATAAACAACATTACTGTCCGATTTTGCTGCATTTTGAAATTCCTTGAATGTGCTTTGCTCAGAAATCCACTCTTGATAAGAACTTTCATTATCTATTACAACAAGACCTCTCATTACGTGATGCCCTACTCCACACAATTCTGCACACAGTATCTCAAATTCTCCTTCCCTAGTGGGAGTAAACCAATAATAAGTTATCATTCCGGGAACTAAATCCATTTTTGCACGGAATTGGGGAACATAAAAATCGTGCAGAACATCTATCGATCTTAAAAGCACTTTTACAGGTTTATCTACTAACAAATGTAGATCATCACCTTCCAATAATATATCGTCCTGACCATTAGGATCTTTTGGATTTAAACCAAAAGGATTTTCTGGGGTTATATTTCTTGCATCTGATGTCCCAAGGATGCCGTCTTCACCTGGTAATCTAAAGCTCCATGACCATTGTTGGCCCATAACCTCGACAGGAATTGCATCATCTGGAGGATTGACATAATCATTCCAAACCACAAGTCCCGGCGCTAATAAAGCTATAACACCAATGGTAGTAATAACTGTCAATCTCATCTCCAATTTTTTATCCTCGGGTTGATATTCACCCCTACGATCTTCCCTGTATCGATACTTAACTACACAGTAGATCATGAATAAAAGAACTAGAACAAATACGATGCCTGTTAGAAGGAAAGTAAGTTGAACTGTGGCATCAATCCCACCCCAATTAGAGGCGATTGGTGTCCACCACCAGGGACTTAATAGGTGAAAGATTACTGATCCAAGAACCACAAAAAGTAACAAAAAAGCAATCATATAAAATGGCTCCTTATATGACAAATATCAATTCAACTCTGATAAGAAAATTTTGATATTTATTGGCTCACAAAGTACTTATCACATCATTAAAGTCAAGGTAGGACATTCAGCCAAGATGTCGCATTATTGTTGAAATTAATATGGTTATAAGAATTATTTTAGTTGCTTTTTTGTTTATTTGAGGTTTCTTTCTATTAAATAATGATAAAAAAAATTTTTAAAGTAATTGAATTATTTAAGGCTCGAATAAGTCTTACTATCGCCCTATGCGGAATTTCTGGGGTTTTAGTAATGCCAGAACCTCATTTAGGGTATTTTGATTTCACAATCCTGATTATCTCATTGTTCCTTTCATCTGCAAGTGTGAGTGCTTACAACCAATATTATGAGAGGGATATCGACTTAATGATGAGGAGAACTCGTGAGCGACCTTTTGCCACAGGTTTTTTTAAACCAAATTTATTATGGCCAATATTTTTTTTATCAATACTTATTTTTTCTATTCTTTTAGCGGTAAAATTTCTGAATTTTTATTCAGCATTTTATATTTTTCTTGGAGCCTTTTTCTATTGTGTTGTATATACAATTCTGCTTAAAAGGCGAAACATTTCAAATATAGTCGTTGGCGGACTAGCCGGAAGCTTTGCAGTCTTAGCTGGAGCGGCGGCTGTTAATCCTAACCTTTCAGGCTCATCAATAATACTAGCTGTTGTTCTTTTTCTATGGACACCCCCTCATTTTTGGAGCTTAGCTATCGCTATAAAGGAAGATTATAAAAAAGCTGGGATTCCAATGCTACCCAATTTGATAAGTCTTAAAAAATCTTCATGGATAATTTTATCTCACACTGTTCTTCTAGTTATAATTTCTTTTCTGCCTTTCTTCTTCAATATGGGTATCTTGTACTTAATTGGGGCAATTGCAGGAGGGGCTTATTTTATATGGAGAAGTATATTACTTGTATCCAATACGAACAAAAGAAATGCTATGGCTAATTTTTTTGCTTCTTTTGTTCAATTGGGATTATTGCTCGTTGTCTGTATAGTTGAAGGAGTCATAAATTATTTTTAAAAGATTTGTAAATCCTAATAATTTAGCTTAATAAAAATTAAATAATTAATTTATTGATAAACATGAGTAAAACTAAACAAATTACAAAAAACGAAGCCTACGATGCTGTGG
Organism: uncultured Rhodobiaceae bacterium; assembly: GCA_913047775.1. Classification (GTDB taxonomy): domain Bacteria; phylum Pseudomonadota; class Alphaproteobacteria; order MED-G09; family MED-G09. Next base: position 3,004 of record CAJWUE010000002.1, read on the forward strand.
AACCTGACGATTTTAGATCGATGATGGAAGTTGATCGTTATGGAAAGCGTTCTAAAGATTTTGACAAGATAATTTCCGCGACACACGATCATTTCTGGGATCCGCTTGATGAAAAGTATTTAGATTTTACTGAATCTTTTGATGTAGAAAAAAATTACATAATGCCAGAAAATTTCCTTCCAGAAATGCAGTGTCCTTCAATATTGAAAATGGATGAAAAATCAAAAATTAAATTAGCAAATGAGAGCACGCGCTGGACCCTTTCCGCAATTTTACATGGAGAACAAGGGGCCTTGAATCTTTCAGCCAGCTTGTGCCACATTTTAGTTGACCCGGGAGCCCAAGAATATGTTGCAAATCAAACTAGGGAGGAAGCTAGACATGTTACGGGATTTTCGAAATACGTTAAGGCAAGATGGGGAAAACCACTTCCAGTAGGGCAGACATTGGGGGATCTTCTATGTGAGCTAGTAGAAGCCCAAGAAGTGTACAAAAAAATCGTGGGAATGCAAATACTTGTGGAAGGACTAGCTATGGGCGCCTTTGCCACACTTTATCAAAATTCAAATGATCCTTTGTTGGTTAAATTATGCCAGCTTGTAATGACGGATGAAGCTTTTCATCATAAATTTGGTAAGATTTGGGCATCAAAAACGATACCTATGTTAGACGAAAAAGAACAAAATATTATCGAAGATTGGGCGGCACATTGTTTTCAAGTACTTTTATTTAATTTAGTGAATCCAGAACAAAAGCACATTATCTATGAAAAATTTGGTCTAGACTGGAAAAAGATTTTGGAAGAACTTCATGAAATTATCTCTGACAACAGCAGAAGGAAGGCAATGGAAAATTCTACAAATATTTTTAGAGTTCTTATAAAGACTTTATTAAATGCTGGAATAATAACAGATAGAACAAAAGATTTCTATTCTACTTATGTGAATATCGAAGAACTTAAAAAAGAAGGCGATAGAATGGTAGGCGACGATATTGCAGAGGAAGGTATAAAATACTTAACAGAGCTAAACTTCAAAGATCATAAGAATTCAGTTAAGGCTGTTGCTGCGGAATAAAATTTTTCTTTCAATTATCATATGCCCCAGCTTGCAATAAAGCCTCCTCAATCTTGTTAAATCTTTTTTGTTTTGCCCAGTTAAGGGCTGTTCTTCCCGTTAGATCAGTATCATCCGGATAAGCACCACCCTCAAGAAGGGCTATAACTGAATTATATTTTCCTGCTCTTGTTGCAATTATTAAAGGAGTTTCTCTGTTCGGCCCTAATTTGCTTGGATCAGAACCATAGTTGATTAAAATCTTTATGAGACTTGGATTATTTTTCATAACTGCAAGTGACAGGGCTGTTCTATTTGAAGGATCTTTTAAATCTGTCCTTGCTCCCTTTTCAAGTAAATAAAAAATCATATCCATCTTGGATCTTTCAACGGATAGCAATAGAGCGGGGACTTCATCAAAATCTCTCTCATTTACTGAAGAACCCGAATTTATGGCACCTATCAAGTCCTCCATCCTTCCAGATTTGACAGCCCTTACTACTAAACCCTCTTTAAATGGACTATTCTTAGATTGGGCTAAAGATGAATTTACAATTCCTATAGATAGGGCCATCAAGAAGGACAAAGAAACAGATTTTATAAAAATATTTACAAATTTTTTTCTCATAATGAATTAATTATATAGATTTTCCCTCAAGCATATTATACACATATGCACATGATTCAGAAATATGTATTAATCTTACTTATTGCAAGTTTTGCGGCTATTTCAATTTATTTCTTTCAAAATAAGAATTACCACCAAGATAATCTTTCAACAAAGGTTGAAAATCAAGAGGGAATACCTGGAGGTCACTTCGCGCTTACAACCCATAGTGGAGAGATTTATAATTCTACGTCAGATAAAAACCTTAAGATAATTTATTTTGGTTTTACCTTTTGCCCGGATGTTTGTCCTACTACTCTCATCAATATGGCTAATACATTAGAAGAATTGAAGGAAAATAAAAACGAGATAACTCCATTATTTATCAGTATCGATCCTGAAAGGGATAATTTAGAAATACTATCAGAATACGTCTCCGCCTTTCATCCTAATATTATTGGACTAACAGGATCAGTTGAAGACATTGAAAAGGTGACTGCCGATTGGAAAGTGTACTATAAAAAAGAAGTGAATGAAGATATGCCAGACAATTACACAATCAATCATTTGGACATTATTTTTATAGCTAACAAAAATAACAATTTTGTTGATTTCGTTAGACCAAACACATCTTATAAAGATATAGCAAATAAATTAAGAGAAATACTCAGAAGATAAAAATATTAAATATCTAAATTTACCGCTAGATCCCCTGAAGAAATGCTGTCTTGAATGAACTCTCTTCTTTTTATGACTTCATCGCCCATTAAATCAGCAAAAATTCCACTATTATCAACAGATGAATCAATTTTCACTTTTAATAGCCTCCTTCCATTTGGATCAAGCGTAGTTTCCCATAATTGATCAGCATTCATTTCTCCTAGACCTTTATATCTCTGTATTTGTAGCCCCTTTCTTCCCTCCTCAAAAATCGATTCAATTAAATCAAGAGGTCCATTTATAGGATAACTCTTACCATTTCTCTCAAAAATATTAGATGATCTTTCATCGTTGATAGGAAAATATTTCTTTATATCTTCTGCAAGATTATTTAATCTTCTTGAATCAGAAGAAGAAAATATGCCTTTTCCAAGCGAAAGTGATTCAAAAACACCTCTGATTTTTCTTGTCACGAACAAACCGTTCTCTTGATCATATGAGGATTCCCAATCAGCCTCTAAATCATTGTGCTGTTTCGTAAGTCTCATAGAAATTTCTTTAAGTTTTGATTCTTTCATTTCAATTGGTTGTTGAAATCCTCCGCTTAAACAAGCAGATTCCGCCAATCCATGATTATATTTTGCGGGTAAAGAGTGTATAATTTTTTTAATTTGCCTACTTTTATTAACTAATGACAAAAGATCATTCGAGGTTAGCACTTCACCACTTATTAAAAGATAAGAAGAATCCATAATTCCAGTACTAACAAGATAATTTTCTAAATCTTCGTCATCTTTGAGATAAGTTTCTGAACTTCCTTTCTTGGCCTTATATAATGGAGGTTGGGCAATATACAAACAGCCATCAGAAATTAATGGTCTCATTTGTCTATAAAAGAATGTTAAAAGTAGAGTTCGTATATGGGCGCCATCAACATCCGCATCCGTCATTATAATAACTTTCTTATATCTTAATTTCTCAGATCTAAAACTTTCTTCATCTTCGCCATTCTCAAGATTGCTATTACCAATTCCAGCCCCTAATGCAGCTATCAAAGTTCCTATTTCATTAGAAGATAATACTTTAGATAATCTAGCCTTCTCACAATTAATAATTTTTCCTTTTAAAGGTAAAATAGCCTGAGTAGCTCTATCTCTTCCTTGTTTTGCTGACCCTCCAGCAGATTCACCTTCAACAATAAAGATTTCACATTTCTCTGGATCTTTTTCTTGACAATCAGCAAGTTTTCCTGGTAGCGAAGAAATGTCCAGAACTCCCTTCCTCCTTGTTAAATCCCTGGCTTTTCTTGCAGCCTCACGTGCGGAGGCGGCCTCAACTACCTTTCCAACAACAATCTTTGCTTCAGAGGGATGTTCTTCAAGCCAAGTTGATAGAAAATCATTAATCAAACTTTCAACAACTGGCCTTACCTCTGAAGAAACTAATTTATCTTTTGTCTGACTTGAAAACTTAGGGTCTGCTACCTTTATTGAAAGAATGCACGTTAGTCCTTCCCTAATATCTTCACCAACTAATTGGACGCTTTCCTTTTTTGCAATACCAGATTTTTGGGAATAGGAATTCACAACTCTTGTTAATGCTGATCTTAACCCTGCCAAATGGGTGCCTCCATCTTTTTGAGGGATATTATTAGTAAAACAATTAACGGTTTCATAATAACTGTCATTCCATTGCATAGCCAGATTAACTTCAATATCACCTTTCTTTGAAGAAAAGCTTATTGGTTCTTTCATGATAGATTTTCGCGTCTGATCAATGTGCTTTACATATTCAGTTAACCCTCCCTCATAAAGCAATTCCTTTTTCCATGGTTCTGCTTTTCTATGGTCTTCAAGTTTTATTAAAACTCCTGAATTGAGGAAAGCTAACTCTCTAAGTCTTGTCTCTAAGGTCCTTCTGTTATACTCCGTCATAGTGAAAACTTTTTTTGACGGAAAGAAAGTGATCTCTGTTCCAGTTTCCTTCTTACTATCACCTATAATGTTAAGGGCCTTTTCAGGATCGCCGTCCTTAAAAGACATAAAGTGCTGCTTACCTTCCCTTTTTATGTTCAGTTCCAACCTTTCAGATAGTGCATTTACAACTGATACGCCAACACCGTGTAATCCTCCGGAAATTTTGTAAGAATTTTGATCAAATTTTCCTCCCGCATGCAGTTGGGTCATTATAACTTCCGCAGCAGACACGCCTTCATCTTTGTGAATTTCGGTAGGTATTCCTCTACCATCATCCTTAACTGTTACGGATTCATCAGCATTAAGTATCACTGAAATTTCCTTGCAGTATCCTGCTAGGGCCTCATCAATAGAATTGTCAACCACCTCGTAAACCATATGGTGTAACCCTGATCCATCATCAGTATCACCTATATACATACCTGGTCTTTTACGTACAGCTTCTAATCCCTTTAGGACCTTTATTGATTCTGCGCCATACTCTTCTTTCTTAGTTTCTTTTGGTTTTGTAGCCTTTTTGGCCATAAATATTTCCTTATAAATATATTCAGACTTCCTTGAGTTTACCCATATTAAGAATAAAAATATCTAAGATATTTTTGAATTCATCAAATAACGTTAAATCGGTGCCAGTCATAATAACTTGTGCGCCAGAATCAAAAATCTTCTTAAAAAGAGATGCTCTTCTAGCTTCATCAAGATGAGCAACTACCTCATCTAAAAGTAAAACAGGATATCTTGACGTTTTATTAGAAACTAATTCTAAATGAGTAATAATTATTGATAATAGTAAACCTTTTTGTTCTCCAGTGGAACTTTTATATGCAGCTATATTTTTATTTTTTTCGAAAACCTCAAGATCACCCCTATGTATTCCTTCATTAGTCCTTTTACTTAAGAAATCTTTCCTTCTATTTCTTTTCAATATTATGGATACTTCTTTTTCCGCTTTTTCTGGATTCCATGTGGATATCAAATTTTCTACCAAACCATTAATTTTTAGAGACGCCTTAGGCCAAACTGAATCAACTGAACAATCCAAAAGTTTATTCAATTCGTACACTAAATCAATTCGGTTAATTGCTATTGGTATTGACTCTCTTGCCATCTGATATTCAATTTTATCCAACCATTTTTCATCTTGTATATTAGATTTAAAAAATTGGTTTCTTTCTCTCATTAGTTTTTCATATTGCCGTATATGGCTTATATGATTGTGTTTATAAATTGAGCATAATCTATCAATAAATCTTCTCCGGTATGAGGGTGACTCAAGAAAAATCTGGTCCATTGAAGGAGTAAGCCAGTACAAAGAAAAAAATTTGGGTAGGTGGCTTGAACCTGAAACCTTTTTTTCATTTATTTTTACTTCCCTACCAGTTGAACCTTCTCTCATTCCAGTAGAAATATCTATTGTCTCATTATTTGAAATTATTTGTGCTTTTACTCCCCATCCATTCATATTTTTGGTGTTTGATAAATCATTAAGATTAGAATTTTTTAATCCTCTTCCCGGAGAAAGCAAAGAAATAGCCTCAAGGATATTTGTCTTCCCTACCGCGTTTTGACCAACAATAGATAGCGGTTTACCTGATAATAAAAAACTCAAATTTTCATGGGACCTGAAATTTGTTAGCTTTAGAGATCTTATGGAATCAAAGGATTTTTCTTCTTTTGTATAATTTATTTGATGATTTTGGTTCAAACTAATAATAACACTTATAATTAAACTCTCATTGGCATAAGAACATATGTAGCTTCTTCATGCGCTGAGTCCTTTATAAGGGCCGGGGCCCCAGGATCTTCTAGAGTAAAAGTCATATTATCTCCATCAATTTGACTGGCAATATCTAGTAAATATCTTGCGTTGAAACCAACCTCAAGTGAATCAGATTTATATTCAACGAGCATCTTTTCTACAGCAGTACCTGCTTCAGGGTTTACAACAGTTAGGGTTAGTAAATCGCTTTCAATAAAAAACTTTACCGCCTTCGATTTATCCGAAGAAATAGTTGCTACTCGATCAATTGATGAAGAAAATGTTTTAGTTTTCACAGACATAACTTTAGTATTCGTCTTTGGAATTACCCTTTCATAATCGGGAAAAGTACCATCTATTAATTTTGACGTAAGCGTAACATTTTCAACATTGAATTGAATTTTAGTATCTGAAATTTTAAGACTAATGTCCCCTTCGGTATCCTCTATAAGCTTCCTTATCTCACTTATCGTCTTTCTAGGAATAATAATACTTGGCATTTCATCGGCGCCGTTAGGGAGGTCTGATAATATACAAGCTAATCTATGGCCGTCTGTTGCTACACCCCTGAGATTACCATCAATAGCATGTAAAAAAATACCGTTAAGATAATATCGTGTCTCCTCAGTAGAGATTGCAAATCTAGATTTATCAATAATCTTAGCAAAATCTTTTGATCCTATGGTGAAATTGCATGGCATTTCTCCTGAAGACATTTCTGGAAAATCTTCATCTGGAAGAGTTGATAGTTCAAAATTTGATTGTCCACAATTTAAAATAATTAAATTATTTTCATTTTTTTCTATATCAATTTGTGAACCCTCAGGAAGCTTTCTTACAATATCATAAAGAGTGTGTGCTGAAGTGGTTGTTATCCCAGCATCCAAAGTGTTAGCTTTCAAATTCTCAATTATTTCTAGGTCCAAATCTGTAGCAGTTAATGAAATCCCTTCATCATCAGCTTTTATTTTTACGTTGGATAAAACTGGAATAGTATTCCTTCTTTCAACTACACTATGAACATGATTAAGCCCTTTGAGAAGAATATCTCTTTCAATTGATATCTTCATTAATTAATAGCTCCTAAACACCAAAATTTACCCATTACCCACTAAAAGTAGGTAAATATTAAAAACGAATCATTAATAGAAATTATAGCAGAAAACTAAGAAAAATCACTCAAGAATCAATTTTCTAATACCCTTCTAAGTATTTCTACTTCTTCATCTATCGCTATGTCAGAGTTTCGCAAATCTTCGACCCTTTTAACAGCATGTATCACGGTTGTATGATCCCTGCCACCAAACATACGGCCTATTTCTGGAAGAGATCTAGTTGTTAACATTTTAGATAAATACATGGCTATCTGACGTGGTCTGGCTATTGTTCTCGACCTTCTTGATGAGAGTAGGTCGGCTAATCTTAAATTGTAATAATCCGCGACCTTTCTTTGAATATCATCGATGGTTATTTTTCTTTGAGATGCTCTTATCAAATCCTTAAGTACTTCTTTTGCCATATCAATACTTAAAGGCCTTCCTGCAAAAGACGAATAAGCTATAACTCGGTTTAAAGCCCCTTCAAGGACACGAATATTGGAATCAATTCTTTGAGCTAAAAATTCCAGCAAATCATCTTGAATAAGAATTCCTGGATTTTCTAAAATATGTGTCTCAGCTTTTGACTGCAGTATCCCTAGTCTCAATTCATAATCTGAAGGATGAATATCTGCTACCAATCCCCATCCCAATCTTGACCTAATTCTCTCTTCAATTCCATCGAGATCAACCGGAGACCTATCTGCAGATACTACTATTTGATGATTATGATCAATTAAAGTATTGAAGGTGTGGAAAAATTCTTCTTGAGTTGAATCCTTACCAGCAATAAATTGAATGTCGTCCACCATAAGCACATCGACAGATCTAAATTGCTGTTTAAAGGACATTGTATCTTTAAACCTTAATGCCCTAATGAATTGGTACATAAATTTTTCAGCTGATAGATAAAGGACCTTTCTTTGTGGCCAATTTTTGTTAATTTCTAAAGCTATTGCATGTAAAAGATGGGTTTTTCCTAAGCCAACACCCCCATATAAAAATAATGGATTAAAGGAAACTTTTTCAGATTCAGTAATACGTCTCGCAGCTGCATAGGCTAACTCATTAGAAGGACCTACAACAAAATTTTCAAAAGACAAGCTTGTATCTATAGGAGCGCCCAGCATAGAGTTGTGATCTCCTGAATCGGAAAAATTTTTAGTTATATGCTTTGAACTTTCTAAATGGACGGGGTTAACATTTTTCTCAGTTTTCTGGGGTTCATTTTTATAGTTAACTACATCAATTACTAAAGAAGCAATATTTTCAGATTCTTTTCTTAATATTGTAAGGAGTCTTTGAGCATAATGCGCTTCTATCCAATCTCTCATGAATCTAGTAGGGACATAAAGGACTAGTTGGTCTTCCTTTAATTCTCCAAATTCCACATTCCTGAACCAACTTTTAAAAGTGGCTTCACCTATTTCTGCTCTTATTACTGATAAAGAACGATTCCAAGATTTCTTTAACTCGGCTTCATGGACAGTTTCATCGTTCAATTTCATCACCCCCCTAACTACTCAGACATTCACACATAATTTCAAAAATAATTGAAAAAAAGGCCTGTCTTAGAAAACAGACAAGGTCATCACCCTACGCCTGAGTCAAGTTTCATGCAATAAGATTTATGAAAAAAAATATTGCTAATAATAAATCTTTGTAAAGGAGAATGCTAATCTAAAACTTTAGCTTGTTTAGATAGTCTAGAAATTTTTCTTGAGGCATTTTTTTTATGAATTATACCCTTTTGAGCAAGGCTCATAATCTTAGGTTGCGCTTCTTTTAATGCCAATTTTGCTGCTTCGCCATCTTTATTTCCTACAGCCTCGTCAAATCTTTTTAAATAAGTCTTAACACGCGTCAAGAGTGATTTATTTCTCTCAGTCCTTTTATTTATTTTCCTTATCATTTTTTTAGAGGAAGATAAATTTGCCATATAAGTCTACCTTTTTATAGTTTATTGCGGTTTATATTAATTTAGGCATTAAGCGTCAAGCTTTCTATTCTTTATTCGTCTGTGAAATCTGGATCACGCTTTTCAATAAACGCTGCCATCCCTTCTGTTTTGTCTGCTGTTGAAAACATGGAATGGAAGAGCCTTCTTTCAAATCTAATTCCCTCAGATAGTGTTGTTTCATATGCTCTATTGATACATTCTTTGGTCATCATGGTGGCAATCAAAGATTTATTAGCAACAGTTATGGCTACCTCAACTACCTCTGCCAAAAAATCCTCTTTTTTCAAAACCCTGCTAACCAATCCAACTCTCTCCGCTTCATCAGCATCCATCATTCGTCCGGTTAGACACATCTCCATCGCCTTAGACTTACCAACAAATCTCGTCAATCTTTGACTTCCACCTGCACCTGGCATAACTCCCAAATTTATCTCAGGTTGGCCAAATTTGGCGGTTTCTGAGGCTAAAATAAAGTCGCACATCATTGCTAGTTCACACCCGCCTCCAAGGGCATAGCCCGAAACAGCCGCAATAGTAGGCTTTCTACAACTTGCAACCCTCTCCCAATTTCTTGAAATGAAATCTTCCTTATAAACATCCATATAGGATTTGGGTTGCATTTGTTTTATATCTGCTCCTGCAGCGAATGCCTTATCAGATCCAGTTAAGATTAAACATCTTAAATCATCATCTTTTTCATAACCATCTAATACCGTAAACAGCTCATCCATTAGCTCATCGTTTAAAGCATTGAGAGAATCAGGCCGATTTAAGGTTGCCAGCACTATCGAACCGTTTCCGTTCGTATTGTCTAAGATTTTTGTTATTACATTTTTGCCAGCCATAAATATTTCCTTATAAAAAAATTAAGAGTGTTTACTTTCTTAAAGTACAAGATATAGAGGTAATTATAAATTACAATATTTCTATTTCTGACATTTTGGACAATAAAATGTCGATCTATTTGATTGCTTAATCCTTTTGATCTTAGCTTTACACCCGGGTTGAAGACAACTTTCATTTTCTCTTCCATAAACTTTAAACTTGTTTTGAAAATAACCAAGTTTGCCATCGGCATGGTGGAAGTCTTTTAGTGATGATCCACCAAAAAATATAGCTTCTCTGATTACTTCATTTATACTCTCAACCAAATCATATAATTTTTTTTTCGCCATTCCATTTTTTCTTACTAATTCATTTGTGAATTTTGTAGGTAAAATTTTTGATCTAAATAATGCTTCACATACGTATATATTACCCAATCCAGAAATAATTTTCTGATCTAATAGCGTATTTTTTAATGACCGTTTTCTACCTTTAAATGTTTCTGCCAAAGCTTCTGCGTTAAATTCATTACCTAACGGTTCGGGGCCAAGAGGAGATAAAAGGTGATGCTTGTCTGGACAGTTGGCAGTGAGCAAAATGTATCCAAACCTTCTGATATCATTATAAATTAATAAACCATCGTCAAAATACAAAATCATGTGATCGTGTTTAGAGATTTTATATTTCTTAATATCTCTACCTTTAACTATCTTAAAAGTACCTGACATTCCTAAATGTGCAATGATCACATAATTTTCAGATAAATAAAAAAGTAAATATTTTGCTCTTCTATCAATATTGAGAATAGTCTTATTTAAGATTTTCTTCCCAAATTTTCTGGAATATGGAAATCTCAGTTTTTTGCCCGAAAATTTGACGCTTTTGATAGTCTTGTTTACTACAAAATCCGCTAGACCTTTTTTAACAGTTTCAACTTCGGGTAACTCGGGCATAAATTATTTTTTCCTTACTAGAACAAAAGCTATCTTCAGGTTATGTTCGCCCGAAGAGATAATTTTTTCAATGCCAAAGAACGATTTAAATACAGAAAATAATGAGGAAAAAAAGCACGCCTCTTATGTAAAAGGTGTTTTCGATAATGTTGCAGATAAATATGACATAATGAATGACTTTATGTCCCTTGGTCTTCAACGTTATTGGAAAGATGAACTGATACAGATGGTTGGAAATAATTTCTCGGGTCCCTTGGACTATATTGACCTTGCAGGTGGAACTGGCGACGTTGCATTAAAATTTAAAAGAAAGTTTCCTGAAGCAAATATTCATATTATTGATAAAAATATAGAAATGATTAAGGCAGGTATTTCTAAAAACCCAAACAAATCTAACATTGATTATTTATGTTCCTCGGGTGAAGATATGGCTATAAAAGACAGCTTTGCCGATGTTCTGACTCTATCATTCGGTATAAGAAATATGAGTAATCGCAAAAAGTGTCTTGAGGAATGTTTAAGAGTTTTAAAACCGGGTGGTTTATTCTTATGTATGGAATTTTCGATGCCTGAAAACTATACTTTGAGAAATATTTATGATGCCTGGTCTTATGGCATAATACCAAACCTAGGAAAATTAATAGTTGGCTCATCAGAACCTTATGAATATTTGGTTGATAGTATCCGATCCTTTCCTAACCCAAATGAATTCAGTAAAATTTTAAGAAGTGTAGGATTTAAAAAATTGTCTATACGCCAACTGAGTGGCAATATTGTTTGTATATACAGAGCTAACAAGAATTAAATTGAAAAATCTTGCAAAAATATTTAGGCTCCTGCGCGGACTAACAGCTCTCATCCGTGAAGAAACTTTATTTACAGAGAAATTCCTAAAATCAGCACCTATTCAAATAAAAATTTTAAAGAAACTTCTAATTTTTAGAATTGGCCGATCAAATGATTTATCAGAAACTCTTCAAAAACTTGGCCCTACTTGGATAAAATTAGGACAATTCCTATCTACCCGTCCTGATATCATTGGCCAGAATCTTTCTGAAAAACTCAAAAATCTTCAAGATCAACTCTCTCCATTTGATAAAAAAGAAACTTTAAGAATCCTTCGTGAGGAATTTGGAGAAGATTTCGAAGAAATATTTATAAACATTGAATCTGCCAAATCTGCTGCCTCAATTGCCCAAGTGCATAAGTCAACGATAAAGGTAAATGATATCGAATCAGACGTAGCATTAAAAATACTTAGACCCAATATAAAGAAAAATATTAAAAGGGACTTAGAAGATTTTTTCTTTGCGGCTAAATTTCTTGAAAGATTCTCCGTTGAAGCTAAGCGTTTAAGATTAACCGAAATTATTGAAACGTTAGAAGAAATTGTCGGAATAGAAACTGATCTTAGGTTAGAAGCAGCCGCTCAATCTGAGGTAAGAGAAAATACCATCAATGATGAATTTTTTTATGCCCCTAAAATAAACTGGGACTTAACTAGGAAAAATATTTTAGTTTCAGAGTGGGTAGATGCTACGTCAGCAAATAATATTCCAGAAATTAAAGCCATGGGTCTGAATCTAAAGGAGATAGGAAAAAAGATTATAGAAATTTTCCTTACTTTGTCTATAAGAGATGGTCTTTTTCATGCCGATATGCATCAAGGAAATCTTTTTATAGACAGTAAAGGAAAAATTATAGCTGTGGATTTTGGTATTATGGGAAGATTAAATAATGAAAGTAAAAGATATCTATTGGAAATTTTACTTGGTTTTATAAATAGAGATTATGAAAGAATTGCCGATATTCATTTTGACGCAAATTATGTGCCAGCTGAACAAAATAAGGATAAATTTGCTCAAGCCCTAAGAGCAATAGGTGAGCCAATTCAAGGAAAAGAGGCTTCCGAGATATCGATTGGAAGATTATTATCACAATTATTCGAAGTTACTAATCAGTTCAACATGAGAACTCAACCTCAATTAATTCTTCTGCAAAAAACTATGGTTGTTGTAGAAGGCGTTGCTAGAGAATTTAATTCGGAGATTAATATATGGAGTCATTCTGAACCTATCCTAAAAAACCTCCAAAATGCTAAGTTTGATATTTTATCTGATATTAATAATGAGCCTGATAAAATTTTAAGGAATGCAAGAAATTTTATCGAAAATCTTCCTAAGGACTTTGAGAAAGCTAAAAAGAACCTAACTGATCTAGGTGAAATTTTCGACAGAGATGGAATCAAAATCCATCCAGAAAGCATAGATAAATATAATCAAAAAAAAGAAATCTCGCTGATTAGCGGAATAATAATAATTATCTTAGTTTTTTTCCTGTTATTATTGATATTTAAAGTTTAATAAGAATTTCATTGCCATTTGCTACTCCTGAAAATACAGTTTCAGGATATGTTTGGGAAAGACAGGATGTATGAAAAAGATTTTGTTAATAGTAACTGGAGGTATTGCTGCCTATAGGACCCTAGATCTTATCAGGGAAATAAAGAGGCAAGGCGATGATGTTACCTGTGTCCTCACTTCTGGTGCACAACAATTTGTTCAACCTCTTTCCTTTGGTTCCTTATCAGGAAATAAAGTTTATACCGAATTATTTGACCTTAATAATGAATCCACAATGGGTCATATCAACTTATCAAGACAACACGATTTAATCGTTGTGGCTCCAGCTACCGCTAACATTATCTCGAAAATGTCTTATGGGATTGCTGATGATCTAGCAAGCACAATTCTTTTAGCAACAGACAAACCAATTATGGTTGTACCTTCAATGAATGTAAAGATGTGGGAAAATCTTTCAACAACTTCAAATGTTAAAAAATTAAAAAACAAAGGCATATATTTTGTTGGACCAAATAAAGGTGAAATGGCTTGCGGTGAATTTGGATACGGAAAAATGGCCCTAGTTAAAGAAATCTCTAACGAAATAAACTTTGTATTAAAACCTGGACCTTTGGTGGGAAGAAAGGCATTAGTTACCTCAGGACCAACTATTGAGTCAATTGATCCAGTAAGATTTATATCAAACAGATCCTCCGGTAAACAGGGTCACGCTATAGCGAGAATGCTTGGGAATTATGGGGCGGAAACCACTCTTATCTCTGGTCCTGTAAACTTAGAAAATCCTACAAATGTTAAAGTTAAGAATGTCAACACAGCTGAAGAAATGTTTGTTGCTTGTAAAGATAGTCTGCCTGTTGACATAGCTATATTTGCAGCTGCAGTTTCAGACTGGAGGGCCGAGTCTCTTGCAAATCAGAAAATCAAAAAGGAAGGATTGGAAGGCAAGCCCCTAAAAATCAGCTTTACGGAGAACAATGATATTTTGAAAGAAATTAGCACTCTATCATCCAATAGACCAAAACTTGTAATAGGTTTCTCATTAGAGACTGAAAATCTAATAGCCTCTGCAAAAAATAAACTTGCTCAGAAATCATGTGACTGGATTATTGCAAATAATTATAACAATGGACAAGAGAGTGTCTTTAATAGTGAAATGAATAATGTTAAATTCGTTAATACTAATTCTGAAGAAGACTGGGGATTAATGACTAAAATCTCTGTTGCAGGAAAACTATGCGACAAAATTTCAGGATTTTTTAAAAGTGCTGCTTAATATTTGATTGTCTAACGCAAAAAAAATGAATAGCTCATCAGATCTAGAAAGATATTCTCGCCATTTAATTTTAAAAGAAATTGGGGGTCCAGGCCTAAAAAAACTCAAGAATTCAAGTGTTTTAATTATAGGGCTTGGAGGATTAGGGTCACCATTACTCCAGTATCTATGTACTTCCGGAATTGGTAGTATTGGTTTAGTCGATTTCGATAAAATTGAATTATCGAATCTTAATCGCCAAATTATTTACGGAACCTCTGATGTAGGAAAAAATAAAACTGACATTGCAAGAAAGATAGCTAAGAACTTAAACCCCTCTATAAATATAGATGCATATAATGAAAGAGTTACATCAACAAATATTAAAAAAATTATCAAAAATTATGACATTGTAGCCGATGGAACTGATAACCTTGAAGCTAAATTAACAATTAATGATGCTTGTCATTATCTTAAAAAACCTATGGTGATGTGCTCAGTTAGCGGATTCTTTGGCTATATTTCTACTTTCAAGTCTTACGAAAAGGACGGGGAAGGGTTAAAGAATCCTTCGTATAGAAGCCTTATGAGAAATAAAATAGTCAGCGAAAATGATTGTGAAACAAATGGTATCCTAGGTTCCATTGCCGGTATAATGGGATCAATCCAAGCTACAGAAGTTATTAAATTAATAACTGAAACTGGAGAAAACTTAGTTGGAAAACTGTTGATTTTAGATGGTCTAAACTTAGATTTCCAAATAATTAAGCTTAATCGGGATGATAACTTCGATTTAAATTAAGAAAAATATTTAAATGACGAAAATAAATAACAGAAGAACACAAAAACTATTTATAATTTTACTTCTGTTCCAACTTATTATCTATCACGATAGCTCTTATGCCCAAATAGGACAAACAAGCTGGGGATCATTAAAGTATAAAAAAACCTATCTAAGAACAGGGCCTTCTAAGGAAAATAAAGTTTTATGGACATACAAAAAGAAAGGTCTGCCTTTAAGAATAATGAGAAAAAGAGGTGATTGGTATTACGTAGAAATGGCAGATAAAGAAAAAGGATGGGTAAACTCCAGTCAAGTCAGTACAAAAAGGACGATTATAGTAATTGCAGAAGATTTAATACCACTTAGAGAAAATCCCTCTACTAACTCCAAAATTATTGCAAAAGTTGAAAAGAATGCCATAGGCGATTTATTAAAATGCGAAAGAATCATTTGTGAGATAGATTTTTACGACGTTATAGGCTTTGTGGAAAAAGAATTTTTATGGGGTGTTGACTAAAATCAATCAAATTAGATCAAAAAATGTCGAGATTCATTACCTTATTCCAAGCAGAAATAAAATCTGAAACGAACTTTTCCTTTGAATCTTCTTGCCCATAAACTTCAGCTATAGCTCTAAGCTGTGAGTTAGAACCAAAAACAAGATCAACCCTTGAAGCTGTCCTTACCTTTTCACCCGAAGAACGATTGCTTGCCTCATAATAATTACCACCGTTCGGCTTCCACTCTACATTCATATCAAGCAAATTGGTGAAGAAATCGTTAGTTAACTTACCTGGTGTTTCTGTAAATACACCGTGACCATCTGCACTAATCCCTAATGCTCTCATACCGCCCACAAGTACTGTCATCTCTGGTGCTGTAAGTTCAAGTAGTTGTGCCTTGTCAAGAATCATTTCTTCTGGGTAAATGTTGGACTCAGTCTTTTGATAGTTGCGAAAACCATCAGCAGCAGGCTCAAGAACAGCAAACGATTCTGCATCAGTTTGTTCTTCCGTCGCATCTCCACGGCCAGGAGTGAATGGAACACTTTCTCCAGATGCTTGTTCAATACCTACATTACCAGCAAGTACAATAACATCAGCCAATGAAGCATCCGTAACTGCCGCAATACCCTCAAGCACACTCAATACGCGAGCTAGTTGATCTGGTTTGTTAGCTTCCCAATCCTTCTGAGGAGCAAGACGAATACGAGCACCATTGGCGCCACCACGCATATCAGAAGCACGGAATGTTGAAGCACTTGCCCAAGCAGTCTCTACCATTTCTTGAACAGTTAATCCGCTTTCTGCAATGTTTGTTTTAACTGCTTCAACATCATAATCCTTATTGCCTTCTGGAACAGGATCTTGCCAAATAAGTTCTTCCTCGGGAACCTCTGGACCCATATATCGCTTACGTGGACCCATATCGCGATGCAACAGTTTAAACCAAGCACGAGCAAATGCATCTGAAAATTTAGCTGGATTCTCATGGAAACTTTTTGATATCTCTTTATATATTGGATCTTCGCGCATCGCCATATCCGCTGTTGTCATCATCGTTGGTACACGGATTGAGCCATCTTCTGCATCTGGTGCAAGATCTTCTTCTTTTGGATCTATAGCGTGCCATTGATGTGCGCCCGCTGGGCTTTTTACAAGCTCCCATTCGTATCCGAAAAGTAGATCAAAATAACCATTGTCCCATTGAATGGGATTAGCAGTCCAAGGACCTTCAATTCCACTTGTAATAGCATCACTCCCTAGACCTGAACCGTGTGAATTTTTCCAACCAAACCCCATTTGTTCAATTGGAGCACCTTCGGGTTCAACACCAACAAGATCCTCAGAAGCTGCGCCGTGTGCTTTACCAAAGGTGTGTCCACCTGCAGTAAGAGCAACAGTTTCTTCGTCGTTCATAGCCATACGGGCAAATGTTTCTCGAATATCTATTCCACTTGCCAGTGGGTCGGGGTTACCATCTGGACCCTGTGGATTCACATAAATCAAACCCATCTGCACTGCACCAAGGGGTTTATCAAGATCACGTTCGCCTGTATAGCGTTCGTTACCCAACCATTCGTTTTCTTTACCCCAGAAGATATCCTCTTCTGGTGCCCAAATGTCTGGACGCCCACCACCGAAGCCGAAGGTCGTACCACCCATTGACTCTATGGCTACATTTCCTGCTAAAATTAACAAATCGGCCCAGCTAATCTTGTTACCGTACTTTTGTTTTATAGGCCAAAGGAGTCGGCGTGCTTTATCCAAGTTACCATTATCTGGCCAACTGTTTAGAGGAGCAAACCGTTGTGCTCCGGTACCACCGCCGCCTCGACCATCGTCAATTCTGTAAGTGCCAGCAGCATGCCAAGTCATACGAATAAAGAAAGGGCCATAATGTCCATAATCAGCTGGCCACCAATCCTGGGAATCTGTCATAAGATCGTTTAGATCTTTCTTTAGAGCATTATAGTCAAGCTTTTTAAACTCTTTCCGATAATCAAAGTTTTCACCCATAGGATTAGATTTTTTATCGTGTTGGTGAAGAATATTTAAATTCAACTGGTTCGGCCACCAGTTCTGGTTTGATGTTGAACCTAAGGTGTGTTGAGATTCTCCTAAAACCGGGCATTTGCTTTCGCTATCTTTATCCATATGTAATTTACCTCCTACAATTATCTTATTTTATTCTTAAATTTTGAAAAGAATATCTATCTTTTTAATCTTTTCTTTTTTCAAACTTCTTGGAAGCGAAAAAGTAACTTTTTCGGATTCAAGATCAGTCAATGTTCCATCTCTTTCATTAAAAATATGATAATGGTGATTTGTGTTAGTATCAAACCACAATCTTTCATCATCGTGACTAACTTTTACTATAAGACCACAATCATAAAAATCATTCAGGACATTATAAACAGTAGCTTGCGAAACATTTAAATTTTTAAGCTGGGCCTTATTTTTCAAGATTTCTGCCGTAAAATGCCAATTTCCCTGAGAAAATATTAATTCTCCAAGAGAGATCCTTTGTTTCGTTAATCTAAGATTGTGCTTCTTAAGAATACTCTTAATATTACTCATTGAAACATAATAACTTTTTTCTAGTTTATAATCAATATAAACTGGAAAATTTTATCTTTTTGTTACATATGGCTTTGTTAATGTGTTAAAGGTTCATATAAGGTTTGTTAGTAATGCAAAAAAGAAATTCTTATGGTTATGATTCTTTAATTGAGTGTGCCCAGGGTAACATGTTTGGTAAAGGAAATGCTCAACTACCTATGCCACCAATGTTAATGATAGATAGAATCACAAAAATTTCTAATGAAGGTGGAAAAAATGGTAGGGGTGAAATTCTTGCTGAATTGGATGTAAAGCCTAATTTATGGTTTTTTGATTGTCATTTTCCAAATGATCCCGTAATGCCAGGTTGTTTAGGTTTGGATGCAATGTGGCAATTGTTAGGCTTCTTCCTAGGTTGGCTAGGTGAAAAAGGCCAAGGAAGAGCCATTTCTGTAGGAAAAGTTAAATTTTCAGGAATGGTTTTACCCTCTTCAAAAAAACTTCAATATAGAATAAATATTAAAAGGGTTTTAACCAGTAAATTGGTTTTGGGTATTGCTGATGGGATATTAAGTGCTGATGGGGAAGACATATACAAAGCTGAAGACATAAGAGTAGGTTTGTTTCAATAATCCTTAGTGGGAGAAGTAAATGAGGCGTGTCGTAGTAACAGGAATGGGAATTGTATCTTGTATTGGCAATAATACTCAAGAAGTACTTGCAAATTTACGTGAAGGAAAATCAGGTATAACTAAATCTGAAGAACACGTTGAACTAGGTTTCCGAAGCCAGGTATATGGAAAACCTAGCTTAGATCCTGAAGATTATTTGGAAAAAAAGGAAAGAAGATTTATGGGCATGGGCGCTGCTTGGAATTATATTTCTATGGTTCAAGCAATTGAAGATGCTGGTCTTAAAGAGAAGGATATTATTAATGAGAAAACTGGTTTAATAATGGGATCGGGAGGACCTTCCACAAAAACACTTATTGAATCGGCAGATATTGCAAGAACAAAAGGACCTAGAAGGGTAGGTCCATTTGCTGTGCCAAAAGCAATGTCATCAACTAATTCAGCAACACTGGCAACGCCATTCGGCATTAAGGGAGTAAATTATTCTATCTCATCAGCGTGTGCTACTTCAGCCCATTGTATTGGTAATGCTTATGAATTAATCCAGTATGGAAAACAAGACACTATGTTTGCTGGTGGGGGTGAAGAATTAAATTGGGCCCTGTCGGTTCTTTTCGATGCTATGGGCGCCATGTCTTCAAAATATAATGAAACTCCGTCGACATCTAGTCGAGCCTATGATCGTGATAGAGACGGATTTGTAATTGCTGGAGGGGCTGGCGTCTTGATACTTGAAGAAATGGAAAAGGCAAAAGCCCGAGGAGCTAAGATCTATGCTGAATTAACTGGATATGGTGCTACTTCTGACGGACACGATATGGTTCAACCATCTGGAGAGGGTGCTGCTAGATGTATGAAAATGGCCATGCAGGATTTAGATGGTCAGATTGACTACATTAATCCCCATGCAACTTCAACACCTATCGGGGATGAAAAGGAAATTGAAGCTATTAGAGAAGTTTTTGGAAATGATATTCCTCCATTAAGCGCAACTAAATCATTAAGTGGGCATAGCCTTGGCGCGGCAGGGGTGCAAGAGGCTATTTATTCGATTCTCATGATGAACAATGGTTTTATAACAAAATCAGCCAATATTGAAAATATTGATCCTAATTTTGAAGACTTGCCTATACCACAGAAGAGACTAGACAATGTAGACCTCAACTACATATTGTCTAATAGCTTCGGTTTTGGTGGAACAAACGCTTCCTTGGTTTTCAAAAATCCTAAAGCATAGGAAAAGAAATGAGTTTTAAATCTGGTCTTATGAAAGGAAAAAAAGGGTTGATCATGGGGGTGGCCAACGATCATTCTCTTGCTTGGGGAATTGCGGATGTTCTTAATAAAAATTCCGCAGAATTAGCATTTACTTACCAAGGTGAAGCATTACTTAAGCGGGTAGAGCCATTAGCAAAAAGCGTTAAATCTGAATATATTTTGAAATGTGATGTCAGTAATCAAGGAGAATTAGAAAAAGTTTATGAATTCCTTAAGGACAAATGGGGAAGAATAGATTTTTTGGTTCATGCTATAGCCTATTCAGACAAGAATGAATTAAACGGCCGTTACGTAGATACTTCGAAAGAAAATTTTCTTAATACTATGGAAATTTCTTGCTTCTCTTTTACCCAAATTCTGAGAATCTTTGAACCCTTATTAACAGGAAATAGTTCTGTTCTTACTTTAACTTATGGGGGCTCTGAGCGGGTAATTCCTAATTACAATGTTATGGGTGTTGCTAAGGCTGCATTAGAATCTTCTGTAAGATATTTGGCTTCAGATTTGGGTGACAAAGGAATAAGAGTAAACGCACTATCATCAGGCATGATGAGAACCCTAGCAGGATCAGCAGTAAACGGTTCTAGAGATATGTTTAAATTTGCTGAAAAGCATAAACCCTTAAAATATGACCTCACGCTTGAAAACATTGGCTCATCAGGATTGTATCTTCTTTCAGACTTATCTGCGGGGGTAACGGGAGAAGTACATTATGTAGATCAGGGTTACAACACAATAGGAATGCCTAAAATTAAAGATCTTTAAATTCTAAAGGCTATTTCTTTGATCCTTCTGTATTTTTCTCCTGAGCCTTTTCGCGTTTTATTTCTTCACCTGTTTTTTGATCAACTTCTTTCATGGATAATTTTACTTTTCCCCTGTCAAAACCTGTAAACTTGACTTTGACTATATCTCCTTCTTTTACAACATCGGTAACGGTTTTAACCCTTTCATTAGCTAATTGTGAAATATGAACTAATCCATCTTTTTTACCGAAAAAATTAACGAAGGCCCCAAAATCCATTATTTTAACCACCTTACCTTCATAAATCGTTCCAACCTCAGGTTCAGCAACAATTGAATTTATCATTTCTAAAGCTTTTTCTAGCGATTCTGTGTTGCTTGAAGCGACACGAATAGTGCCATCATCATTAATGTCGACTTTAGCGCCGCTTTCTTCTACAATCTCTCTAACTACCTTACCCCCAGCTCCTATTACTTCTCTTATTTTATCTTTATGCACTTGAATTGTTTCAATCCTAGGGGCTGTTGTATTGACTTCATCTCTGGATTTTTCAATTGCTTTAGCCATCTCTTCTAGAATGTGCAATCTACCTTTTTTTGCTTGGGTTAATGCAGCTTCCATAATATCTTTTGTTATTCCGGTAATTTTTATGTCCATCTGTAATGAAGTTATTCCCTTATCCGTACCTGCTACTTTAAAATCCATATCTCCCAAGTGATCCTCGTCACCGAGAATATCTGATAATACCGCAATTTTATCGTCTTCCTTAATTAATCCCATTGCAATGCCTGCTACAGGACGGTTCAATGGAATTCCTGCATCCATCATTGATAACGAAGAACCACATACAGTTGCCATAGATGACGAGCCGTTGGATTCTGTAATCTCCGAAACCAGTCTGATTGTGTAGGGAAAATCATCATAACTAGGCATAACCGCTTTTAAGGCTCTCCATGCTAATTTTCCATGTCCTATTTCTCTTCTTCCTGTAAAACCCGTTCTTCCAACTTCTCCTACAGAATATGGGGGGAAATTGTAATGCAACATAAATCTTTCCTTATAAGTTTCATCCAGACCATCAACATATTTCTCATCATCGCCAGTTCCTAATGTAGTAACTACGAGGGCTTGTGTCTCTCCTCTTGTAAACAAAGCAGAACCATGTGTTAGAGGTAAAACACTAACATCGGACTGGATTGGTCTAACCGTTTCAAGGTTTCTACCGTCTATTCTTATACTGGTATCTAGGATATTGCCTCTTACAATATTTTTTTCTATGTTTTTTAAAACTTTGTTAATTTCAGACTCTGAAGGATCTTCTTCTTGAGAATTTTCAGGGATTATCTCTGAAAGCAAATCAGTTTTTATTTGTGCTATAGTATTCGAGCGCTCTTGTTTGTCGGCAATTTTATAGGCTTTAACAAGATCATTATTCACTAACTTATCAACTCTATCCTCTAATTCAGAAAGATCTTCTTTTTCTACTACTCTAGGTTCTTTTGCGGCTTTTTCAGCAAGACTAATAATTGCATCAATAACGGAAACAAATGACTCCTGTCCGAAAGTTACTGCTCCCAACATTATTTCTTCAGTTAACTCATTAGCTTCTGATTCCACCATTAGAACCGCGGAACTGGTTCCAGCCACTATAAGGTCGAGGTTACATTCTTTATTCATTTGTTCTTTTGTGGGGTTAAGAACAAATTCACTATTTATATACCCTACGCGACTTGCTCCAATTGGACCCATAAAAGGAATGCCTGACAAGGTAAGAGCAGCGGAACATGCAATTAGAGCTACTATATCTGGATCATTTTCACCATCATAACTTATGACATTTGCAATTACTTGTGTTTCACAATTAAAACCGTCTGCAAATAATGGTCTAATTGGTCTATCAATTAAACGAGAAACGAGTGTTTCTTTTTCAGATGGTCTTCCCTCTCTTTTAAAAAAACCCCCAGGAATTTTTCCTGCCGCGTAGGCTTTTTCTTGGTAATTGACTGTTAAAGGAAAGAAGCCAAGATCTTTCTTTTCTTCAAATTCTGAAACAACAGTCGCTAAAACCGATGTTCCTTCATATGTTGCAATTACAGACCCATGCGCCTGTCTTGCAACTCTTCCCGTTTCGATTGTAAGGGTTTTGCCGCCCCAATCTATGATTTCTTTTTCTATTTTAAACATTTTTATTTCCTATAAAACCTTTAATCCGGCTCTTAACCTTCATGTTATTGTTCATTTATTTTCAAATTTGATTATCTTCTTAAGCCCAATCTTTTTCTTAGATCCTCATAACGATCTTCATTTTTTAACTTTACATAATCTAAGAGCTTTCGCCTTTGATTTACAAGCTTCAACAATCCTTGTCTGGAATGATTATCTTTCTTGTGGGTTTTAAAATGATCAGTTAGATTTCTTATACGTTCAGTAAGAATCGCTACTTGTACTTCTGGAGACCCAGTGTCTCCTTTTTTTGTTGCATATTCATTGATTACTTCTGTCTTTCTATCAGACTTAATCGACATCAAATACTCCTTAATTAATCAAAATATCTCATCAGAAAAAACTCTCTTAGGTTTGAGAGTTGATTCAACCATAACAGCGAGCCCAATTGGTCTATTTGAGTAAAACAAAAGAACATCGCTTCCTTGGGGTAAGGTGTCAACCAAAGATTTCTTTTTTATTATTTGACCTTGTCTGAAAATTCTAGCTTCTTGTTCCTCAAGAGATAAAGCCGGGATGTCGTCCAGCACCTTACTCAAAGGCAGAAGATATTTCTCTTCAATCTTACCTGCGGGCGCACTATGCACTAAATTTGTCAAGCTTGCTAGTGGAAAAGCGTTTTTGAGTGTAAAAGGTCCTACCTTTAACCTTTCTAATGAGGCTAAAAACCCCAAAGTCCCTAATTTTATGGAAATATCCCTCGCTAAAGATCTTACATAAAATCCTTTTCCGCATGAAATTTTGAATTCAGCGTGATCTTTATCAATAATTCTCACCAATTTTAACGAATAGATAGTTACCAATCTTTTAGGAAGGGTAAAATTTTCTTTCCTTCTTGCTAGAGTATACGCCCTTCTTCCCGAAACCTTTATTGCAGAAAATCTTGGCGGTCTTTGCTTTACTTCACCCATAAATTTCGTAATTATCGAATTAATTTCCCTAACATTAGGTCTAATTTCGGAACTATCTAAAATTTTACCCTCCAAATCATGAGTTTCTGTCAACGTTCCCCATTTTATTATAAATTTATATTCCTTCTTACATGAATCTAAGAAAGGAATTGTTTTTGTGGCACTACCAAAGGCTATCGGTAGCACCCCCGACGCCAGTGGGTCAAGCGTTCCTGAAAAACCAACCTTTTTCAGGTTGAATGTTTTTTTTATTATATTTAAAGCATTATTTGAGCTAATTCCTGATGGCTTATTTAATGAAACCCAACCCCCGGAATATATGTTTTCCTCAGAGATATTGCGCATCTATTTATTAATATCTTTAAAAACTTTTTCAGAGGCGAAGATTTTTTCAATCTTTTCTATATCCTTAATGGAATCATCATAATGAAACGAAATTTCTGGAACAAATTTTAACTTTATCCTCTCAGCAATTTTTTTTCTTATTCTTTTTTTTGCCGAATTAAATCCCTCAATAAAGTCCCTAATATTAGTATTGTTCATTGGGATAAATAGAAACTTTGCATTCTTCAAATCGGGTGAAACATCTACAAAAGTTATTGTAATGGGGTTGTCATCCAATACTCTATCTTGGGTCTCACCTCTTTGAAGTATTTCATTGATAGCAGAACGTAATAACTCTTGAACCCTCATCTGCCTTTGAGAAATAATTCCTTTATTTAGAAGATTTTTATTGCTCATATTTTTTTTGAAATTTCTAAATTGTTTTTCGAATTTCGATTACCTCAAAACATTCAATCTTATCTCCTGATTTTATATCTTGATTATTGTCGAAGGCAATTCCACATTCCTGTCCAGACACAACTTCTTTGGCATCATCCTTAAATCTTTTAAGCTCTTCAATTAATCCTTCATAAATTACTATCCCATCTCTAATTAAGCGACCATGGCTATCTTTTTTAACTGTACCATCTAATACTTTGCACCCAGCAATATTTCCTACTTTTGAAACTTTGAATACTTCTAAGACTTCAGCATTGGCAATAATATTTTCTTTTAAGTCTGGATCTAGTTTTCCTTCGAGTAATTTTTTTATTTCGTCCAATAAATTATAAATAATAGAGTGATAAACTATTAGAATATTGGATTTTTCTGCCAACCCTTTCGCCTTAACATTAGCTCTAACATTAAAACCTAAAATCATAGCTTCGGATGCTTCAGCAAGTGTCACATCGCTTTGCGATATTTCTCCAACTCCAGAATGTATTACACGACAAGATACTTCTTCGTTTCCTAACTTTAATAATCCTTCTCGTATGGCCTCTGAAGAACCGTGTACATCCGTTTTCACAATAACTGGTATCTCTTTTTTTATATCACCTTTTATTTTGGAAAGCATCTGTTCAAGGTTTGCCTGGGGTATTTGTGGTGTAGATTTTTTATTTTGCCTGAGTCTATAGTCAGAAATCTCTCGAGCTCTAGCTTCACTTTCAACCACTTGTAAGGTGTCACCAGCTTTAGGGGTATCATTTAATCCTAATACCTCAATAGGTTCACCGGGTTGACAATCCTTAACTTCACTTCCCTTGTCATTAATTAGCGAACGAACTTTTCCCCAATTCTCTCCTACTACAAGTATGTCTCCTTTTTTTAACTTACCTTTCTGAATAAGAACCGTAACCAAAGGTCCTCTTCCTTTATCAAGCTTTGACTCAATAACAAAACCTTCTGCAGGTATTTCAGCATTAGCTTTAAGGTCTAGTATTTCAGCTTGTAATATGATTGAGTCGATCAAATCAGGAATACCTGCTTTGGTTTCCGCAGATAATTCAACACACTGTATTTCTCCACCTAATTCCTCGACTAATATTTCATGTTCTATTAAATCATTTTTAGTTTTTGTTGGATTTGATTCTTTTTTATCAACTTTATTTATTGCTACTATTATAGGAACATTGGCTTCTTTTGCATGATTAATAGCCTCTACAGTTTGAGGCATTACGCTATCATCAGCTGCAACTACTAAGATAACAATATCTGTAACTTTTGCACCTCTTGCTCGCATAGCTGTAAAAGCAGCGTGGCCAGGGGTATCAATAAATGTGATCTTGTTCCCTCCTTTTACTTCTACCTGGTATGCTCCAATGTGTTGTGTGATTCCTCCGGCTTCTCCTGATACGTTATTTGTTTCCCTTATAGCATCCAAAAGAGAAGTTTTTCCGTGATCTACGTGACCCATAACAGTAACTACAGGAGGTCTAATTGTTTTATTTTCGTCATTATCGTCTTCTGAAGATAATCCCACCTCTACATCAGACTCTGAAACTCTTGTTACATTATGACCAAATTCTTCTGCAATTAATTGGGCAGTATCTGAGTCTAAAGTATCATTGATCTTAACCATTACTCCTTGTTGCATAAGGGATTTGATTACATCAACACCTCTTTCAGCCATTCTATTGGACAGTTCTTGAACCGATATGACTTCAGGAATGGTAACATTCCTAACTACCTTCTCTTTTGGGATATCAGATTGAACTAGTTTTTTCTTAGCCTTTTCCTGCCTTCTTCTTATCGATGCAAGAGATCTTTGTCGTTCTTCCTCATTTAAAGCTTGTGACATGGTAAGCTTTCCTGATCTTCTTTTTTGTCCGTCTTTCCTAAACTTAGTGGTGGTTGTTGTATCTTCCTTTTTGGAGTCTTTCTTTTTTGTAGTCGAAGGGGTGTCACTTTCTGTCTTCTTGCTAGAGAAAGTTTTCTTCTTTTGACCTCTATCAAATTCACTTTTCTTCTCAATATCAACTTCAGCTTCAGACATTTGTTTCTTTTCTTTTCCAGTCTTCTTTTTTTCAGCAGCGTCCATGGATTTACTTTTAATTAAATCTTCTTCTTCCTTACGATTTGCTGCATCAGCTAAAGCTTTTTCTCTTGCTAACCTTTCTTTGTCTGTAAGATTATTGGCATCTTTTTTAAAGGTATCATTTGAAAATACCTCATCTTGAATAGATTTAGATTTTGTCAAACTTGTTCTTGTTTTAATATTGGGAGTTTTTGGTTTCCTGGTTTTCGAAATTTTTCCTCTTTTAGATTCAACAACAACTCTAGAAACTCTTGAGCTACTTCTTCCTCTTGCTCCCTGGCCGGGGCCAGAAATTACTCCCGATTTTAATGTGAGAGTCCTTTCCTTTTTATCTTTTTTTTCCTTTTCAGTCATTCTTCAAATCTCTTACTTAAAAAATTTAACACCTAATTAATTAATTAATTTCTTCATTATCACTAATTTTGTTTTCATCAACATCTTCTTCTAGGTCTTCGTCTTGAGTTGGAAAAACTTCATCTTCACTTACAATTCCTAATTTAATCCTTGCTTGCATTATCAATGTGTTTATCTCTTCATGCTGAAGGTCGAAAGACTCCAATATTCCTGTTTGATGAACTTTCTTGCCTTCAATATTTTCATACCAACCAATTAGATCATCCGTGGCACAATAAGCAAAATCTTCTAGAGTTTTGATATCATTTTCTCCTAATTTAACAATCATTTTTAGATTAAGACCTTCTAGTTCAAGCAAATCATCGGTTACACCCAAATCTTTTCTCTTTTCTTCTAAAATTATATTTTCTTTTTCCAAGAAATCGTTGGCTCTTGCTTGAATTTCTTGAGCTGTCTCTTCATCAAAACCTGCAATGTTAATTATTTCTTCTATTTCAACAAAAGCAAGTTCTTCAATATCTGTAAAACCCTCAGTTACAAGTAATTGTGAAAGCAATTCATCAACATCCAATGATTCCATAAATAATGTCGTTCTTTCTTGAAATTCTTTTTGCCTCCTTTCAGATTCTTGATCTTCGGTTAGGATATCGATATCCCATCCTGAAAGTTCCGACGCTAATCTAACGTTTTGACCTCTTCTACCTATGGCAAGTGATAACTGGTCCTCAGGAACAACCACTTCTAATCTTTGATCCTCATCATAAAGCACTACCTTCATGACCTCTGAAGGTTGTAGAGCCTTAACCACAAAGTCTGCAATATCATTTGTCCAAGACAAAATATCTATTTTTTCACCTTGTAGTTCATTAACAACTGCTTGTACCCTACTACCTCGCATTCCCACACAAGCCCCTACAGGGTCGATGCTACTGTCTGTTGATTGAACTGCAATTTTTGCTCTACTACCTGGATCTCTAGCAACCCCAACAATTTCAATAATACCATCATAAATTTCGGGAACCTCTTGAGCGAAAAGATTTGCCATAAAATCTGAGTGAGTACGAGAAAGAAATATCTGAGGTCCTCTCATTTCTCTCCTTACATCGAAAATGTAAGCTCTCACTCTATCGCCAGGCCTATATATTTCTCTTGGAAGTAAATCATCTTTTCTAATTATTGCTTCTGCTCTTCCTAAATCCACAACTATCGAACCATATTCTACTCTCTTAACCACGCCACTTATAATTTCACCAACTCTATCTTTGAATTCTTCATAATGCCTTTCCCTCTCAGCATCTCTAACTTTTTGTACTATAACTTGTTTAGCGCTTTGAGCGGCTACTCTTCCAAAATCTATAGGTGGTAGCTCTTCTGTAATTTCTGGACCCCCTATCTCTGCATCTGGATGCTTAGTTTTTGCGTCTTCTAAACTTATTTCCCTAAAATTATCTGTTACTTCTTCAACCACCTCAAGTAATCTCATAAGTTTGATCGAACCAGTTTCTTCATCTATTTCGACCTTAATTCTATTTTCAGAGCCATATTTAGAAGCTGCAGCTCTTTGTATTGCTTCCTCCATTGCCGAAATTACTATTTTCTTATCTATAGATTTTTCTTTTGCTACTGCATCCGCTATTTGGAGTAGTTCTAGTCTATTTGCGCTTATCCCAGTTGGTGACATTTTAATTCCTTATTAGTAATTAACTTTGAATCCTTTTAACTGTGGGTATTTCTTTATTAATCCACCTTATCCTAACTTCCTTAATTTGATTGGGCTTAAGATAGAAAGTATCAAAAACTTTAGTATCTTTATTTAAAACCTCAATCTTTACACCCTTTTCTGAATATCCTTTTAACATAGCATCAAACTTTACTGGTAAAACATTCTGACTAACTGCATGAACGCTTATACGATTTTCAGACCATGTCTCAAAATCTTGCTCCCTTGTTAAAGGCCTCTCAATGCCAGGAGAAGAAATTTCTAACGCATAATTTTCAAATTCCGATTCATTATTATCAAAGTAAAATTTCAATATTTTACTCAGTTTTTCACAATCTTTAATAGACATAGTAAAATCTTGTTTCTCAGCCAAGATTTGAATATTTTTTTTCTTCCCTCCTCTAATCTTGATTCGCACAAGATCATATTGAATATCCTCAAAAATACCTTGGAGCTTTGTAAAGGTATTATTTGCAATGTCGGGTGCTATCAAATGATTGAAGCTTTCAGACATATCATTTTCTTCCTTAAAAAATAAAAAAAGCGGGAGACCCTTCGGCGCCCACTTCGCATTAAATTAAATCCGAAATTTAGGCAACTATCGCAAATTAATTATTAAAAGGCAAGTACAGAAAAAAAGTGTAGTATTGATAATTATTGAAAAACTTTCTCAAATATAAAGTAGTAAGTTCTAACTCCCAATATTACACTTTTTTTCTGATATTTTGAACCAGAATATTTGGAATCAATTGTTTTACAGTCATTGGACTCTTCCGTAAGACATTTAAAAGATTCATTTGCAAGAATATGCTTTAACCCCCATACGGCATAGCTGGAATTATCCGTAAAGAAAAGGAATCTTCCTCTAAATTTTAATATTCTTGAAAGCTCTATAATAGTACTCTTTTGTATGAATCTTCTTTTCCAGTGCTTCTTTTTTGGCCAAGGATCAGGATACATAAGCCATATTTCATCAAAAAAATTTGAATCAATATTTTTTATAAATAGCGTTGCATTACCATAATACAATCTTACATTTTCTAAGTTTTCTGACTCTATATTTTTTAATAGTTGAGCAATGCCTTTTTTATAATACTCCACCCCTATGTATAAGTTGTCAGAAAATTGCTTAGCGTTTTTTAGGATTATTTCTCCTGAACCAAATCCAATTTCTAGTATATTTTTATAATCTGGAGTTTTCTTCCACGAAATTTTCTTGAAGCTATCAAATTTCATTTCTTCAGAATGTCTGTTGAACAGTTCGTTCTGCTTTTTTGTCAGTCTTCGTTCTCTTGCTGAAAAAGAATTTATTCTTTCAAAATTCCTAAAGTAACTCATTTTTAAGTGTCTTAGCCAAATCAATTTTTTCCCAACTAAAAGTTCCATCATCGCCTGGATCTCTTCCAAAATGACCGTAAGCAGACGTTTTTGAATAAATGGGTTTATTCAGATTCAAATAATTCATTATACCTCTTGGGGTAAGGTCAATATTTTCTCTGATAAAATCAGAAATTACACTTTCTTCCACAATAGATGTGTTGTCAGTTTTCACATATAAAGAAAGCGGTTCTGATATTCCTATTGCGTAAGAAAGCTGAATTGTACACTCTCCTGAAATCCCAGCCGCTACAATATTCTTTGCCAAATACCTTGCAATATATGCGGCCGACCTGTCTACTTTTGTTGGGTCTTTACCAGAAAAAGCGCCTCCTCCGTGAGGTGCTGCACCACCATATGTATCAACTATAATCTTGCGCCCTGTTAAACCCGTATCTCCAGCTGGTCCACCTATAACAAAATTTCCAGTGGGATTTATTAGTAACTTAGTTTTGTCAGTAAACCAGCCATATGGTAATACATCTCCTATTATCCCTTGAAGGATATCTTTAAGATAATTTCTTGTAACTCCCTCTATATGTTGTGTCGAAATCACAATTGAATCAACAAACTTCGGGATACCAGCCTCGTAATAGAGTGTTATTTGGGATTTCGAGTCCGGTAAGATCCCTTTTACCTGTCCACTATGTCTCTTTTTAGCGAGCACTTCGAGGATCTTGTGAGAATACAAAATTGGTGCTGGCATTAATTCTGGGGTTTCGTTACAAGCATATCCAAACATTATCCCTTGGTCGCCAGCTCCCTCAGACTTATTATCATCCTTACTATCAACACCCATAGCAATATCTGGGGACTGGTCGTGTATATAAATCCTAATTTCAACATCTTCCCAGTTAAAATCTTCTAAATTGTAACCAATACCTTTGACCGTCTTCCTAGCAATTGCTTCAATTTCATTAGTTTTTATTTTTCCTAATGATTTAACTTCACCAGCTATTATTATTAAGTTTGTTGTTGCCATAGTTTCAATAGCAACCCTAGAGTTCGGGTCTCTAGTTAAGTATTCATCTAAAATACTATCAGATATCTTATCACAAACTTTATCGGGGTGCCCTTCGGAAACTGATTCTGATGTAAAATAATAATTTCCTTTATTCATGCTTTGGGTGACTCTCTTCTAAAATTTACAAAAAGAAAAATAAAATACAATATTATTACAGCAAATAATGAAAAATCTCCAATTTTTGAATATAAAGTTGGAGTAATCTTCATAGGTAAACTTGATTTTAAGTATCCTTTATCTTTAATATTAAGCTTATCTATTATCCTACCAAAGGGATCAATTATAGCAGATATTCCGGTATTTGCTGAACGTAAGACAGGTAATCCTTGTTCAACAGCTCTAAACCTTGAAGAAGTAAAATGCTGATAAGGTCCAGGACCATCATCAAACCACGCATCATTAGTTAGATTAATTATAAGATCTATTTTTTCATTCTTCTTTCTTATTTGGTTTGGAAAAATTATTTCATAACATATCAGAATTCTTGCAACTCCCAACGGGGTTAGCATTGGTTCTCGATTATCACCTTTCTCAAAACCTAAATCATCAACTAAAACTTTTAAGATTTTTAATCTCTTCAAAAATTTACTAAGAGGTAAATATTCTCCAAAAGGGACTAGGTGATTTTTGTCATAGAATGAGGAAACATTAGAATCTTCATTAATTAATAAAGCTGAATTTCTTGGATTTCCGTTCTGTGTGAGACGAACATTTCCAGTTAATATTGATGTTCCCAATGGTAAAGCTGAAATAATCGAATCTATTAGAATCTTATTTTCATCTAGAAGAATAGGTAGGGCGCTCTCTGGCCATATAATTAAATCAACCTGTCCGTTATTAGATAAATCAATATAACTTTGGAGAATACTAGGGAAGTTTTCACCATATCCTTTTTCTTCTTGTGGAATATTGGGTTGAATTATAAGAAACGTCTTTTCGTTTAACTCCGCTTTATTCATAAGTCTTAAATGCCCGAAAAAAAACATGGATGGCAAAATAAGAAGAATTACCAAACCAGATAATCGACTCGCACGACTAAATAAAAGCAGGAATGAAAATGAGGCTAATATTAATAAAAAACTTGTAACGTGTGGTCCAAATAAGGAATTTGTTTGCATTAATTCCTCGTTAAAACCCAAAGCATAAGAAAACAAATTCCATGGAAAACCCGTTAATAAATAGCTCCTAAGATATTCTCCTAAAGCAAGAGCTAGAGCTAGAGATAAACAGTTTGTAATTCTTTTTCCCCAAAATATTGCTGGCAAAATAAATCCGGAGATAGAAAGAATAGTTATTAATAAAGGAAGTCCGAGAAATGTTAAATTTTGAAAATTATCAAAACCTATTCGATATTCAAATGCTGAAGAAATCCAACTAAAACCAAAAAGAAAATAAGAATATAGAAATAAACCCCCATAATAAGACAATTTAAGAAACCTCTTCGCAAAGTTATCTTGAGAGATTTCTTTTTCCAATAAAATTAATAAAATAGGAAAAATAAAGAAAAGAGATAAAAAGATGTTCCACGGTGGTTGTGAATAAGATAAAAAGGCCCCCAAAAATATGGCAACTATAGTTTTAACAAACATTCATCTAAATTTGGGGTTCGTTGAGATTTTCTTGAGGTTTTTCATGGGCCTTAATTCTTAATCTAACCTTCTTTATTTTTCTTGCATCAGCATCCCTAATTTCAATTTCGAAACCTAAGGGATGAATGACAAGCTCACCTCTTTGAGGAACTCTACCAGCTAATATAAAAACAAGGCCGCCAATTGTGCTTATTTCTTCATCTATTTCATCAGGATATAATGAGAATCCTATAATATCACTTATCTCCTCAATATTTGTCCTGGCACTAACATCTATATGACTTTCTGCAATTATAATTCTGTCGGGATCCTCTTCATAAAGTTCATCATCAATCTCTCCAACTATTTCTTCAATTAAATCTTCAATTGTAATTAACCCATCAGTTCCTCCATATTCGTCAATAACCAATGCCATATGGATTCTTGAGGATTGCATCCTCACTAATAAGTCACGAGATTTCATTGACGGGGGAACAAATATAACTTCTCTTAAGAATGACTCTATCTTTGTCTCTGCGAAAGTATCTTTTGATATCACTCCTATTAAATCTTTTATGTGTATCATTCCAACAGGGTTATCAAGAGTATCTTTATAAATTGGTAACCTTGAATGATTGCACTCAGAAAAAATCTTAAGTATTTGTGCAACTGTTGCTCTTAGTTCAATAGAGACAATATCTGCCCTCGGAACCATACAATCTTCAACTCTAGATGAATCAAAACCAATGACATTATCAAGCATGCTTTTTTCTTCTGGAGTCAATTCTCTTTCATCATTATAAAAATTACTCAAGACCTTACTAATTGTAGGGGATTTTTTTTCCCTAAAAAGATCTTTGAGTCTTTTACTAAAAAAAATTTTTTCAAAAAACAATTTCATTATCATAAAGACTTTATTAATTATATATATGGATTAGGAAACCCTAACCTCTTCAAGATCATAATTTCTCTATTTTCCATAATCTCCGCATCAGCTTTTTCTTGATGTTCATAACCTTTTAAATGTAATAATCCGTGTACTATCATATGCGCAATATATGCATCCAAATCTTTTTTTTTCTCTTTAGATTCTTTCAACAAAGTGTCTTTAGAAATAACAATATCACCCAGCATCTTATTTCCAAGATTGTTAATTTTATTATTCATTGGAAAAGATAAAACATTTGTTGTTTTGTTCACATTTCTATACTTCTTGTTTAATTTCCTTATTTCATAATCATTTGTCAAGAGAACACTAATTTCTTCATTATCCTGATTTTCTAGATTATCAAGGGCGCCTATCAAAATATTTTTGACTAGAAGTGATTCTTCCTTCGACCAGTCATCTGTGAGAGAGATATCAATCATTTCTATTACCTTTGGCAAAATTAGTTTTTCGAAATTTTCGAATAAGCCTTCACTATCTTGTCTACAAGCTTGTGCCTTACTATATCCTTAGAATTGAAATTTAATCTTCCAATTTCGTTATTCTTTGGAAGTACCTCTAAAGCCTCCTTTAAGCCCGAACTCTGATCCCTTGGCAAATCAATTTGGGTAATGTCTCCTAAAACAACCATCTTTGAGTTACGCCCCAGTCGAGTAAGAAACATTTTCATTTGCATATTTGAAGTATTTTGCGCTTCATCTAAGATTATGAAGGCATTTTCTAATGTTCGACCTCTCATAAATGCGAGAGGTGCTATTTCTACAATATTATTTTCTATCAGTCTTTCCAAAGTTTTCTTTGGCATTAAGTCCTCAAGAGCATCGTAAAGTGGCCTTAAATAGGGATCTATTTTTTCTTTTAGGTCACCAGGTAAGAATCCCAACCTTTCACCAGCCTCCACGGCGGGACGCGAAAGTATAATTCTAGAAATGTTTTTTTCTAACAACGCTTGAACTGCCGTAGCTACAGCCAGATAGGTTTTTCCAGTTCCTGCAGGACCTATTCCGAATACTAAATCTTTGGACTGAATAAGCTTAACAAATTTATCTTGATTTTTTGATCTAGCATAAATTTTTTTATTTTGTGTCTTGATTAAAATGTCATCTTTTTTTGGATAGCTATCTTTTCCTGGAATAATTATATCAATGTTTTTGAAATCTGGTTTTTCTCCATTTTTTAATTTATTGTATAACATCATTATGGTATCTCCAGCTGAGAGGCACAAATCATGATGGCCTTTTATTTCAAGAATATTACCCCTATATGAAATCTCAACATCAAAAATACCTTCAATTTTCAATAAGTTTTCATCATGGTTACCATAAAGTTCTGTTAAAAATTTATTGTCCCCTAACTCAATGGTGTGATTAGTTTTATCTTTTCTAATATTTAAATTTTTCTTGTTCATTGCAATATTAGACGATGGTACCAAATAAACTATTCTCTCTTATCTTAAGAATATCAACATTTAATAACTCGCCAATTAAAGAATTGTGTCCTTCCATATGAACAGATTGTAAATATGGTGAACGACCTGAAATTTGATCTTCTTCAGACCCTTGTTTTTCAACCAATATTTCTAAGGTTCTTCCTAAAAAAGATTCGTTAAAAGTTTTCATACTTGAGGTTATCAGTTCTTGCAACTTAAATAGTCTCTCTTTTTTTGTTTCTTCATCTATTTGTAAATCCATACTTGCTGCCGGAGTTCCGGGGCGAGGAGAATATTTAAAACTGTAAGCGTGGGCATACCTGACTTTTTTTATAATATCCATTGTATCGTTAAAGTCATCTTCAGTTTCTCCTGGAAACCCAACTATAAAGTCTCCTGAGATAGCGGTGTCGGGCCTTATATCTCTAATCTTTTCAATTATTTCTATATATTGCTGTTTACTATATCCTCTATTCATAGCCTTCAATATCTTATTAGAACCTGATTGTATGGGTAAATGAAGATAAGGCTGTAATTTGGGGATATTAACAAAACATCTAATTAACTTGTTATTCATATCTTTCGGGTGACTGGTGGTGAATCTCAGGCGATCAATATTTAATTCTGATAATCTTTTGATTAATTCTGAAAAATCCCACCTATTCCCACTTAACCCTTCTCCATTCCAAGCGTTGACGTTTTGACCCAACAAAATGATTTCTTTTGCTCCATTATTAATTAACTCCTTAGCTTCTGAAATAATTTGTAACGCCGGTCTAGAGCTCTCTACTCCCCTAGTATAAGGAACCACACAAAAAGTGCAGAATTTATCACAACCTTCCTGTACAGACAGAAAAGCACTGACTGCTTCTTTTTTATTAACTCTTTCTGGCAATGAAAGAAATTTATCTCTTGCTGGAAATTCAATATTTACAAGGGCTTTGTTTTTTCCTTTTTTTCTATATGTAATTTCTTGAATCATTTCAGGTAATTGATGATAAGTTAAAGGTCCAAATACCAGATCAACTGACGGTGCTCGTCTAACTAATTCTTCACCCTCAGCCTGAGCTACACAACCAGCAACAGCAATCTTTGTATTCTTCTTTTGATTGTTGAATCCTTTTTTCAGTCTACCCAATTCTGAATAAATTTTTTCTGTAGCTTTTTCTCTAATATGACATGTATTAAGGATAATTAATTCTGCATCATTGGGATCATCTACTCTTTTGTAATTTAACGGACCTAATAATTCATACATACGATCGCCATCATAAACATTCATCTGGCATCCATAGTTTTTTATATAAAGTCCTTTATGAGTTTTTTCTTTTAATTGCATGAAATTAATTATTATTACTGTTTCTTTGGCTTAGCATAAAGTTCTAATCTATGATCAACTAAGTCAAAACCTAGTTCTTCCGCTATTTTTCTTTGAATAATCTCAATTTCTTCATTTGTAAATTCAATTATTGATCCATCCTCTATGTTTATTAAGTGATCGTGATGATCGCATTCTTCTAAGTTTTCATATCGTGACCTTCCGTCACGAAACTCGTGTCGGATAAGAATACCAGCTTCCTCAAAAAGACGTACAGTGCGATAAACTGTTGCTACAGAAATATTATTATCTATTTCTACGGCCCTTTTATAAAGTTCTTCTACATCAGGGTGATCTTTGGAATCATCGAGAACTTTGGCAATAACTTTGCGTTGCTCTGTTAATCTCATTCCTTTGCTTTCACATAATTGTTCAATGTTCATTTAAATAAGACCTATAAATTCTTCTTCTTTTATATAAGCATCAAATATAAGCTTTTGACAATAGTAACGCATTTTCTTGAGTTTTTTTTATTAACATTCCTCATAATTATCTTTTTTTTACCATATACCATTTCGGATCAGCCTCATCTGCGGAAGGGGGACTATAATAATTAGCTCGAAGTTTTTTTACTGGTTTTAGAGTCTTGTTTCGTATCTTCGTTGCAATAGCCAAACATTTATCAGATAAATTATTATCTACAATAGCCTCTTTTCCTATTATTTCATCCAAGGACGGAATAGGCATTAACTTCACGATGGTAAATTTTTCCGACATGTATCTATCAATAACATCCTTTAAAGCAAGCTTTTCAATTTCTGATTTATTTTTTCCTGTCTTACTATTGAAAACCTGAACAAAAAAATCTTCACCTCGTGACGGGATAATTGGCAACAAGAATTCTGTCTTTATATCCTTATTAACTAAGTTAGAAACAAGAAATTCCAGAGCAGATGTGCTGTATAAAGGTACAGATAAACCCTTAGTTAAACCTTGAGCAAATGCAAGTCCAACCCTAATGCTTGTAAAATTTCCAGGGCCATTTGTTACATAAATTGCCTTGAGATTAATTGGACTAATGTCAGCTTCTTCTAGGTTTTTTTTGGTTATATCAGCTATAACTTCAGATTGTTTTTTATTCGTCTTATTGGAATTTAAAAAAACCCTATTATTATCTAGAACTATAATTGAAAAACTACTTTCAAAAGTAGTTTCTAAAAAAAGAATCGCCATCTCTATTTATAAAATAGTACAAATTTCGTCAAACTCAAATCTGGGCGATCTTTCTAATAATTTTCTATGATCACCATAACCTATGTTGCATATAAAATTTGACTTGAATCCGCTAGTAGAAAAAAATTCTTTATCAAGCTCCATGTTATCAAAACCAGACATTGGGCCACAATCAAGCCCAAGAGTTCGGGCTGCAATTATGAAATATGCTCCTTGAAGCGAGCTGTTTCTGAAGGCGGTTTGTTCGGCTAAATCATTTGACCAGGAAAACCAATCTTTTGCTTCTGGGTTGTGAGGAAACAATTTGGGTAAATGTTCGTAAAAACTTATATCGTAAGCAACAATAGCTGATACAGGCGCAGTAGAAGTTTTTTCTCTATTAGTTTCCATTAAGTAGGGCAACAATCTGTTTTTAGCATCTTGACTTTTAATAAAAATAAGACGAGATGGGGAACAGTTTGCGCTTGTTGGGCCCCACTTCATCAAATCATACAATTTGTACAAAATTTTATCAGGAACATCTCTGTCAAGCCATTCATTGTGTGTCCTTGCATTCGTAAATATTAATTCTTCAAAAATCTTTCTACTTTTATCTGTCATAGATATTCTTTAAATAGGAACCACTCCCTTAACTTCAGGAACATAATGCTTCAAAAGATTTTCTATACCATTCTTTAATGTAATTTCTGATGAGGGGCATCCATCACAAGAACCGCGCATGTTTAAATATACAATGCCATCTTTATAACTTTCAAAAATTATATCCCCCCCGTCTTTTGCAACTGCTGGGCGGACTTTAGTTTCAATGATGTCATTTATCTTTAAAGAAATTTCGTCTTTATTATCCTCCCTGCTGTTGTTTGAATCCTCAAAGCCATCATCAATAAATATGGGTTCACCTGAAACAAAGAAGTTCATAATATTTGCTAAGATCTCTGTCTTCGAATTTTCCCATTTGGCATCTTTTAAAGTGACTGTAAGAAAATCAGAGCCAAGATACACC
This sequence comes from uncultured Rhodobiaceae bacterium, assembly GCA_913047775.1. Lineage (GTDB taxonomy): Bacteria > Pseudomonadota > Alphaproteobacteria > MED-G09 > MED-G09. Next base: position 41,978 of record CAJWUE010000002.1, read on the forward strand.
CCAACCACATTATCTAGGTTAAATAACTGTTGAGCCAATGGTGATCTATGTAGATCTCCCTTGTCCTTAAAATACATTGTCGGCATTTCACCCATAACTTCTTCCCCAGGTATAAATTTTAGAGTCTCTGGGTTTGGAGTTTTCTCAGTTTGTATAAACATTTTCTTCTCCTTGTTAACTTACACGTCTATTCCTGCTAATCTATCTATTTTATCAAATCCTAGATCTCCAGGTATTATCACAACTGGAATAGAATATCCAGAAGATGATATCGCTTCTACTAGTTCTCCAGGGCTTTGGCCTATTTTGTTGGCGGCTAAGAAAAGGTATGAAATTTCTTCATTTTCTATAATTGTCTTTTTTACAACTTCTAATTTAGTGCCATGCCTTACTTCAATTCTGCATTCTACTAAAGAAAATGATTTAATATTATTTTGAAATTTATCCAATTCTTATAATGCCTCATCTTCAGCTTCTTGGTTAATCTTTTCATCCACTCCAAGCCAGTTGGTACATCCAGGGTCATCTATGACAGCCAAATATTTACCAGGCATTTTATCCTCTTAAGAGATAATATTCTACCAGAGGCCAATAATCTCTCTAACTTCCCTAATTACTTTTAAAGATCTTTCTTCAGCTTTGGCGCGACCTTCATTCAGTACTTTTTCAATAAAAATTTTGTCCTTCTTGAGTCTGATTAATTCGTCCCTAATTGGACTTAATTTTCTAATCATTACATCGGAAAGATCTGATTTAAATTCTGAAAATTGTTTCCCTGAATATTTTACGATTACTTCTTCTTTTTTTATGCCACTTAAAGACGAAAAAATATTGATAAGATTGGCAGCTTCAGGTCTTTGCCTAAGGTCATCTTGACCATTAGGTAAAGGTAAGGGATCTGTTTTCGCCTTAGATATTTTTTTTCGTATTAAATCATTATCATCAAGTAAATTAATTCTGGACATCGATGAATTATCAGATTTTGACATTTTTTTAGTTCCATCTCGTAAAGACATAACCCTTGATGCAACTGGAAGGATCAAAGGTTCAGGAATAGGGAAGAATTTATCTCCTCCATGAGCAGAAAAATCATTGTTAAATTTCTTAGCTATGTCTCTGGTTATCTCTAGATGTTGCTTTTGATCATCTCCGACTGGAACATATCCGGCTTTATATAACAAAATATCAGAAGCCATCAAATTGGGATAAACATACAAACCTGCAGATGCATTTTCCCTATTTTTACCAGCTTTTTCTTTAAATTGTGTCATTCTATTCAACCATCCCATCCTTGATACACAATTAAATATCCACGCCAACTCAGAGTGGGCCGAAACAGTAGATTGAACAAAAATAGTAACTTTTTTAGGATCTAATCCAGAAGCTAAGTATGCTGCTGCCACTTCAATAATATTGTTTTTAAGGGCCTTAGGATCTTGCCAAACAGTTATGGCATGTAGATCTACAATACAGTAAATACATTCAAAGTTATCCTGTAGATCTACAAAATTTTTAATGGCTCCAAGATAATTTCCTATATGAAGGGAGCCGGTCGGTTGAACTCCCGAAAAAACCGTTTTATTTTCTGAAGATTGCAACTGTCAGTTCTCCAAATTAAAAGCCTAGACTAGTTATATCACTTTTTTTATAAACACCCATAAGAAACAAACCGGCAAAATAAACGCATAGACCTATAATTATTAATAAAATTAAAGAAATTATTGGGCCTAAAATGTAAATCCTACCTATAGTAAATATTAAAATAAAAGACATTAAGATTGTCGATGTTATTATCTTAACAATATTTATTGAAAATTCTTTTTTAAATATTTTTATAGAAATAAAATGAAGTTTCACAATGAGCATGATTGCATTAAGCCATGCTGAAATTGAAGTTGCATATGCAATTCCTATAACCCCAGAATATAAAAACAAGGGAATAGACAGAGATATATTTGTGACTATTGCCACAATACTGTAAATCACAGGAGTCCGAGTATCAGATAAAGAATAAAAGACAGAAGATAAGATTTTTATTAAAACGTACGCAGGTAAACCAATAGAAAATCCAATTAAAGTTGTTGCGACTACTTTAGTTTCATCATTACCGAAAACGCCGTATTGATAAATTGACTCAACCATCAATGACGACAGTATAATAAATGATGCCGTCGCAGGGATAATTAACATTAGAGAAAATTTTAGGGCGTCGTTAACAACTATTTCAAATTCTTTCATCTGATTTTTTATATTCAAAGAGCTTAACGTAGGCAAAATTACTGTACCAATAGAAATACCAATTAATGCTAGAGGAAGTTGGTATAGTCTTTCAGCATAATATAATATAGAAATTCCTCCATTGGCAAAAGATGCTATAAGACCTGAAATTACTATATTAAGTTGGAGAAAAATACCTGAAATTATTTGAGGCCAAGCCAATTTAGAAAACTTATTTAACGACGATTTTTCTTTAGGTTTTCTAAGTTTTAACGTGTAGCCTTCTTGGCCAAGAAAATAAAAAATAACTATAAAATGAAATACCCCAGACAAAGGAACCGCTAAAGACAAAAGATAACCTTTATTGATGAGATCTTCCTGAGGAATAATTAAAGCAAGAATTAGAAAAATATTTAATAAAATAGGTGATACTGAAGTAATAGAATATTTACCTTTAGCGTTTAAAATGGCTGACCCTAATGAACTTAAAGAAATAAAAATAATATAAGGTAAAGTTAATCTCGAAAATGTTATTGCAAGGTCTAGTTTAGAAGGATCTTTATTAAAACCACCTGCAAAAAGATAAATAATAAGGGGCATAAAAACTTGTGTAAGAATTGTCACAAGAGTTATTGATATTAAAAGATAATAAAGAATATCTTCGGAAAATTTTATGGAATCTTTCTTACTTTTTTCTCTCTCGCTAAAAAATAGTGGTACAAAAGCCGCGGAAAAGGCTCCCTCTGCAGTTATTCTCCTGAAAATACTTGGAAACTTCAAAGCAATAATAAAAACATCGGCAACAAAACTTATGCCAATAATCCTACTCAAAAGCATATCTCTAATAAGCCCGAATACACGGCTTAATCCTGTAAAAAAACTCACTGTAAATATGGATTTTATTAAACGCTTACTTTTAACCATTAGCATCTTCTGAGAAGACTTTAATCAAACTGTTTTTAATTTTTTTATTTAATCTGTTTTGCAATATCTTCGAACCGTCATAATTCAGAACATAAAAAACATCGGTTGCCTGTTCTCCAAAAGTAGAAATATGAGCACTATAGATGTTTAATTTTAAATCGGAAATTATAGTCGCCAATTCGTAAAGAAGCCCAGGACGATCTTTGCCACTAACTTCAATTACTGAATATCTTTCAGATAAATCATTTTTTATGTCTACAAGAGGTGTGACGTTAAAGGCTTCAATTCGTTTATCTAGAGAAAATTTACTTTCAGTTATTAGTATATCTTTTTCATTTATAAATTTAATAATTCTAGCACTTAATCTTTCCAGGCGTGTTTCATCATTAATAGGTTTATGATTATTATCTTGAATCCAAAGAATATCCAAAATCTTGTTTTCCTTATCTGTAAATATTCTGGCATCTACAATATTGATCCTTAAATCTGCGCACGCTGCTGTTATTCTTTTAAATAATCCTGTTCTATTCCTAGAAATTATAGTCATTTCTGTATTGGGGGCTGTTTTGGAATTGAAAAAATTAATAATTACCTCATCTTCACTGGACATAAATAATTTAGCACTTCTTAATCTTGTCTCTTCTGTAGTAGATAGCCAGTATTCATTACTTTGGTTTTCTATCCATCTGTTAATTCTTTCTGTTTCAAGGCCATTAAGGGAAGATGACAATCTTTCTTTAGCTAGTTTTATATTATTAATTCGAGTTTCATCAGAGATTTTCCCAGTTAGAGATAAAAAAGTTTCATTGAATAAACTTTTTAACAATTCTGCCTTCCAATTATTCCAAACACCAGGTCCAACGGCTCTAATATCTGCGACAGTTAAAATAAGAAGTAGTTTTAATCTCTCGGTCGTTTTAACTATCTTAGAAAAATCACTTATTGTTTTGGGATCTTGTAGATCTCTCTTTTGTGCAAAATCACTCATCTTTAAATGATCAAGAACCAACCACGCTATTGTTTCCTCTTCATTATCGTCCAAATCGAGTCTCCTGGACATTTTTCGAATTATCGATTCTCCTTCCTCAGAGTGGTCCTTTTCTCTACCTTTTGCTATGTCGTGAAAAAAAATCGCCAACGCTAAGATCTTTTTATTGACACCACCTGCAAGAATTTCTCCAATCAGAGAAAAATTTTCTGAATCGGAATATAAGATATTATTTAACTCACCCACCGCCCTCAACAAATGTTCATCAGCAGTATAATGATGATACATATTGAACTGCATTAGACCTACTATTTTACCAAAATCAGGTAGGAATTTTCCTAACACACCGGCCTCATTCATGGCTCTTAATGTATTTTCTGCTCTCTGGCTCGTTAAAATTTTAATAAATAAATTATTGGCATTTTTATTATTTCTTAACCTGTAATCAATATCTCTTAAAGATCTCCTTATTAATCTAATTGCGTTCGGATGAGCTAGTAAATCCTGAGTAGATAAAAAATAGAAAAAAGAAATAAATTTTAAAGGATCTTTTTTGAATACTTTTCCATCCCTAATATTGAGTCTTCCGTTTGAAACATAAAAGCCACTCTCACTAGTTATCGCAAAAAAATCTTTAGGTGATTTAAAAATATTTATTAACCTTGAGTAATCTTTAGGTTTTTTAATTTCCCTCTCCTCAAGAACAGAGCAAACGGAACGGGTTAAATCTCCTACCTCTTTTGCGATAAGAAAATAATGCTTCATAAAACTTTCAACCGGCTGTAAACCTTTTCTTTCCCTATAGCCAAGCCTTTTAGCCATCTCCATTTGTGAATTAAAATTTATAATTTCTTGAGGTTTTTTTTCTAGAAAATGAAGCTGGCATCTAACATGCCACAAGAATTCTTCACACCTAAGAAATGTAGAAGCCTCCTCGGAGGATAAAATATCTAAATCCAGCATTTGCAGGGGATTGGAGACTCCATAACAAAAATTTGTCATCCATGATAAACTTTCTAAATCTCTTAGGCCTCCCTTGCCATTCTTAACGTTGGGCTCAACTAAGTAACGAGAGTGACCTTCTTTCTCATGCCTTCGATCTCTCTCATCTAACTTCGCTTGAACAAAATTATTAGAGGAAATCTTTGAAAGTTTTTTCCTAAATCTTAATTGAAAAAGATTAAAAATTTCCTTATCTCCACAAATATATCGTGCATCCAGTAGAGAGGTGGCAATTACTTGGTCATTGATCGCATGTGATAAGCACTCATTAACGGTACGAGTTGCTTGGCCTATCTTAAGGCCTAAGTCCCAAAGAAAATAAAGCATATTTTCAATCAATATTTCAGACCATGCCGTTTTTTTATACGGAATCAAAAAAAGTAAATCGATGTCGGAACCTGGTGCTAATCTTTTTCGCCCATACCCACCCGTGGCAACAATGACAATTTTTTCTGAGTCGGTAGTATTATATGGGGTGCTAAAATTATTAATCAAATAATTATAGTATTCCGATATAATGTTATCATACAAAATCGACAAAGCTTCACTACACTCGGTACCCCTGTATGTTCCATTCTCCAATCTTTCTTGGGCAAGTGTATTTGCGTTAGCTAAAACTCCTTTAGTATAGTTTACAACCTCGCGACGTGATTCTTTGTTGAGTTGGTTATTTATACTAAATATAGAATGAAATTTAATAAGATTCGGCTCTACAAGTCTGATATGATTTATGACCATTCATCACTTATAAAACCAAAACTAGATTTGACCAATATTAATCACCTTAACGAGGTATTATTATGATTCTTACAAAGAAATATTTTGTTTGTATAATAAGATTAACGTAATTAAAATTTATTAAAATTTATCTTTTTATTCTTTTATTATAAAAAACTTGACCATATTATTATTTTCCTATAGTTTTCCTCATCATTTTAATATTTTAGTAACCATTATATAATAGTGAGAAGGTATTGGCAGGGAAAAATAAGAATAAGAAAGGTGAAAGCTACAATGAAAAAGAAGCTTTGCAATTTCACGCTGAAGGAAAACCGGGAAAGATTGAAATTTCTTCAACTAAACCCATGGAAACTCAGTCAGATCTTTCATTGGCCTATTCTCCTGGTGTTGCAGCTCCAGTTTTAGCCATCAATGACAATCCTGAGACTGTCTATGATTTTACATCTAAGGGAAATCTGGTAGCGGTTATTTCTAATGGATCTGCTATTTTGGGATTGGGAAATCTTGGCCCCCTAGCAGCTAAGCCCGTAATGGAGGGTAAGGCAGTATTGTTTAAAAGATTTGCCGATGTTGATGCTATTGACTTAGAAATCGATAGCCAAGATGCAGATATTATTTCTAATATAGTAGAAAAAATCGCACCTTCTTTTGGAGGAATCAACCTAGAAGACATTAGTGCTCCTGATTGCTTTATAATAGAGAGCCAACTTAGAGAAAAATTAAATATTCCTGTTTTTCATGACGATCAGCACGGAACAGCGGTAATAGCGACTGCCGGAATAATTAACGCACTAGACCTAACGAATAAGAAAATGTCTGATATTAAAGTTGTTGTTAATGGGGCAGGTGCCGCAGGGATAGCTTGTTTAGAATTATTAAAATCTATGGGCCTTCCGCATGATAATACAATCCTTTGCGACTCATTAGGGCCTATATATTCTGGGAGAGAAAAGAATATTAACCAATGGAAGGCTGCGCATGCTTGCAAAAAAAAGGTTACGACATTAGCTGATGCAATGAAGGGTGCTGATGTTTTTCTTGGTCTTTCGGTTAAAGATACTTTAACTCCCGATATGTTATCATCAATGAATGAAAAGCCTATAGTCTTTGCAATGGCTAACCCTGATCCTGAGATTGATCCTAAGTTAGCTAAAGAAATTAGACCAGATTGTATCATTGCAACTGGACGTTCCGATCATCCTAATCAAGTAAATAATGTTTTAGGTTTTCCATATATTTTTAGAGGCGCCTTAGATGTCAGAGCGACAACTATTAACGATGATATGAAAATTGCATGTGCTGAAGCTCTAGCTAGACTAGCAAGAGAGGATGTTCCTGATGAAGTTGCTGCGGCATATTCAGGAATCAGGCCAAGATATGGCCCTGACTATATTATACCTGCCCCCTTTGATCCTAGACTAATAAGAGATATACCTCCGGCTGTTGCACAGGCAGCGATGGATTCAGGTGTTGCTCGATTGCCAATAGTTGACGAGGATTCTTATAAGAACAGATTATCCGCAAGGCTGGATAAAACTGCTGAAGTTATGCAGCCCATTTTTCAGAAAGCGCAACGTCTTATGAAACGGGTAGTTTTTGCAGAAGGTGAAGAAGAAAAAATTATAAGGGCGGCTTTAAATTTTAGAGAGCTAGGACTAGGAATACCTATTTTAGTGGGCAGTAGAGAAAAGATAAACGCAACACTCATTGATATAGGTCAACAACAAAATACGGGCTTAGAAATAGTAAATGCAGAAAGTTCGGAACATTCGAATGATTATGTTAATTATCTTTATACAAGATTCCAAAGACAGGGTTATTTACGAAGAGACTGTTTAAGAATGGTTAACAACGAAAGAAACATCTTTTCAGCTTGCATGGTATCATTAGGCCATGCAGATGCTATGATAACTGGTATTACTAGGAATTATTCCCTGGCACTAGAAGATGTAAGTAAGGTAATAGATCCTATAGAAAATAAAAGAATAGTTGGAATTTCAGTTATTATTGCTAAGTCGAGAACTGTATTGGTCGGAGATACAAATGTGCATGATATGCCAAGCGCAGAAGAAATTGCAGATATAGCACAAGCTGGAGCTGATTTAGCAAGACGGCTCGGCCTTGAACCACACGTAGCCTTACTTGCATATTCTTCTTTTGGGTATCCTGAAGGAGAAAGGTCTACTTTCATGAGGAAAGCGGTGAATATTCTTGATAAACGAGAAGTTGATTTTGAGTATGATGGTGAAATGGCCGCTGATGTTGCATTAAACCCATCAACTATGAAACTGTATCCTTTTTGTAGGCTTTCAAAACCGGCTAATGTACTAATAATGCCTGCTATTCATTCTGCATCTATTTCAACTAAACTATTACAAGAATTGGGAGACTCAACCTTAGTAGGTCCTCTTCTCGTAGGGTTATCAAAACCGGTGCAAATAGCACCAACTACCTGCACAGTTTCAGAATTGGTTAATTTAGCCTCTATAGCAGCTTGCGATCTTGGGAAGTAAATTTTTATAAATTTTATACAAGAGACTAAATAGAGTTTTCCAGTTTATCCCAGAATATCTTTGCAATATCAGGCCCTCCCAAATTCTTGATCTGTCTTACTCCTGTAGGGCAAGTAACATTAATTTCGGTTAGATATTTTCCAATAACATCTATGCCAACGAAAAATAGATCCATATGCATAAGAGTACCTTTGATAGATTCACAAATTTTTTTATCCCTTTTATTTAATGCAGATAATTCTGGCTGACCACCAACCCCAAGATTGGATCTGAATTCTCCTTCTGCAGGAATCCTGTTAAGACAACCAACTGGTTCGCCATTAATTAAAATGATTCTTTTATCACCTTTTGTCACTTCAGGAAGAAAGGGCTGGATCATAATTGGTTCTTTTTCAGTAAATAAAAATTCCTCAATAACTTTAAGAATATCACCCGAATCTGCCCTGGCTCTAATAATGCCTTCACCACCTTTACCGTATAATGGCTTAATAACAATTTCCTGGTAAGTTTCTAGAAAAGAACTAATAGAACCTAAGCTTCTAGTAATAATTGTTGGTGGCATTAGCTCATTAAAACATGTAACAAGCAATTTCTCCGGAGCATTTCTGACACTAACAGGATTGTTAATCACCTTTGTTTTCTTGCTTAGATGCTCTAATAAATGGGTATATGTAATATAATTCATATTAAAAGGAGGTTCTTGTCTCATTAAGATAATATCCATCAACGATAAATTAACGAATTTTGGCTCTCCTAGTTCAAAGAAATTTTTCGTATTATCTGTAACAATCATAGGCTCAACTTTTGCGAAAATCTCACCATCTTCGTAAACCAAATCGTCAGGTAGATAATGAAATAACAAATATTCTCTTTTCTGGGCCTCTAGGCATAGTGCTAACGTCGTATCACTCTCTATATTGAGCGTGCTAATGTGATCCATTTGAACGGCTATTTTCATATTTTTTGTTTCAGACTATCTAATTTAATTATCTTATCATAAACGTCTTTCTTAGATAATCCCGTAATTTTAGAAATCTTTTTTGCTTTCTCTGATGGAGAAAAATTACCTTTCGATAATAGAATAAGATCTTCCAAATTACCCGTATCATTAGTTGAATGCTCAGCTCCACGTAAAATGATCACTACCTCACCTTTTAATTTTCTGAAATCAAAATTTCTTAAAAGATCTTTTATGTTGCCCTCAATTATTTCTTCGAATTTTTTCGAGATTTCCCTACATATAGATGCGGGCCTATTTCCTAAAAATAAAAATAATTCTTCTAGAGTCTTTTTTAGACGTTTTGGAGCTTCAAAAAAGACTAATGTTGAATGTATATTTTTTACCTCTTCAAGAATTTTGGCTCGATTTATTTCTTTTAATGGAAGAAAGCCTAAAAAGAAGAAACGATCTGTTGGCATACCAGATATACTTAAAGCGGCAATGGGTGCTGAAACACCTGGACACGTTGTAACATAAATTTCTTTATCTCGTGCTTCAACAACTAACTTATATCCAGGATCAGAAATTAGTGGGGTTCCCGCATCTGAAACTAAAGCAATTCTTTTCCCCCTTAAAATTTTTTCTATTATCCTTGGTCTTACTTTTTCTCCGTTATGATCATGGTATGTTTTCAATTTGTTTTTTATCTTATAAATGTTCAAAATCTTCATTGTTACCCTAGTATCTTCACAATAAATCTCATCAACATTTGATAATGTCTCAATTGCTCGTAACGTTATATCTCTAGAATTTCCTATCGGTAAGGCTACAATATAAAGGCCAGATTGTAACTCTTTGTCATTTTTCATTAAAACACGCTTGGCACAAAATCTTGAATGCTTCTGCTCTATGGGAAATTTTTTTCTTTATCTTTGGATCCATCTCACCAAAAGTTTCTTTATAGCCATGGGGAATAAATATCGGATCATATCCGAAACCAAAATTACCTCTTGGCGGAAAGATTAATCTTCCATCTACCCGACCCTCAAATAATTGGTGGCTACCGTCAGGCCATACTATTGCTAATGAACAAATAAAAAAGGCACAGGCCTTTTCAATTTTAAGATTCTTTAATTTCTTTTCAACTTTTTTTATTGCTTCAGAAAAATCTTTTTTAGGACCAGCCCATCTTGCAGAAAATATTCCTGGTTGTCCCTCTAGTGCCTCAATACAAATACCAGAATCATCTGATAAAGACGCAAGACCGGTGTGTTCATAAGTATAATAAGCTTTTATCAAGGCGTTTTCTGAAAAATTTTTCCCGTTTTCTTTTGGCTCATCAATATTAAAATCTAATGAGGAAAATAGAGTTATATTGAATGGTTTAAAGAGCTCATAAAATTCTTTTATCTTTCCAGTGTTGTGACTCGATATCACTAGTTTTTGATTCCATTCAGTCGTAACCATAATTTATTTGAACAACTCATTTTGAAGATTAGTAATGTCTTTTATTCCTTTCTTCGCTAGAGACATTAAATCAAAGAATTTTTTTTCAGAAAAGGGGTAACTTTCAGCGGTAGCCTGGATCTCAATAATTGTTCCTTTATCGGAAATTACAAAATTAGCATCGGCTTCGGCATGAGAATCCTCAATATAATCAAGATCTAAAACTGGAATGTCCTTATAAATCCCACAAGATACAGCGCCTACACAGTTTCTTATGGGGTCTTTTTTAATTTCCTTGGTCTGCATCAGATAGTTTATGGATTGTTTTAGGGCTACCCATGCACCAGTAATAGAAGCTGTACGCGTTCCCCCATCAGCTTGTATCACATCACAATCTATGCTTATTTGGTTTTCTCCTAATGCTTGCAAATCAACAACAGCTCGCAATGATCTTCCTATTAATCTTTGTATTTCTTGAGTTCTTCCTGATTGTTTCCCTATTGATGCTTCTCTTCTCATCCTCTCTCCTGTTGAACGAGGAAGCATTCCATATTCAGCCGTTATCCATCCTGTGCCACTGTTTCTTAACCAAGGAGGAATTTTATTTTCTATTGATGCTGTACATAAAATTTGGGTATCGCCAAATTTGACCAAACAGGATCCCTCTGCATGTTTTGATACTCCAATTTCGAAATTAATTTTTCTTAATTCGTCCGCTTGTCTTCCTGAGGGTCTCATATATAGATCTTTCTTTTTTTATTAACGGGGTTGAAAATTAATGTCATATATCACACATAACATATGAAGTTATTATAAAATAAAATTTCAATTATCCATATTTATATTTGGGGGTAGTATTAATGATGATAGATAAAAATAAAAGCGAAGGAAACGGCATTAAGGAAAACGATGAGTTAAATCCTTCTACGACTAAGGAAGAAGAAACATCTCTACCAGAATCAGAAGACGTATCTCCTGAGGAAAAAATTAAGGAGTTAGAGGATCAGTTACTTAGATCCATGGCAGAAATGGATAATATAAGAAAACGATCAGATAAAGAAAGAGCGGAAGCATATAAGATAGGAGCATCACTATTTATAAGAGATATGTTGCCTATTATTGACAATTTGCAACGGGCTTTGGTTTCATTTTCCGAAGAAGATAATTCTAATCCAGAAGCTTTTAAAGATGGTATTAGCGCCATAACACGAGAATTTTCATCTCTTTTAGAAAAAAATAATGTAGAAACAATTAACCCAGTTGGTGAGAAATTTGATCCCAACGTTCATGAAGCAGTATTTGAAGCACCTTCGGATACTGCCAAACCAGGTACTATTATTGAGGTAATAGAGACAGGTTATATAATGGAAAAAAGACTTTTAAGACCTGCAAAAGTAGGAGTTTCTGCAAGAAAAGAAATCAAGTAAAAAAAATGAGGTTAATGTTCAAATTTTCTTTTCAAAACCTTGAAAATTAAAAAAAACAACCCATATAGATTTTATCGGAATTTTATCGCCCTTATGGAGGATTGAATATGGGAAGAGTAATTGGAATAGACCTAGGAACAACAAACAGCTGTGTTTCCATAATGGAAGGGACGCAACCAAAAGTTATTGAAAACTCAGAAGGAGCTAGAACTACACCTTCTATGGTCTCTTTTGATGAAGAAAAGTCACGCCTTATAGGTCAACCTGCAAAAAGACAAGCAGTAACAAATCCGCAAAACACCTTATTTGCAATCAAAAGATTGATAGGTAGATCATTTGACGATCCTGCCACGAAAAAAGATATGGAAATGGTGCCCTATTCTATCGTAAAGGGCAAAAACAATGATGCGTACGTAGAGGCAGAGGGAGAACAATATTCTCCTGCGCAAATTTCAGCCTTCATTCTCCAAAAGATGAAAGAAACTGCAGAGGATTATCTGGGACAAAAAGTTGATCAAGCTGTTATTACAGTGCCTGCATATTTCAATGATGCCCAAAGACAAGCAACAAAAGATGCGGGGAAAATAGCTGGTCTTGAGGTTCTTAGAATCATAAATGAACCAACTGCTGCAGCTCTTTCTTATGGGTTAGAAAAGAAAGAAGGGAAACTAATTGCTGTATACGATCTAGGGGGCGGTACATTTGATGTTTCTATCTTAGAAATAGGAGATGGTGTTTTTGAAGTAAAATCGACAAATGGGGATACTTTCCTAGGTGGTGAAGACTTCGATCAAACTCTAGTGAATTATCTTGCTGATGAGTTTAAAAAGGAGAATAGTGTCGATCTCAGAGGAGATAAACTTGCCTTACAAAGACTAAAGGAAGCCGCTGAGAAAGCTAAAATTGAATTATCCTCTGCGGCACAAACAGAAGTTAACCTTCCTTTTATTACGGCCGATCAAAGTGGTCCGAAACATTTAACCCTTAAGCTAACAAGAGCAACGTTGGAGGGTTTAGTAGAAGATCTAATACAAAAAACCATTGCTCCTTGCAAAGCTGCACTTAAAGATGCCGAATTAAAAGCATCTGATATTGATGAAGTGGTTCTTGTGGGCGGCCAAACACGCATGCCAAAGATAAGGGAAACCGTTAAAGAATTTTTTAATAAAGAACCAAACATGTCTGTTAACCCTGATGAAGTTGTTGCTATGGGGGCGGCCATTCAAGCGGGGGTCTTACAGGGGGATGTCAAAGATGTATTGCTTTTGGATGTAACACCTTTATCTCTGGGAATCGAAACTCTTGGTGGTGTATTTACTCGCTTAATCGACAAAAACACAACAATTCCAACTAAAAAGTCTCAGGTGTTTTCTACTGCTGAAGATAATCAGTCAGCAGTCACTATACGTGTCTTTCAAGGTGAAAGAGAAATGGCCAATGATAATAAATTACTTGGACAATTTAACCTTGAGGGAATTGCTCCAGCGCCGCGGGGCATTCCTCAAATCGATGTAGCTTTTGACATTGACGCAAATGGAATAGTAGCCGTTTCAGCTACTGATAAGGCAACCGAGAAAGAGCAAAAAATCACGATTGAAGCATCTGGTGGATTAAGTGATGAAGAAATAGAAAATATGATCAAAGAGGCGGAATCTAATGCGGAAGATGACAAAAAGAAAAGGGAATTAGTTGAAGCTAAGAACCAGGCTGAGGCGTTAATTCACACTGCCGAAAAAGGTATTCAGGATGCGGGTGAAAAAATAACTGAAGATGAAAAAAAACCTGTAGAAGAAGCAATTACGGCACTTAAAGATGTAATGGATGGAGATGATCTCACGGCTATTCAAGAAAAAAATGCAACACTATCACAAGCTGCGATGAAAATAGGCGAAAAACTCTACCAACAAGAACAATCTGATGCACAAGATAATGATTCTAACTCTTCTAAAGAAGACTCGAATGAAGATGTGGTCGATGCTGATTATGAAGAAGTTAAAGATGATAAAGAAGCATCTAATTAATTTTTAGTTAAAAATTAAATGTCAAAAAGAGATTACTATGATGTGTTGGGAGTTCAAAAAAACTCGTCAGAGGATGATATAAAAAAAGCATTCCGTAATCTTGCAAAAGAAAACCACCCTGATAAAAATCCTGGGGATCAGCAAGCTGAAAAACGCTTTAAAGAAATCAGTGAAGCCTATGAAACCTTAAAAGATTCTCAAAGCAGATCTGCCTATGATCAGTTCGGGCACGCAGCTTCTCAGGGGGGGATGGGGGGATCTGGTTTTGGTGGATTTAATGCCAATTTCACTGGATCAATGTCAGACATATTCGAAGACATTTTTGGTGAGTTTACTGGTAGACGATCAGGTCAAAGGTCTCAATCAAACACACAAAAACGTGGTGCAGACTTAAGAGCAGAAATGGAAATTGATCTTAAAGATGCATATTTTGGCACTTCGGGACAGCTTAACATAAATGGAAATGTTGGGTGTGATGATTGCAATAGTTCGGGAGCGTCTAAAGGATCAGATAGAGTTCAGTGTCAAAATTGTGGCGGATCTGGAACAGTTAGAGCTCAACAAGGGTTCTTTACCTTAGAAAGAACTTGTTCTGCATGCTCTGGTAATGGATCAGTGATACAAAACCCATGTCGAAGTTGTGGAGGATCTGGAAGAGTAAGAAAAAATAGAAAGCTATCCGTTAATATACCAACCGGCGTCGGAGATGGTACAAGAATAAGATTGTCAGGAGAAGGTGAGGCCGGAGAAAATGGAGGTCCAAATGGCGACTTATACGTCTTTTTGTCAATCAGGCCAGATAATTTCTTTAAAAGAAATGAATCGGATGTCCTGTGTGAAATTCCTATAGATTTTATTACTGCAACTTTAGGTGGTGAAATGGAAGTGCCTTCACCTGATGGTAAAAAGTTAAGAATATCGATACCAGAGAGCTGTCAAAATGGCAGGCAGTTTAGATTGAAAGGAAAAGGCATGCCTGTTTTGCAATCTAAACGATTTGGGGATTTATATGTCCAGATACATGTAGAGGTCCCGAAAAATCTCAATAGCAAACAGAAAACAGTATTAAAAAATTTCTCAACTCTTCACTCTAAAGACACAAACCCTGAAACAACAAGCTATTTAAAAAAGTTAAGTAGTCTTTTCAAATAAAAAACTTTAGCTGGGCTTCTTATGTGCCACTCTTCTTTTTCTTTTGGGATAACAAGTTTTACAAACCTCACATTCAAGCCCCCAACACTTACGCGCACCACAAAATTCGCGGCCCCAATAGATCATTTGAAGGTGTAATTTTCCCCATTGTGATGATGGGAAAATCTTCTTTAGGTCTTCCTCAGTTTCACTAACATTTTTTCCTTTTGTGAGACCCCACCTTTGTGCCAAACGATGTATATGGGTGTCTACAGGAAAAGTGGGAACGCCAAAAGCTTGATTCATAACTACCGAGGCCGTCTTATGACCAACGCCGGGCAGTTCTTCCAGTTTATTAATATCGTTTGGAACCTGTCCAAAATATTGCGCAATTAAAATATTGGAAAGACCTAGAATAGCACGTGACTTTTTTGGCCCTAGACCACATGGTTTGATAATATCATATATTTTAGCATGGGTGAGCTTTACCATTTCAATTGGTGTATCAGCAATTCTAAATAATTTAGGCGTCACTTGATTGACTCTTTCATCAGTACATTGTGCTGATAACAAAACGGCAATCAGCAAAGTATAGGGATCAGAATGATCTAGAGGGATAGGTAGGGATTTGTAGTTCTTGTTTAAAATTCTTGATATTGTTCGTGCTCTTTGTGATTTATTCATTTTAATTAAAAGTAACTTTGCCAAGGAAGGTCTACCTTTTCGGTTGAAAATTCCCCCGGTTAAATGAATAAATTTTAGGCTCGCCCGTGGCAATTTCTTTCTTAATAATTTCTTCAGGTTTGAGATTTTCAATATACATAATCAGTGACCTTAACGAATTACCATGCGCGCTTATTAATATATTTTCATCATCATGTAGTCTTGGTAATATTTCTTTTTGAAAATACGGTAACACTCTTTCAGCTGTATCTTTTAAGCTTTCACCAGAAGGGGGAGCAATATCATAAGATCGTCTCCAGATATGGACTTGTTCCTCACCCCATTTTTCTCTAGCATCATCTTTGTTTAAACCGGTAAGAGATCCATAATCTCTTTCGTTCAAGGCTTGGTTTTTTATAACAATTATATCCTTTAATCCCAGAATCTCTACAATAAGTTCCCCTGTGTGAATGGCCCTATTAAGAACCGAAGTATATAAGTAATTATATTCAATCCCCATTGTCTTCAAAAATTTCGCGGCTTCTTTAGCTTCTTTTTTTCCTTGTTCTGTGAGAGGTCGATCTCGCCATCCTGTGAAAAGATTCTTCTTATTCCAATCACTTTGTCCGTGTCTCACAAGAGCAAGGTATGACATCTCAGATTTTCCCTTATATACTAAATTCCCAAAACATCTTGCATCGTGTAAAGTCCTGGTGATTTTCCTATGCCCCATTGGACGGCCTTGATTGCACCTTTTGCAAAAATGTCTCTAGTCTCAGCAATGTGTTCTAATCTTATTCTCTCACCACTGCCCGCAAAAATAACCGAGTGCTCGCCAACAATGCTGCCGCCTCTAACAGATGAAAAACCAATGCTGCCTTTTTTTCTATTTAAATTTATGCCATCTCTGGCTTGTTCTTTAACTTTTTTTAGGTCTTGGTCTCTTCCCTTCGCTATTGCCTCTCCTAGAGCCAGGGCGGTACCTGATGGAGAGTCTGCTTTATCTTTGTGGTGTAGCTCATTAATTTCCGCATCCCAATCATCGTCTAATAATCCGGAAATTCTTTCTACAAGCCCTAAAAGAGCATTTACACCCAAACTCATATTTCCAGATTTTATTATGGTAGCATGTCTTGCCGCTGAATTAATCAACTCCAATTGATCGGCATTAAAACCTGTAGTCCCAATAACATGAACTAATCTACCTTGTGCAGAAATTTCGGAAGCAAAAACGGTAGAAACCGGAGAGCTAAAATCTATGACAGCTTCCGATTTAAGTAACTCGTCGATCACATTATCAGTTATAGTGACGCCGTTAGAATTATTACCAGCAAGTTCGCAGGCATCTTTTCCCAAGAAAGCAGAATCTTTGGATTCCAATGCACCCACTAGTTCTAAAGTTTTCGAGGTAGAAATTAAAGAAATTATCTCTCTTCCCATTTTCCCCGCAGCACCAATAACAGTTGTTTTTATTTTATTTATCATATTTTAAAGTAACACACTTAAATCTTTCTGATCCATAATTCGTTAATATTGTGGTCGCTCCCTTTTTTTGCAATTAGGGACGCTCTGTTCCTTGTGGGTAAAATATTTTCTTCTAGGTTTTTTAAATTTATTTCTTCCCATATAACGTTGGCAATATCTACAGCCTCATCATCATTTAGGTTTGCAAATCGATTAAAAAAGGCTCCCTCCTGATTAAAGGCTGTAGAACGTAATTCAAGAAATCTTTCAATATACCATTTGCGTATATGTGGTTCCTCTGCGTCAAGATAGATTGAGAAATCAAAAAAGTCTGAAATTATTGGCTCAATAATATTATCTTTCATCCGGGGGGGTTGAAGTACATTTATGCCCTCTAATATAAGAATATCCGGGTTATTGATAACTATTTCTTCATTCTCTACAATATCATAGGTGAGATGTGAATATACTGGTACCCTTACTTGATCTTTTCCTGATTTAATTTCTGACAAAAAATCAAAGAGCGCTCTTACATTAAAACTTTCCGGGAAACCCTTTTTTTCCATTAGGCCTTTTTCTTCTAGCGTTTTGTTGGGGTACAAAAAACCATCAGTTGTTACTAAATCTACCGCTCCAAAGTCTGACAATCTTGATATTAAGACCTGAAGGATTCTTGAAAAAGTAGACTTTCCAACAGCCACAGATCCAGCAACTCCGATTATATAGGGCAAGTTGCTTTTTTCTGATTTAAAAAAAGCGTGAACCTCTTTGTTCAGCTCTTGCGAACTTTTTATGTTAATAATAATCAATTCCGCAATGGGTAAATAAATATCCCTGACTTCCTCTAGATCCACAGAAACACCTATACCTAAAAGATCGTCTAGTTCTCTTTCAGACATCAATGAATTATTGACGTGTTTTAATTCTGTCCAACGAGTAGGGGGGAAAAATTTATATATTCTGTCGTAAGGATCTTTTTTATTCGTGTTAACCACAGTTTAATCCTTTTTTATTTTCTTCTATTTGCAAGTTCTTGGTAAACTTCAGAGGGTTCAACTCCCGACGCCTTGAGAAGTAAAAGCCAGTGATACAATAAATCAGCACTTTCACTAACAACTTCTTTTTTTGTTTCCGCCAATGTGGCTATTATTAACTCTGAGGCCTCTTCTCCAAGCTTTTTGGCAACTTTATTTATTCCTTGTTCAAGCATGTCCTTTGTATAGGAAGATACCCCACTAGATAGTTCTCTTTCATTTATGACCTTCCAAAGTTCGTCTAATATTTTACTATCTTTAGTCATTATCTTTACTCTTAGATCCTTACATTTATACCTGATTTAGCCATTTTTATTTTAGCATCTTCTATGCTTATTTCTCCAAAGTGAAAAATTGAAGCCGCCAAAACAGCATTTGCATTTCCCTCTAAAACTCCCTCAATCATGTGTTCCACGTTTCCCACACCCCCTGATGCAATAATGGGTATCGAAACACTAGTACTAATAGCCCTTAATAGCCCTATATCATACCCCATTTTTGTGCCGTCTCTATCCATTGAGGTTAGCAACAACTCTCCTGCGCCCAATTTTGTTGCTTTTATTGCGAATTGAACGGCATTTATACCCGTTGGCTTTCTACCACCGTGAGTAAATATTTCCCAATTATTGTCACTTGTTTTTTTTGCATCTATTGCTACAACGATACATTGACTTCCAAAAATATTTCTTGCATCACCAATAATTGTTGGGTTTGTTACCGCGGCAGTGTTAATGGAAACCTTATCAGCGCCTGAGGATAAAAGCGCCTTAATGTCATTTACGTTACTAATGCCGCCCCCAACCGTTAAGGGCATAAAGCATTTCTCTGCAGTGCTTCGAACTACATCCAATAAAGTCGGTCGTTTCTCATGACTAGCGGTTATATCCAAGAAACATAGTTCATCTGCTCCAGCTGCATCATATGCTTTTGCGCATTCTACCGGATCCCCCGCATCAACTAAATTAATAAATTTTACTCCTTTGACAACACGCCCATCTTTAACATCTAAACACGGTATTATTCTTGTTTTAAGCATTTATTGAATTCCTGATATTTTTAGAACCTCGGAAATTTTTATATTTCCAGTATAAATTGATTTTCCACATATTACGCCGCTTATTCCTTTGTCTTCGTTACTTTTTAATTCTTTAATGTCACCAATATCCTTAATACCTCCCGACGCAATTACAGGGATATTAAGAAAGTTGGCTAATTTAATGGTTGACGATATGTTTGGGCCCTTCATCATTCCGTCTCTTTCTATGTCAGTAAATATAATACCTTTTGCTCCCTTATCCTCAGCAATCTTAGCAAACTCTAACGGGGTAACCTCTGTATCTTTGGTCCATCCTTCTATAGAAATTTTTCCCCGCCGAGCATCTATGGCTATTAAAATATTTTCAGGAAAGGAGCTTACCGCTTCCGTCATAAAGTCATTATTTCTTATTGCCTCTGTGCCTATAACAATCTTTTTTACTCCAATATTTAAATATTTTTCTATAGCCCTTATTGATCTGACTCCGCCTCCAAATTGTATATTCATCGAAGTTTCTTTGGTTATCAGATTAATGATCTCAAAATTTTCAGAGTTCCCATATCTTGCCGCGTTGAGATCGACAATGTGAATCCAAGAACATCCTGTTTCCTTAAAAAATTGTGCTTGCTCTAATGGGTTTTGATTAAAAACTGTTTTTTTATCAAAATTCCCCTTTTCTAACCTGACACATTCTTTTTCATATATATCTATTGCTGGATAAAGAATCATGGTCGCCATTCCATAAAATTTTGTAAGAATTGTACCCCAACACCTTGGCTCTTCTCGGGATGAAATTGCGTGCCAATTATATTGCCGTTGGATAAAATTGAGGCAAAAGGAATACCGTATATAGTTTCTGCTATTATGTTTTCACTTTCTTTCGCTTGAAAACA
>CAJWUE010000003.1:0-46470 GCA_913047775.1 uncultured Rhodobiaceae bacterium
AGAATTTGGTTCTTGGCTATTTTTAGGAGAAATTTTTACAAATATAGAATTCTTAGAAAATAAAAAAGAAATGAATCATTGTGGCAGTTGTAATAAATGTATAAAAATCTGTCCAACTGATGCTTTTGATGATGAATATAAGATCAATCCAAGGAAATGTATTTCTTATCTAACAATTGAACATAAAAGTTCTATCCCTATAAAATATAGAAAACTTATGGGAAACAGAATCTACGGATGCGACGATTGTCTTGCGATTTGTCCATGGAACAAATTTGCTAAAGCTTCGAATGAACTTAAATTCCTACCAATGAATAGTTTAGATGATTTATATCTATCAAAATTATCTATGCTTGATGACAAAAAATTTAGAGAATTTTTTTCTAGAAGTCCAATCAAGAGGGTAGGAAGGGATAGGTTTGTCAGGAATGTCATGATTGCCATAGGTAACTCTAAATCTAAGAAATTAGTAAAATATGCTTTAAAAAATTTATACGATGAATCACCTCTTGTCAGGGGAGCGTCTGTCTGGGCAATAAAAGAAATACTAGATGGAAAAGAATTACAAAAAGTAAAAAATAGATCCTTAGATTGGGAAAAAAATATGAATGTCATATACGAATGGGATACAGATTCTTAATACTAATAAAAACTTTCTTATTAATTGTTGATTAAGTCTTCAATATTTGAAAAAAGTAACCTCATATCACTCTGTCTCGACAAACTGTGATCAGCATCCTTTATAAGTAATGTTTTAATGTTCTGGGATTTAATTCTGCGACCAATATCTAAAGATAACTGCCAAGGGACCGCTTCGTCCAACATTCCATGAATTATTCTTACAGGAAAATTAACTTTTATTCTATCGTTAAGGAGTAAGTGATTTCTTCCGTCAATTATTAATTTTTCCGTTATAATATAGTTCGAATCATATTTTTTAGAATATCTTTTGACACTACCATGGCTTTCTAATTCAATTTTCTCAATAGAAGTGAATTCGTCCCACATTAGTCTTTCTGTCATGTCAACAGCCGGAGCTAGTAAAATTATTCCTTTAATTCTCTTCTTCCTTTGCAAAGAACAAAGTAGAGCCAGCCAAGCGCCCATAGAGGATCCCACTAATATGAGATGCCCATTGCATATATTGTCAATAACAGAGAGCCCATTTTCTAACCATTTCGATATTATGCCATCTTCAATATCTCCTGAAGATTTTCCGTGACCAAAATAATCAAATTTACAAAAATTAATATTATTTTGTTGGGCATAAGAAGATAATTTTGAGACTTTCGTACCATTCATATCGGAATTTAGACCACTAAACCAAATTATCCCTAAGTTATTTTTAGGGTAAGAATGATTTATATAGGCTATAAAATCATCTTCAGAGTCATACAATTTGTTATAAGATATATTCATGGGTTTTTTTAATGTCAGACCAAAATATTAATAAAGAAAAAATTATTATACAAATTATTCCAAATATGGAAATAGGTGGGGCAGAAAATTCTGTAATTGAAACTTCCTCATATTTGAAAAAAAATAACTTTAGACCTCTCGTCTTAACTACTGGTGGAAAATTGATAGAAAAACTTAATTTATTGGGTATAACAGTTATTAAGGAAAAGATTGATAAAAGGAATATATTTACTATTGTCAGAAATATTTTTCTATTCAAAAGAATCTTTAAGGAAAAACAAGTTGAATTGGTACACGCAAGATCCAGAGCACCTGCCTGGTCTGCATATTTTGCTGCAAAAAGTCTTGGCATACCTTTTATTGCTACATGGCATGGTCATGCCGAAACCAGATCATACTTAAAGAGAATATATAATTCGGTTCTTATTAGGGGAGATGCGGTGATTGCAAATTCACAATACACCACAAATAATATTAAAAAGAACTACAAAATAGATTCGGATAAAATTATTACTATACCTAGAGGAGTAGACTACAATGATTATAACCAAGAACTATTTTCTAAAAATTCAATAAAAAAACAAAGAGATGATTGGCTAGCGGAAGATACGGATATAATTCTCTTATTGCCGGCAAGATTTTCTAAATGGAAAGGACATAAAATTGCTTTAAAAGCTTTATCAGAACTAAAAAGAAGAGGGTTAGGAAATAATCTCTTATTAATTTTTATCGGAAATTCAAATAGAGCAAAGAAATATTTAAGCAATCTAGATAAAGCAGCTATAAAATTAGGCATAAAATCGCAAATTAAAATCTTCGGTTCGTCAAATAATATGCCACTTGCGTATCAAGCATGCGACATCGTTTTGTATCCATCTACAAGACCCGAACCTTTTGGAAGAGTGCCGATTGAAGCTCAAGCCGCTGGTAAACCAATAATAGCATCTAATCATGGGGGGGTAAAAGAAACAATTATAGATGGTGTTAACTCAACAGGTTTTAAGGTAAAAGCAAACGATCATCTTGACCTTGCCGAAAAAATAAACTTGATAGTAAACAGTGACAAAAAGAATAAAAACGATTTGAAAGAAAGAGCTATCAACAACATTAAAGATAATTTTTCCTTAAACCATATGTGCAAAAAAACGCTTGATGTTTACAAAAGAATATTAAATGTTTCAAACTGAAAAACTTGACATCATAATCCTCACAAGCAATCTTTAAAAAAGTGAATTTTAAAAAGGAGATAATTCTATAATAAAACAAATAACTAGATCCTCGTCTTCGTCTAAAGGCCCAAGAGTCAATAATCAAATAGAGGCAAGTGAAGTATTGTTAATTGATGCTTCTGGCGAAAAAAAAGGAGTTGTTCCAATTGATAAAGCGATTTCAATAGCACTGGGTGAGGGGTTGGATTTGGTAGAAATTTCTCCAAAATCAAATCCACCAGTATGCAAGATTATCGATTACGGAAAATACAAATATCAAAACCAGAAAAGGGCAAACGAAGCAAAGAAAAAACAGAAGAATATTGATGTTAAAGAAATAAAGTTTAGACCCAACATTGACACTCACGATTATCAGGTAAAAATGCGGAGTGTTGAAAAATTCTTATCCGAAGGTGACAAAGTCAAAATAACCTTAAGATTTAGGGGGAGAGAAATGGTACATCAAGATAGAGGGGTATCATTGCTTGAAAAGGTTAGAGAAGAAATTGATACTATTGGTAAGGTTGAGCTTCTACCCAAAATGGAAGGCCGACAAATGGTAATGGTGCTAGCTCCTAAATAAATTACTTTTAGTTGAAAATATAACAAAAATATTATAAACCAACTCATTGGTTAGCCGGCGGGGTATGCCGTGTTAAATCAAAAAAGCTAAAACTATTAAAAAAATATGAATAGGAGAGCAAAATGCCCAAGATGAAAACTAAAAGTGGTGCAAAAAAACGTTTCAAGATAACCGGCTCTGGAAAAGTTATTTCGGCAAAAACGGGAAAAAATCATGGAATGATTAAACGTACCCCAAAACAAAATCGCAATAATCGTGGTACTTCTGTTCTTTCAAAATCTGATAGCAGGATAGTAAAGAAATTCCTGCCTTATTCATAAAAGGAGAGTGAAATGGCACGAGTAAAAGGTGGTGCAGCAAGTCACGCTAGACATAGAAAGATTATTAAAAGTTCAAAAGGCTTCTTTGGTAGAAGGAAAAATACTTTTAGAGCCGCAAATCAAGCTGTGGAAAAAGCGGGTCAGTATGCCTACCGAGACAGAAAGGTTAAAAAAAGGAGCTTTCGTTCGCTTTGGATCCAAAGAATCAACGCTGCTGCAAGATTAAACGGTTTGAATTATGCCAAATTTATTGACGGATTAACTAAAGCAAATGTTGAGATAGATAGGAAACTCTTATCTGAAATAGCTGTGTCTGATCCTGATACCTTTAAAGATTTAGTTGATAAAGCCTCAGCGGCATTAAAATAATAACTTATTTATGTTAGAATGTTAACTGATACAAGATTCGTATCTGGCGAGTAATATGGAAAATATTAAATCTATAGAAAATGAAATTATTTCAAAAATTGAAAAAGCTGATAATGAAAAAGCTCTTGAAGAAATTCGAATTTCTGAATTAGGGAAAAAGGGAAGAATCTCTAACATCCTTAAAAAGGTTGGTAGCTTAAGTCCTGATGAAAGAAAGGAAATTGGTTCATCTATCAACACTTTAAAAAAAATTATCACTGAAAAAATTCGTGAAAAAAGAGATTATCTTTTAAAAATTGAAATAGACACGAAATTAATAAAAGAAAAAATTGATGTGACACTTCCGGCTCAAATAAAACAACAAAATAATGGAAGAATACACCCTGTATCTCAAGTTCTGGATGAAATATCAGAAATCTTTGCATCCTTAGGATACGAAATTGCCGAAGGTCCGGATATAGAATATGAGTATTATAATTTTAATGCTCTTAATATTCCTGACTGGCACCCGGCTAGACAAATGCATGATACCTTCTACCTTGATGAAAATGATAAGAAAAAGGGTCAATCAGTATTACGTACCCATACCAGCCCCGTTCAAGTAAGAACAATGGAAAAGGGGAAACCTCCTTTCAAATTTATATCACCTGGAAGAACTTATCGGTGTGATTCTGATCAAACACATACTCCTATGTTTCATCAAATTGAAGGGTTGGTCGTTAACGAAGAAATTAACCTTGGGCATCTTAAATGGACACTTGAGACTTTTCTATCGTCCTTCTTTGAAATTAATAATATAAAAATTCAATTAAGGCCGAGTTATTTCCCCTTTACCGAGCCTTCGTTGGAAGTGGACGTTTTATGTGACAGATCAGGATCAAAACTATTAATTGGAGAAGGCTCAGATTGGCTTGAAGTCGCTGGCGCTGGAATGGTTCACCCCAATGTGTTGAAAGCTTCCAATATAGATTCAAAGAAATATCAAGGATTTGCTTTTGGATTTGGGCTAGATAGATTGGCCCAACTTAAATACGGCATTCCAGATTTACGAACATTTTTTAATGGCGATATTAGATGGTTAAAACATTATGGCTTTCTGGCTTTGGATATTCCAACATTGGCTAGAGGATTAAAGAAATGAAATTTACTTCTTCATGGTTGAAAGAACACTTAAATACGAATTCTTCGTTGGAAGAAATTTCTAATAATCTTACCAATATTGGACTTGAGGTAGAAAAAATATATGATCCCTCTTTAAAATTAAAAGATTTTATTGTTGCTAAGATCGTCTCAGTAGAAAGACACCCTGACGCAGATAAATTAAGCTTATGCATGGTCGATATCGGAAAAGAAATTGTCCAAGTAGTTTGTGGTGCCCCCAATGCTAAGAAAAACTTAATCAGCATCTATGCGCCGATAGGGAGTGTAATCCCTGAAACAAAATTGAAAATCAAAAAAGTAAAAATAAGAGGTGTAGAGTCATTTGGTATGCTTTGTTCAGGAAAAGAACTAGGGCTCAATTCTCAAGAAGAAGGGATTATGGAGATAAATGAAAATCTTTCTCCGGGATCAAAAATTGTTAAAGCGCTAGATCTGAATGATCCTGTCATAGAAATTGCCATTACTCCCAATAGATCCGATTGTTTAGGTGTATATGGAATTGCAAGAGATCTAGCTGCTAAGGGAGTTGGAAAATTAATTAAAAATGAAGTTCATGAAATTAAATCAACTAATGCTCAAATACCAGTATTTCTAGATTTCAAAAAAGAAAACGCATTTTGTTCAATTTTTTCTGGCCGATTGATTGAAGGGATAGAAAATACAGAAAGTCCCATATGGCTAAAAAAGAAAATAGAAAAAATAGGACTTCGAAGTATTAATGCGATAGTCGACGTAACAAATTTAATTACTATTGATATGTGCAGACCCTTACATGCCTATGATGCAGATAAAATTAAAGGGTCAATAGGCGCTAGACAGGCAAGAAAAGGGGAGAAAATTAAAACCCTAGATGGAAAAGAATACATTCTTGATGAAACAATTTGCGTGATTTCCGATACTGAAAAAGCGTTAGGGATTGGAGGAATTATCGGCGGTGATGAATCTGGATCCGAGGAAAACACTAAGAATATATTTTTAGAATCTGCTTATTTCGACCCAATAAATATTGCTGAAAGCGGTAGAAGATTAAATATTAATTCCGATGCAAGATACAGATTCGAGAGAGGAGTTGATCCTAACTTTGTAATAGAGGGACTTGAATTAGCTACAAAAATGATAGTGGAGATTTGTGGTGGAAAACCAGGCAAGATTTCTTTAGAAAAGAATAAAAACTTTAAAAGCAAGTCGATTAAATTTAATAAAGATATGGTTAGAAAATTATCTGGTGTGAAAATTAATGAAAAAGAAATTAAAAGAATACTTTCGTCATTGGGTTTTTCTATAGACAAATCTTGGGTAGTTTCTGTTCCCACATGGAGGCATGATATAGATCAAGATGCCGACCTTGTTGAAGAAATTATAAGAATTTATGGCTTAGATAAAATTTCTTCAACCCCATTGTTGAATAACAATCAACCTTCAAAACCCATACTTACTAAAAGTCAAAAAGATACTAGAATGATAAGAAGAATACTAGCTTCCCGAGGGCTAATTGAAACAATTTCATATTCATTCGTCAATTCAGAATATCTGAGTTTTTTTGAGGGTTACAAAGACAAACTAACCCTAATAAATCCCATTTCAGAGGATTTGTCAGAAATGCGAACTACACCTTTGATATCCCTAATAGACTGCATCAAACAAAATAATAACAGAGGTAATAATAATATAGGATTATTTGAAATTGGTCCTGGTTTCTATGGCGCTACTCCTGGAGAACAAAGCCTAATAGCATCAGGTGTAAGATCAGGAATTTATAAAACAAATGGAGTAGAAAAGCATTGGCAAGGCAATTCAAGTGTGGATGTATTTGACTCAAAAAGCGATTTAATGGCGGTTCTTGACCAAATAAATATATCTATCGATTCTGTTCGAATAGACACAAATACTCCAAATTGGTATCACCCGGGAAGATCTGGCAATATAATTTCTAAAGAAAATAAGATTATTGGATCTTTTGGTGAGATTCACCCAATTATTATATCCAAATTTGAATTACCAATAATTTCTGCCTTTGAAATATTTATGGAAAATATCTTTACAAAATCAAAAAAAGGACAAAAACTAAAGTCTGAATTTAAGCCAACAAATTTACCATCCGTCAAAAGAGATTTTTCATTTGATTTACCTCAATCAGTGAGTGCCGAAACACTCTTATCTGCGGTGAGATCTTGCGGTGAAGATATGATTGATGAAATAAAATTATTTGACCAATTTATAGAAAATGAAGAAAAAAAGTCTTTAGCTTTTGAAGTTACAATTAGACCTAAAATAAATACATTAACAGAAGATGAGATAGAAAAAATTTCTGTAAATATTATAAGCTCTGTTGAAAATGCTACAGGCGGGAAATTACGTGGCTAAATAATTAATTACTTTGAGTACAAAAGTGCAAGAAACTTCAAATATCCGCAATTTTGCAATTATAGCACATATCGATCATGGCAAATCAACTTTGGCTGATAGACTGATTCAATTCTGTGGGGGTTTGGAAGAAAGAGAAATGAAAGAGCAGGTCCTTGATTCAATGGAAATAGAAAGGGAAAGAGGAATTACGATAAAAGCTCAAACAGTTAGACTCAATTTTAACAATAGAGATAATGAATTATTCCAATTAAACTTGATTGATACACCTGGACACGTTGACTTTTCATATGAGGTTAGTAGATCACTTTCTGCATGTGAGGGTTCGATTCTAGTTGTTGACGCAACACAAGGAGTAGAAGCCCAAACCCTAGCGAACGTCTATCAAGCAATAAACCTCAATCACGAAATTATACCAATAATTAATAAAATCGATTTGCCAGCCGCCGATCCTGAAAAAATATGTAGGCAAATCGAGGACGTTATTGGGCTTGATGCTAGAGAGGCTTTAAAAGTCTCAGCTAAAACAGGAGAGGGAGTTGAAAAAATATTTGAAACAATTATTAATCGAATTCCAGCTCCCAAAGCAAAGAAGAATAATCCCGCCAAGGCACTTCTCGTAGATAGTTGGTATGATTCTTACCTTGGTGTTGTTGTTTTGGTAAGAGTTATTGAGGGGCAATTGTCAAAAGGACAGAAGATTAAAATGATGGGAACTAGAAGTTCTTACACAATAGATGAAGTTGGTATTTTCACTCCAAAAAAAATATCTGTTGCACAACTAAACCCTGGAGAAATTGGTTACATTATTGCAGGTATAAAAAATGTCTCTGATACTAAAGTTGGTGATACAATTACAGACAATCTGAAACCCTGTGAACAACCATTAAGAGGCTTTAAACCCTCTCAGCCTTCGGTTTTTTGCGGCCTTTTTCCAACCGACAGTAGTGAATTTGAGGATCTTAGAGATGCAATAGAAAAATTAAGCCTCAACGATTCAAGTTTTCATTATGAAACAGAAAACTCAGCTGCATTAGGTTTTGGTTTTAGATGTGGTTTTTTAGGTCTCTTGCATTTGGAAATTATTAGGGAAAGGATTGAAAGAGAGTTTGATATAGATTTAATTACTACCGCACCAAGTGTTATCTATAAAATACACTTAACAAATAACAAAATTATTGATCTCCATAATCCTGCTGATTTGCCAGACGTTACAACTATCAAATATATCGAGGAGCCATGGATAAAAGCTACAATCTTAGTACCTGATGAATATTTGGGCTCAATACTAAAATTATGCGAAGAAAGAAGAGGTAGCCAAACAGAACTAACCTATGTAGGCGGAAGGGCTATGGTTGAGTATAATCTTCCTTTAAATGAAGTAGTTTTTGATTTTTATGATCGATTAAAATCCGTTTCAAGTGGATATGCTAGCTTCGATTGGCAATTTGAAAGTTATAAAAAAGAAAAATTGGTAAAAATTTCTGTACTTGTTAATCAGGAATCTGTGGATGCACTATCCATGATTGTTCATTCTGAACGATCAGCGTCGAGAGGAAGATCTATGTGCAAAAGACTTAAAGATCTTATTCCACGTCATCAATTTAAAATTCCTATTCAAGCTGCTATAGGTGGGAAAATTATTGCAAGAGAAACAATTCCGCCCTTCAGAAAAGATGTTACAGCTAAGCTTTATGGAGGAGATGTTACAAGAAAAATGAAGCTCTTAGAGAAACAAAAAAAGGGTAAAAAAAAGATGAGAGAATTTGGTCAAGTGAATATTCCTCAAGAAGCGTTTATTTCAGCTCTTAAATTCGATGATGATTAATTTAAAATTAAAAAAATGGAGGGGTGGCCGAGTGGTCGAAGGCGCACGCTTGGAAAGCGTGTAGGCGGGCAACTGTCTCGCGGGTTCGAATCCCGCTCCCTCCGCCATTTATTCCAGCAAAATCTTCATTAATTCTTGGGCAAATGTTATAGAGGATTGTTTAACTAATTCACGGTCAGTCTCATCACCAACCTCGTATGTTACTGCAGGCACTTTGAACTTTGTAAAAATATAATTTTTTGAAACACCATTATTTTCACTTAGACGAGGATCTACCGAAAATTGGTAATCCTCTAATAACTCTTTTGATCTGGATAACCAGGTTTTCGTAAAATTGGGTAACTTAGATATTTCACTTTCGTGTTGAATATAGAACCTGTTATAAAATGTAGAATGGAAATCCAAGAAAAGAATTAATTGATCAGTGCTATAAAATTTTTCTAACTCAACTTCAACCGCCTTAGTTTCTGGTTGAGTAAAAAACCCCCAATCGCGATTAAGATCTTTTTTACCTTTATTATGTCTCCAGTGACCATTCTCCACTCCATCCGGATTTAAAAACGGTAATATTAATATATTGTAATTGTCTAAAAATTTTTGCGAAAGTTCTCCTTGAGAAAAAATTGAAGAAACAAAACTCGTGAGAGCAATAGCACCACTCACTTCAGGAGGATGCTGGCGTCCAACCAACAGAATGTATGGGTTTTCCCTATATTTTATAGCCTCTAATTTAATTATCTCCCTACCTTGTAAAGAATGACCAATTACCGATTTTTTTAATTTGTATGAAGAATCGAGACTTTCAATCCAATTATTGTACCAATTATAGGCAATTACTTCTTGTGCCGAAACATATACGGGTAAATTTGATGGCTTGAAAGAGATGACAGCTTTTTTATTATCTTCAAATATTTTAATATTGCTTTCGGAAATTCTTTTCCAATCAACTAAGTCAAAACTTTTTTTTGGATTATATCTATGTTTACTTTCAGTGTAGTACAATTCCACAAAAATTTTTTCTTTATGCGGGCTCTTCCTAAAAGCAAACCAGGGGCTAGGATTTTTTACTTCTTCATCTTCGGGAGAAATATAGAGACGTATATAATCTTTATTTATTACTTCACATTTACTTTGGGATCCTGAAGAAAAATTTGAATCAATAGAGAATAAGGCTGTAGAACAATTATGAGATTCTTTACCCGATGAGAAAGTAGTAAAGAAAATAAAAAATAAAAAAAACGAAAAGATAATTTTTATTAAATAATACATTGTCTAAATTATAACGACAAAACTAGTGTTAATAAAATATTAATAATAAAGATTTTTTTGATTTAATCATTATCGTTAAAAACGATACTATCTTTATAATAGAAAAAATTAGAAAGGAAGAGTTTTATAAAAAATGGAATTTGATCAATTTTTACAAAAGATAAGAACTCTAACGGAGGAAATCTTTATTCCGAACGAACATCTTTTAGAAGAAAATAAGAACGTTCCAGAAAGCATTATGGACGAAATTAAGAATTCGGGTCTTTTTGCCATTTCAATTCCAGTCGAGTACGGAGGTCTTGATTATAATATGGAACAGCAGGTCCTCTTAACTTTTGAATTCACAAAAGCGTCTGCAGTTTATAGATCAAGATTCTCAACAACAATAGGTTTGTGTTCACAAGCTTTACTTGACTTTGGAACTCACAAACAAAAAGAAATGTATCTTCCTGGAATGGCCGAAGGTAAAATTATAGGTTCTTTTGCATTAACAGAACCAGAAGCTGGAAGCGACGCTACATCTATAAAGACGATCGCAGTTAAAAAAAATGATTCTTACATATTAAATGGAACAAAAAAATATATAACCAATGCACCGAATGCAGATCTTTTTTTAGTTATGGCAAGAACAGATCCTAAAGCAAAGGGAAGTAAAGGTATTTCTTCTTTTCTTGTCGACGCAAAAAGTGAGGGAATTAAAGTTGGCAAGGTTCCAGAAATGTTAGGCCATAGAGGATCGGCTTCTCCAGAGGTCTATTTCAATAATTGTAAAGTTAACGCAGACAGTCTTCTAGGGGGTAAAGAAGGGGGCGGTCTAAAACCGGCCTTACGAGGAATTAATCACGCAAGGCTTCATGTTGCAGCTACTTGTGTTGGACAAGCAATAAGACTGATTGACGAATCTGTTAAATTTTCTAATTCACGAATTCAATTTGAAACACCAATTTCGGAAATGCCTGCAATTCAAAATATGATTGCCGATAGTTATTCAGAAATGTTAGCATCAAGAGCTATGACACTTGAAGCCGCGAGAAAATTTGATTCAGGCTCAATCCCAGAAACAGAAATTGCCGCAGCAAAATATTTTTCCTCTGAAATGGTCTCTCGTGTAGCTGATCGGTCCTTACAAATAATGGGGGGAGCAGGATATCTTGAAGGTAACCCTATTACTCGTCTTTTCCGCGATACAAGACTATTCAGACTTTATGAGGGAACTTCACAGATCCAACAAAGAAATATAGCTCGTAATATCATAAAAGAACTAAAGTAAAGAAATCTTATGAATGCTTTCAACAATATAATAGAAGCGATCGGTAATACTCCTTTGATAAAATTAATAGGACCTTCTCAAGAAACAGGTTGTGAAATTTATGGAAAAGCTGAATTTCTTAATCCTGGTCAATCCGTGAAAGATAGGGCGGCTCTTTACATAATTCGAGATGCAGAAAAAAAGGGATTACTAAAAAAAGGAGGGACTATTGTAGAAGGAACAGCTGGTAACACGGGCATAGGTTTATCAATAATCGGTAATTCCTTGGGATACAAAACCGTTATCGTTATTCCTGAAACTCAAACCCAAGAGAAGAAAGATGCTATCAAGTTTACTGGGGCCGAACTTATTGAAGTGCCTGCAGTTCCTTATTCTGATGATAATAATTACATAAAATATTCGGGTCGCTTGGCCGAAGAATTGGATAAGAAACTTGAAAATGGCGCTTTTTGGGCTAATCAATTTGATAACACAGCCAACAAAAATGCTCATTTCGAATCTACAGGACCAGAAATTTGGGAACAAACCGATGGAAAGGTAGATGGCTTCATATGTGCTATAGGAACTGGAGGAACATTATCCGGCATTAGTACGTTTCTTAAATCAAAGAAAAAAAATATTCAGATTGGTTTAGCTGATCCATATGGGGCATCAATGTACAATTATTTCAAGAATGGAGAATTAAAAGCTGAAGGAGATTCAATTACTGAAGGAATTGGACAAGGCAGAATTACAAAAAATGTTGAGGGCTCAATAATAGACTATCCCTATTTAATAGAAGATGCTGCAGCCCTTAATATTTTATATGATCTGATAGAAAAAGAAGGTTTATTCTTAGGCCTATCCTCAGGCATAAACATTTGTGGAGCTATGAGACTTGCAAAGGATATTGGTAAAGGAAAAATTATCATAACAATTTTGTGTGATCTTGCAGACAGATATAAAGCTAAAATGTTTAATTACGATTTCCTCAAAACGAACAATCTTCCTATACCGAAGTGGTTAAAAAATGTTTGAAAAAATAAAAAATTTTTGTAAGCGCTATTTATGGCTTTGGATTTTTTATCAAGCTATTAAAGGGGCAATAACTACCTCACTGATATGGGTTCCTTTGATTTACTATTATTTCATTAAGTAGGTGATAAAATGTTACAACAAGCAATAGATTTTAAAGAAGAAAGCGATGCTCTTTTCAACCTCCTTAAGAATCAAGAAGGGGAAATTTTTCAAAAAAAGACTCAATTTAAGGGTTGGACTATTGATAACGTGTTACATCATCTTCATGTTTGGAATGTTGCCGCTGATATGTCTTTAGTGAGTGACGAAAAAATCATGAAATTTTTAGAAGATTTTTTTAACGCAGTAAACAAAGGCTACAACCCCAGACAATACGAAAAAGAATTATCCAACGATAAAACAGGTAAGGATTTATTGTGTCTTTGGAAAGAATCTTATGAAAAAATGACAGAAAATTTTAAAAATTCAGACCCAAAAAAAAGAGTGAAATGGGCTGGACCAGACATGAGTGTAATATCAAGTATTACAGCACGTTTGATGGAAACTTGGTCCCATGGACAAGAAGTTTATGACATGATTGGTGTTAAAAGAGTAGACACAGACAGAATAAAGAATGTTGTGATTATAGGAATAAATACCTTCGGTTGGACTTTTATTAACAGATCCCAAGATGTACCAGGGGAAGTTCCGAATATAATCCTTAAATCCCCGTCGGGTGAAATATGGGAATGGAACCCAGAAAACAAAGAAAATAAAATTCTTGGAGATGCTACCGATTTTTGTCAGGTTGTTACTCAGGTAAGGAATATTGATGATACAAATCTTTTAGTTGAAGGAGAAGTAGCACAACTTTGGATGTCTATAGCTCAATGTTTTGCAGGGCCGCCAGAGGATCCTCCATTAAAAGGAACTAGATTTACTCATAATGGATAAACTTAAAAATTTAGCTAAAAAAGCATCAGAAGTTCTAATAGAAAATAATCAAACAATTTCTGTTGCCGAATCTTCATCTGGTGGTTTAATATCCTCTGCTTTATTAGCTCAGCCAGGTGCCTCAAAATATTATTTAGGGGGTCAGGTTATTTATACTGCCGCATCAATCCGAGTATTATCCGGAATGAGAATTCGTGATCTTAAAGAAAAGAAAATTCGATCAAGTAGTGAGCCTTTTGCTCTTTTAATGGCAGAGAAAGTTTGTGAGATTTATGGGTCGGATTGGGGTATTGGTGAAACTGGTGCAGCTGGCCCTACAGGTAATGGTTATGGCGATCCACCCGGTTATTCTTGTTTAGCAGTTTATGGAGAAAGAGAAACATCTACTCACGTACTAACCAACTCAAATAACAGAAGAGAAAACATGGAGGCATTTGCCTTAGCTGCTTTGGATTTATTTATAAAAAATTTTTAAATTATTATTTTGGAGCCCTTTTAGCTAGAATTCTTTGAAGAGTTCTTCTGTGCATTTTTAAACGACGAGCAGTTTCTGAAACATTTTTGTTACATAATTCATATACCCTTAATATGTGTTCCCACCGAACTCTATTTGCGCTCATAGGCTCATCTGGGGGAGGTGTTTTCTTGTCTCCATAGGCAAACAAAGATGAGAAAATATCCTCAATTGTAGCAGGCTTTGAAAGATAATCTATTGCTCCAATTTTTATTGCAGAAACTGCATTAGCGATATTTCCAAAGCCTGTAAGTATAATAGATCTAGAATTTGGATTTACTTTTCGAAGCTCAAGGATAACTTCTAATCCATCGCCATCATCGAGACGAAGATCGATCACTCCAAAATCAAAACTCTCTCGTGAAAGAATATCAAAAGCTTCTGTGACCGATTTAGCTTCATGAACATCTAATCCTCGTCTAGACATTGCCCTGGAGAGTTGATTAAGCCATACGGTATCATCATCAACTATTAGTATTTTTTTATCCTTATATAATTTATTCATTACTACTTCTCATGAAATATTTTTATGTTTTTCACTCCACTCTTTTTTGGGAATTAACAAAGATACTACAGCTCCATTTTCCGGTTTTGCTTTATTATAAATCTCAACTCTTATACCCAATCTTTCAAAAAGGGTCTTGGAAATAAAAAAACCAAGACCTAAACCCTTTTCCTTTGAACTATCACTAGAGCGGGAGGAAATATAAGGATCTCCTAGCCTATTCATTATATCGTTGGGAAAACCTTCGCCGTCATCTTCGATCTTTAAGTGAATCTGACCTTCTTTCTCATCAACGCTTAAAAGAACTAAATTTTTTGCAAATTCCGCTGCGTTTTCAATAATATTAGAAAGACCGAGGAGCAACTCCGATCGTCTTTCCATTAGGTGAAAGCGTAAGTTGTCATTTTCACGGCTAAATACTATCTTCGGATTTATTCCCTTAACCTTGATTAACTCGCTTAACTCTTCTAATAGAGCGTGCAGTTCTATTTTGTTAACAATATCATCGTCTAAAGAAGATTTTTCTCCAAGAGAACTTAAAATATTTTTACATTTATTAATCTCTTGCAAAAGAACTTCCAAATCTTCTTTTCCTTCTTTACTAATCTTTTCGTTTTTCATCAATTCACTTGCAATTAAATTAATGGTGCCTAAAGGGGTTCCTAACTGATGTGCCGCTGCAGCGGCTAATCCGTCTAAAGATGAAAGGTTTTGTTCATTTGAAAGAAGTTCTTCTGTAACATTTAGGGCTCCAGCAACTTCACGTGATTCTCTTGTTAAACTGCCCATATATGCTGAAAGAAATAATATTGTTACCAGCAAAGAAATCCAAATTCCTATGATCAATATTGGTGGATTCACTAGGTAAGTCATGTCTTCTTGTATAAGAGGATAATGAAAAAAACCCAATACAGATATTAACGCCAGAGTGAAAACTATTAAGATTGATGTAGATCTTAATGGAAGATTAGAAATAGAAATAGCTATAGGAACTATAAATAGCATAACGAAAGGATTTGATAGTCCGCCAGTAAAATAAACGAGCAAAGCTAGCTGAAAAATATCAGCACATATAACAATCGTTGTTGCGGTCTCACTTAATCTATGGTGCCAGGGATACCTTGGATATAAAAGTATATTCGATGCTGCTAATGCAAAAATGGTTAAATAGACTTCAAACCACGGAAGGTTGAAATTTAGAATCCCACCTACCACTGAACAGGTTAAAATTTGTCCAAAAACAGCTATCCATCGCAAGTAAACAATTGTCCGAACTCTAACTCCTAATTCTAAATTCGGAGAATATTTTCTTTCACTAGTCATTTCTCAATTAAAGAAACATTAATTAACATTATCTAATTCTAAAAGCTCCTTTACCGTCCTGATGGTTTCTTCGGGATCAATTACCTTAATAGTAGTCATTCCAAGTGATCTAGCAGGTTTTAAATTTATTCCTAGATCATCAAGATAAATACACTCCTCTGGATCAACTTTTAAAGCTCGATAAGATATTTTATAAATTTCAGGATTTGGTTTTCTTATACCAACCTTCGAGGATTCAATTATATGATCAAACAAAAGCATAGCGTTCTTTGATTCATTGTTGTTTGAATTTTCTTCAAGATTTTTTTCTAAAGGTCTTATATTGTTGGTAATACATCCTAATTTATACCTTCCTTTTAACTCTTTTAGAAATTCAACCATATTTGGTCTTACAGATCCAGAAAGCAA
This sequence comes from uncultured Rhodobiaceae bacterium, assembly GCA_913047775.1. GTDB lineage: Bacteria > Pseudomonadota > Alphaproteobacteria > MED-G09 > MED-G09. The sequence goes on from CAJWUE010000003.1 coordinate 16,492, forward strand.
TTTTACCACTTCTCTGCCTTTTACGTTGTATCCTTTTTTTTGTACCTCTTCTAAAAAGAGCTTATCAAACTCATCTAGACTTATTTGATTGCTTTCAAATTTTGCCCAGGCATTAGAATCGGAATTCTCGGAATTCACAGTTCTAATTAAATCCTTGGGCAAATTGTTTTGTTTTTCGAAAATATTAAATGATTCAAAAGGGCTAGAGGTAATCACGCCACCAAAATCCCAAATTATTGCTTTATATTTCATTATTATTTAATCCTTTGGAAACCATAGCTCTCATTGAAAAAACAAGCTAGAGTAGAATATCAAAATATGGAGGAACATATGCAAGGGGAACCTATTACACCAGAAAATAATGAGATATTGTATATGGAGAAAGATAATATAGTAACTCTTACACTCAACAGACCCGATAGACTTAACGCCTACACCGAAAGTATTTATATGGGTTTGCGGGAAGGCATAAATAGGGCCTCACAAAAACAAGACATAAACGCCATAGTTATAACAGGCGCAGGTAGAGGTTTTTGTGCTGGTGCGGATATGGATAACCTAAAAAAAACAAATTCTGGTAGCACTATAACCCCAAAAAGCAAGCAAGAAGATCAACTACCATCTGAAAATCTTGGCCCCTCTATTGCCGAACACTATAAAACCCGCTTTGGCTTTCTGGCTCTTTGTAGAAAACCAATAATAGCTGCAATAAATGGTCCTTGCGCAGGAATAGGTCTTGTAATGACATTATTTTGTGATCTAAGATTTGCTGCAGCAGGTTCGAAGTTTACGACTGCTTTTGCTAAACGTGGCCTTGTAGCGGAACACGGAATAAGTTGGATATTACCGCGATTAGTTGGCCATGCTCATGCGATGGATATATTATTCACTGGCAGAGTCTTCCTTGCCGAGGAGGCTGAAAAAATAGGATTAATAAACAAGTGCTTCTCTGCAGAAAATTTTATTGAATCTACAATGGATTACGTAAAAATGCTTTCAGAAACTTCATCACCTCGCTCCATATCAGTAATGAAGGCGCAAGTTTATAAAGCTTTCTTCCAGGATCTAAATAACGCTGCCAAAATTGGCGATGAAGAAATGCAAAAAAGTTTTAGTTCTGAAGATTTTAAAGAAGGAGTATCTCATTTTGTTGAAAAAAGAGCTCCTAAATTTTCTGGAAAATAATTAAAGAATTTTATCAAATAAAAAATGCTAAAATCTACTTTTAGACTCTTAATCCTCATATCTTTTTTAATCTCTGTACCGGCAGAGGCAGAGACGAAAGTATCGTATTATATAAATTTAGGGGGAATAAAAATATCTGATACAACTCTGTCAGTAAATTCTAATAATGAAGTTTGGAACATCAGATCCGAAATAAGTGCCGCAGGAATAGTTGATGTTATAATTGAATTTAGAGCATTCTCGGAAAGCAGAGGATTCATCAAAGGAAATAAATTAATTCCTGAAACTTACAGTTTTTCTTACGAAACTGGAAAAGGTAGATCACGAAAAGGAACTTTGAGCTATGACATGGGAATTCCATTTAAATTAATCACTCAACCCGAATATGATGTGGATGAAAAACCTGATTTTGATTTTCTCAAAGAATATGGCAAAGAAACTAATGATCCTTATAGTGCATTATTCGTTTCTGGAGAATTTGATGATCCCTGCACTTACACAGCACATGGTTTTGATGGAATTCGGGCGTTTAAAACAAAATTTATTCGTCCTGGAAAAAAAGAGGATATTGTTATAAATGATAAAAAATATGAGGTTTTAAAATGCATGGGTTATTTTGAACCAATTATAGGCTATAAACCAAGCGAATTTCTAGATGAAACTTCCAAACCAGGATCTGTAAATTACTGGTATAATTATTCAAGTAGGGAAAATTTATGGATTCCTCTAAAGGTTATTATAGAAACTCCTTTAGGTGGTTTCGTTATGAAAGCTGTAGCAGTTGAAACAGAAAATTTAACAATAAATAAAAATTGATGAATATGACAATACCAACAATATCACTAAAAAAGATTGATAATAAAAAAGAAAAATTAGCAATAGAAATCTTTGACGCGTGTATGAATGTAGGTTTTTTCTCCGTTAAGGATCATGAGGTAGATATTAGTCTAATTGAAAGTGTATTACATCTATCAAAGAATTTCTTCCAAAAACCTCTTCAGAAAAAAATGAATTACTACATCGATGGTGGGGCCGGACAAAGAGGTTATACTCCTTTCGGAGTGGAAACTGCCAAGAACGCCCATCATCCCGATCAAAAAGAGTTTTGGCACCACGGTAGATCCAAATGGGACAAGGAATACGAAAATACAATGCCAGAGAATTTGGTTGTGCGTGAGTTAACGGGTTTTAATGAGTCTTTGAATGAATTGTATAATCAATTGGAAAAACTTGGTTACAAGATATTATCGCTGATTTCTTTGGGTCTGGAGCTTGAGGAAGATTGGTTTAAAGATAAAATTAATCAAGGGAACTCCATATTAAGGTTAATTCATTATCCTAAAATTGAAAAAAATAATATGGGTATAAGGGCCGAAGAACATGAAGACATTAATTTGGTAACTTTGCTGTTCGGAACGAAGCAAAAAGGTTTAGAAATCTTGAACAATGATGCAAAATGGATACCGCTCGCAGTCAGTCCTGAAACTATAGTTTGTAATGTTGGTGACATGTTAGAAAGATTGACAAATGATAAATTAAAATCGACTACACATCGTGTAATTAACCCTAGGGGAGATGAGGCCCAACATTCGAGATACTCGATGCCTTTTTTTATTCATCTCAATCCGGATCATATTATTTCAACTATCCCAAGTTGTATCAATAGGGAAAATAAAAATAAATACGAAGAGAGCATAACAGCAGATAATTTTCTTCATGAAAGACTTAAGGAAATAAACTTAAAATAATCATATAACTTGCTAAAAACCCCTATAAATCTAATAAAAAATACTGGTGTAGTATTATTATCACATTCCTTTCTTGATTTCGAAAAATTTTCTTGTCCTAACCCCCTCTAATATGTATTCTAACTCTGCATAACTTTAGTTATTATGATTAACCAATCATAAAAATCACGTGGGAGGCAAACTAAATGCTTAATAAAACTATTTATATAGCTATATCAGCTATAATCATGCCCGTGTTTTTGGTGGGTGTGGCTTTTTCTCAAGCTCTTGAAAGACAGGGTATCGAAGAGATCATAGTTACAGCTCAGAAAACCGAGCAGAACATTCAAGATGTTCCGATTGCTGTTACTGCTTTCAATACAGAAAGCCTAGAATTACAACAAATCGAAACATTTTCTGATCTTCAATTTAATGCACCAAATATTACCTTTACTAAAGGTAACTTTGCCGGTTCCAACTTTGTTATTCGTGGAGTTAACTCTTACACCGTAGCCGCTTCAGGTGACGGTGGTGTGGCCTTCCATATCAACGAGGTTCCGGTTGCTACAAGAATATTTGAGACCGAATATTATGATCTTGAGCGTGTGGAAATTCTAAGGGGTCCGCAAGGAACTCTATATGGTGCTAACTCTGTAGGGGGTACTGTAAATATGATGTTTGCTTCTCCTACCGATGAAGCAGAAAGCTCTGTTGAAGTAGAAGTTGGCGACTACGGTCATCGAAAGTTTAAAGCAATGGTAAATATGCCACTTGCAGATGGCTTAGCGTTGAGAGTCGCTGGTCTTTCTCTTCAAAGAGATGGTTTTTCTGATAATCTTTTCCCAGGAAGAGAAACTGATGTAGATGGACGTGACATCACTTCTTGGCGATTTACTCTTCAAGCTGATTTGAGTGAAAACACAACCGCAAAATTTACCTACTGGAATTTTGAGGAGGATGATAATCGAGCGCGTATTGGAAGACAAATGTGTAAAGCTACGGAAGTTCCTTCGTTTGGTTGTCACCCCACGGAGATAGCCTATCAAGGACCTGCAGGTAGTTCAACTTTTGGTGGAGATGTAGCGGCCATAGCCGGCTTAATGACTTGGTCACCTATGGATTATATAGGGCTTAACGCCAATAGAAGTAGCGACCCTCGTGCGACTTATCAAAATATGGATCCTGTCTACAAAGCTTCTGAAGATGGATATTTGTTGAGCGTTGAAAGTAACGCTTTTGAAAATATTACAATCAAGGCCAATGTTCTCTATCACGAAACTTCCGTTTTCTCACAACAGGATTACAACAACAATGATGGTTCTGCAAAATTCGCAACATATAATCCAAATAATACGAATCCGCTTGTTGCAGGGGGTAATGCTGCTTTCCCACAAGGCGTAGTTCCTGTTTCACAATATACTCCTACTGCTTGCGGTGTTTTCTGTGGTGCTATTCAGGGTTATTATGATTACTCATTTGCTTATGACACATCAATGGGAGGAGCAGAATCAAAATACGCGGAAATCTCTATTCAATCGTCTTTCGACGGACCGATCAACTTTATAGCGGGTTTAAACGTTTCTGAATATGAAAGCGCTGGTGTTTATGATGTGTATTTTTCTTCAGCCGATGCAGCTGCAATTGCCCCTATTTTAGCGGGATTAAAACTTTATCCTTCACATTATAGGAATGAAACAAACCCTTATGAATTGGAAAGAAAAGGATTGTTTGCTGAAGTCTATTATCAAGCTACGGATGACCTTAAAATTACCGTTGGTGCACGATGGAACGAATCCGAGAAGTCAGTAGCTGACAGACAACTTCTTTTTAATTCTGCTATACTTGGCGGCGGTACAGGTCCTGGAGATCCAGTGACCTTAGCTGTACAAACAGGCGATCCGAAATTTGTTCCAATCCTAATTGGTCTTGCTGCACCTCCAGGTGCTTTAGAGCCTATTCCGGGATTGGCAGAACAGCGTAGACTTCAAGGTGTTAGTTCATCGTTTACTGAAGAAGAAGTAACCGGGAAAATTGGCATCGATTGGACGCCTGACTTAGAGGGAACAGATTCAACATTAGTATACTTCACGTATTCAAGAGGTTATCGTCCTGGTGCATTTAACCCGCCTGTCGACCCTACTTTGTTTGCAGGTGTAGCACAAACTACAGATCCAGAATTTATTGATGCTTTTGAGTTGGGAATGAAAAATGTTCTTCTTGATAACTCTTTGATAGCGAATCTAACAGCTTTCTATTACGATTATCAGGATCTTCAAGTTTCTAAAATTATCGCACGTACTTCTGTGAATGAAAATATTGATGCTGAAATGCAAGGATTAGAAGCAGAATTATTCTGGAGTCCTTCTAGTGTTCCAGGTCTACGTATAGATGCCCAAGTATCGTTTCTTGAAACCGAAGTTGCCAATAACACCTACTCTCTTAACCCACTTGACAAGATTGGAAGAAATCTTGGAGATACATCCGGATGGTTGGTTAAAGACTTTGGTAATGGTGCAACATGTGGATTCAAAAAGGCATCAATTCTTGGAGGTATTGCAGGGGGAGTTCTTAATTTAAATCCTGCTGCCGGTGCGTTGGATATGATAGCGGCGGGGAAGACTTTATCAGTTAATAATATCGACTCAGCTGATCCTTCTGGTACTGTTGGTGCAATTGCTCAAATATTTGGAATGGGAGCATTACCAACTTTAGGTAACTGTGCAGTTATGAATTCCAAATTAACTGCTGCTGGTCTTGGTGGCTTCTATGAACCTGAGTATGACCTTAGCGGCAACGAGCTAGTTCAAGCTCCTGCAGTTACTGCTCATCTGGGCATAGAATATACTGCAGACCTTTCACAAGCGGACCTTATGATTACATCGCGTATTGATTATTACTGGCAAGACGATTTCTGGACTCGCCTTTACAATGTGCCTAGAGATGTTGTTGACGCCTGGGATGTCATTAATGCTCAAATAATTTTCCAATCAACCTCTGCACCTTGGTATATAAGAATATGGGGTCAGAATCTTGCAGATGACGATAATATTACAGGTCATTACTTCACTGCTGAAGCCTCTGGTGGTTTTAGAAATGACTTCTTGTTAGACCCAAGAATGATTGGTGTAACTTTTGGAGCTAAATTCTAAAAAAGTTATATTAAAATTAAAAATTAGGCGCGGTATTAGTATCGCGCCTTTTTTTATTTTCGTGAGGTAATCGACAGGAATACTGTTTCCAAAGAGGCGCCAACTACCTCAAAATCAACAACATTTACACCTGAATTCTCAACCATTTCGAGAATCTTTCTAGAATTATCAATTTTAGGATTATAGTTGATTTTAAGATTGTTATCAGCGTCAATACTTGCACCGAGTTGGGATATTGCAACATTTTTAGGATCAGTTTTTTCAGAAGTCTTTAGTATTATGGTTTTGGATTCTACATCCTCTAGAAGTTCTTTTGTTGATGCACATCTAACTATTTTTCCTTTATCCAATATAGCTATCGTCTCACATAATTCTTCTGCCTCTTCTAAATAATGTGTAGTAAGAATTATGGTCGTTCCATGTTCATTTAATTGCCTTACATAGCTCCATAATTGCTTGCGTAGCTCTATGTCTACCCCCGCTGTTGGCTCGTCAAGAATAAGTATAGGGGGTCTATGTACCATAGCTTTTGCAATAAGTAGTCTTCTTCGCATCCCGCCCGATAATTCACGAGCGTAAGCATCAGCTTTATCTTCCAAATCAAGAACCCTAAGAATTTCTTGTGTGATCCTTTCCTTGGGCCAAATCCCATACATTCCAGCTTGTAGATTGAGAGTTTCTCTCGGTGTAAAGAATGGATCAATATTCAACTCTTGCGGTACTATTCCTAAATAAGATCTTATGGTTCTCGGATTTTTATCAATATCGTAACCCCAAACCATAGCCTTTCCAGATGTTTTTATAGTGAGACCCGCCAATATATTGATGAAGGTTGATTTACCAGCACCATTGGGACCCAACAGACCAAAAATAGATCCTCTTGGAATATTAAGAGACACTGAATCAAGAGCAAAAAAAGAACTTTTGCCATCCGGAGATTTATACTGCTTACTAAGGTTCTTAATATCTATTGCGTTATCAGGAAGTTTTTTTTCAGTCATAATTTATATATTTCAAATCAGAATATAATTGTTACTTTTACCACATTAAACTTAATGTCATAATGGAAAATAAAGAATCACAATGAATGAAAAAAAAGAACATATCTATCTAGTCGACGGTTCAACTTATATTTTTAGAGCTTATCATGCACTTCCGCCCTTAACTAGAAAATCAGATGGATTTCCAGTTGGTGCCATTTCTGGTTTCTGCAGCATGTTGGACAAGCTTGTTAAAGAGGAAAGAGAGCACAATGCATTAACTCACCTTCTTGTCGTTTTTGATGCTTCAGGAAAAACTTTTCGAAATGACATTTATCCTGAATACAAAGCTAATCGTTCAGAACCCCCTGAAGATCTGATCCCTCAATTTCCAGTAATCAGAAGTGCTACGGATGCATTTAATATCAAATATGTTGAAATGCTAGGATACGAAGCCGATGATCTCATAGCTAGCTATGCAAAATCTGCCCATGCTGAAAATATGAAAGTTACTATCGTTTCTTCTGATAAGGACTTAATGCAATTGATTAATGATGACATCTCAATGCTGGATACTATGAAAAACCGACTTATTAATAAAGAAGAAGTTTACAAAAAATTCGGTGTGTATCCTGAAAAAGTAATCGATGTCCAATCGCTCGCAGGAGATTCCGTAGACAATGTTCCTGGTGTTCCTGGTATTGGTGTAAAAACGGCAGCGCTCCTGATAAATGAATATGGCAATCTTGATAACTTGTTTAAAAAAACTGATGAAATTACTCAAAAGAAAAGACGCGAAAATCTAGAAGATTTTGCAGATCAAGCCTATTTAAGCAAAAAACTTGTAACCTTGAAAGATGATGTTGATCTGCCCATTCCCCTAAAAGATACTAAAATTCAAGAAATCAATCCGGAAAAATTATTAGGATTTTTAAGGGAAATGGAATTTAAAAGATTAACTGAGAAGAAATCTTCTGAATTAAATGTAGATATAGATTCAATTCTACCCACAAAAACGATCAAATTCTCTACAAATAAAGACGTTACTAAAAAAGACAGGGTCGAAAAGACAGAAAAGTTAGATTTTAATACTAAAAATTATAAGACAATTCAAAACAAAATAGAGCTCATGGAGTGGTACAAAAAAGCAGAAGAAGTAGGATATATTGCTTTTGATACTGAAACCGACTCTCTGAACGCAATTGATGCAAACCTAATAGGTTTCTCAATGTGTATTAGTCCTGGTGAGGCATGCTATGTACCTCTTAAGCATATTGAAACAGATGAAAAACAACTCGATTTTGAAGAGTCTTTAATTTTTCTTAAATTGTTATTAGAGGACGAGGGAATAATAAAGATTCTGCATAATATGAAATATGACGGATTGGTTTTATCCAAATATAAAATAGATATCAAAAACTATGATGACACTATGCTGATTTCCTATTCTTTAGGATCTGGTGGCATTCGCCATAGCTTAGATAATTTAGTCAAGACATACTTTAATCATACGGCCATATCCTATAAAGAAATTGTGGGAACAGGAAAAAAGAAAAAAATATTTTCAGAAATTTCTATCCCTGATGCCACAGAGTATGCTGCTGAGGATGCAGATATGACTATGAAACTCTGGAAATTTCTGAAACCTAAATTATCTCAAAATAATCTCATGAAGGTTTATATTAATATTGAAAGACCTTTGGCTAGAACCCTAATTGAAATGGAAAAGGAGGGGGTGGCTATCGACAAAAACAAGTTAAAAAGACTGTCTAAAAATTTTGAAGAAAAAATAGTTGAAATAGAGAAGGTCTCTCATAAATTAATTGGAGAAGAATTTAACCTTGGATCGCCTAAACAGATAGGTGAAATTTTATATGAAAAACTTTCAATACCTGGAGGGAAAAAGACTGCTTCAGGGGCATGGTCAACTGATGCAAATGTACTTGAAACACTGGTTAGCGAGGGTCATGAGCTACCAAAACTCTTATTACAATGGCGTGGATTGTCGAAACTAAAAACAACATATACTGATGCTTTGCCTACATTTATTTCTAAATCTACAAACAGAGTTCATACTTCTTTTTCGATGGCAGCAACTTCGACAGGTAGATTAGCTTCATCGGATCCAAATTTACAGAATATTCCTATTCGCACAGAAGATGGGAGAATGATAAGGAAAGCCTTTATTCCTGAAAAGGGTAATTTGTTGATTAGCGCAGATTATAGTCAGATTGAATTAAGGCTTATAGCCCATATTGCACAAGATAAGAATCTGAAAGAAGCCTTCAAAAACGGCCAGGATATTCATTCGTTAACTGCTTCAGAGGTATTTAATATCCCTATAAACGATGTTGATGAGAATATAAGAAGAAGTGCTAAAGCAATAAATTTTGGCATTATATATGGAATTTCAGCTTTTGGATTAGCTAAACAATTAAATATCTCTAGAACAGAGGCTTCCGAATATATAAAATCCTATTTTGCAAAATTTTCGTCAATAAAAGAATATATGGCGGAAACTAAAGAATTTGCAAAAAAAAATGGTTATGTAAATACAATTTTCGGAAGAAAATGTATTGTCAGTGATATTGATACTAAAAACCCTGCCAAGAGGTCTTTTATGGAAAGGGCAGCTATAAACGCCCCCATTCAAGGATCAGCTGCGGATATTATAAAAAGAGCAATGATCCGAATGCATGATGAACTAAGAAATTCAGAATTAAAAACCACAATGCTATTACAAGTGCATGACGAGCTAATTTTTGAATCTAATAAACTGGAAACCGATGACTCAATAAGAATTATTAAGAAAGTAATGGAAAACGCCCATAAACCATCTCAAGAATTATCAGTTCCTCTTATTGTTGAACTTCGGTCAGGTCTCAACTGGAATGAAGCACATTGAAAATTATTCTGCAGCCTGTAAGTCGGGCGCAGCATCTATAATTTCTATATCAACATGCTCTTTAAATGATTCAAAATTCTCTGAGAACATTTGTACAAGCTTAAATGCCTGCGTATCATAATTTTTTTTATCTTTCCAAGTCTCTCTAGGGTTTAAAATTTTCTTATCTACCCCTTCTACATTTAGAGGAACTTCAAATCCAAAGAATTTGTCTTTGATCATATCTTCCTTTAGAAGTGTTCCATCTAAGGCAGCAGATAGTAAATTCCGTGTTGCGCCAATTGGCATTCTTTTGCCTTCGCCATAAGGGCCTCCTGTCCAGCCAGTATTAACTAACCAACAATTAACCTTATACTTAGCTATTAGTTTTTTTAATAGTTTTCCATAAACAATAGGATGGAGGGGCATAAATGGAGCCCCATAACAAGAAGAAAAAGTAGCTTCAGGCTCGTCGACACCTTTCTCTGTACCAGCTACTCTTGCAGTATAACCAGACAAGAAATGATACATTGTCTGTGAGGCTGAAAGTTTTGCAATGGGGGGTAAAATTCCGAAAGAATCACATGTTAACAAAATAATATTGCTAGGAATTTTTGTTATGCCTGTTTTACTCGAATTTGGAATAAAAGTTAAAGGATAGGCGCCACGGGTATTTTCAGTAAGACTATCATCATCTAGATCTATTTCTCCAGTTTCCTCATTTAGTACAACATTTTCAAGTATAGTGCCTTCACGTTTTGTGGTCTGATATATCTCAGGTTCAGCCTCTTTCGAAAGTCTTATCATTTTTGCATAACAACCACCTTCAAAATTAAAAATTCCATCGTCGGACCAACCATGCTCATCATCACCAATAAGAATCCGATTGGGATCAGCTGATAAGGTTGTTTTTCCTGTACCAGAAAGACCAAAAAATATTGCTGGACCGGAATCAACTCCTACATTCACAGAACAATGCATTGGCATAACATTTTTTTGCGGTAATAAATAATTCAACATTGTAAAAACAGATTTCTTAATTTCTCCTGCATAAGAAGTGCCAGTAATAATAATCATTTTCTTATCAAGATTGACTGCTATTAAGGTTTCAGAGTTACTGCCATGTCTGTCAGGTTTGGCCTTAAAACTCGGTATATCAATAATAACAAACTCAGGTATAAAATCTTTTTTTTCTACATCCTCAACTTCAATCAGTAAATTTTGTATAAAAAGAGAATGCCAAGCATATTCTGTATAAATTCTCGTTGATAATCGGTGAGAAGGGTCTGCTCCTCCAAATAAATCCTGTACAAAAATTTCTTTACCTTCACAATATTCAATAACATCTTCATAAAGAAAATCAAAATTCTCTTCTGTTATTGCTTTGTTATTATCCCACCAAATAGTTTCTTCATTATTATTAGATTTAACAATATACTTATCATTGGCTGATCTTCCAGTGTGAACTCCTGTTTTAACAACAAGAACGCCGTCTTTAGATAATTTACCTTCATTCTTATCCAGAGATATTTTATATATATCCCTTTGATTCATATTCCAGTAAAGTTTTCTTATATTTCGAAAACCGTGATCACTAGCATTTATAGCTGAGAAATTTTTACCTATTTTGCCCAATTACTTATCTTCCCAAATAGAATTTAATAAATATTTATAACAGAATATTATCAACTTTCAATGAAACCTATTATATACTCTTAGTATAAATTTTATTAAATTAATTAGAGTTTTAAGAAATAGAAAAGATTAATGGTTAAGATTTGTTTAATCGATGATGATCAAAATATTCTTGCATCTTTGAGCCTCGCTCTGAAGGCCGAAAGATACGAGGTTGTCAACTTTTCGGATGGAAAATCGGGCTTAGAATCATTAACTAAGGAGGATTATGATATAGCAATCTTGGATATTAAGATGCCAAGACTTGACGGCTTAGAAGTTCTTCAAAAACTAAGGCTTAGTTCAGATATACCAGTAATATTCCTAACTTCTAAGGACGACGAAATTGATCAGTTATTAGGTCTTAAAATGGGTGCAGATGATTATATTACTAAACCCTTCTCACAAAAATTATTAATAGAACGAGTTAAAACGATTCTTAAACGTGTTTCAAAAATTTCAGATCCCGATGCACTTAGCGAAGATAATTTTTTAAAAAGAGGAGATCTTAATCTTAATATAAGTCGACACGAATGCAGTTGGAGGGAAATACAAATTAAACTTACGGTTACTGAATTTCTAATTTTAGAAAACCTAGTTAATAGGCCAGGCTACGTAAAAAGTAGAGACCAACTGATGTCTGCAGCATACGATGATAATATTTATGTTGATGACAGAACAATCGACAGCCATATAAAAAGAATTAGAAGGAAATTTAAGTCTAAAGATAAAAATTTTGACTCTATAGAAACATTGTATGGTGTAGGATATCGTTTTAACCAATAAAAAAATATGTTTAATTTTTTAAAACCCTCTTCTCTTGCTACAAGAATAATAGTTATAAATTCTTTGGGCTTAATACTTCTCGCTTTTGGATTCATATATGTAGATAAATCTGAAGATAATTTGATAGAAGCCAGAAAGGAGGCTCTTCTAGTACAAGCAAATCTTTTCGCTTTTTCCTTTTATTTAGATCCTGAAATTTCTATTTCATTTAGAGAAAACATAAACAAGTTTGTCCTAAAACGACAAGAAAATGTCATTGTAAAAACCCGTACAAGAATTTTTGACAATCAAAAAGAGAATTACTATGACACACAGGATTTTGAGGAACCTAATAAATCACTAAATAATAATGAAGAGAACAAAATTTCTCTATTTGATAAAATTTTAGATATTATGGAAAATTATTTTGATAGGAATGCTCCTTTGCTACCTAAAGAAGGGTATTCATTTGAAGATCTAGAAAAAGCCTTAAGTGGGAAGATCACAGCGAAAGAATATAAACTTGCGAACGGAGGCATAACTGTTCATGTGACTGTCCCTGTTATAAACAATTCTAAGATAGTAAGTGCACTCTTGTTGACGACCGAAGAAGAAGATATTGGACAAATATTACAGGAGGGTCGAGAAGGACTTGTTCGAGTCTTCATAATTGCACTATCTGTTAGTTTATTTTTATCGGCTGTTCTCACCAGTAATATAGCAAGGCCATTAAATAGATTATCTAAAGCCGCCGAAGGCGTTTCTAATGCTGGTGTTGGTGAAACTCCAATTATGGATAGTAGAAGGGATGAGATAGGAGCTTTATCAAGATCCATAAGAAGAATGACAAAAGCATTACAGGATAGAGTTAACGCCGTTGAAGCTTTTGCGGCAGATGTTGCACACGAAGTAAAAAATCCTCTAACATCTTTGCGAAGTGCAATTGAAACCTTAAATATTTCCAGCAATGAAGATGAGAGAAAACAACTCATAAATATAGCTTTTAAGGACCTAAAAAGGTTAGATAGACTAATCTCAGATATTTCATCCTCTTCTCGATTAGAAATAGAGCTAGCTAAGGGTGAATTTAAAATTATTGATCTAAGAGATATTTTGCATTCTATAATTGAGGTTGCAGAATCAGCTTTGTCAAAAAAGTTAGGGGTAACTATTAATTATAAAATATCGGAAGACGAAATTAGAATAGAGGGAATACCGGATAGAATTGCCCAAGTTTTTCATAATCTTGTTGATAATGCCCTTTCTTTTTCCAATAAAGGATCTCACATTGAAATATCATTGTGGTCGGGAAAAAGAGGTGCAATTATTGAAGTTAAAGATAATGGACCAGGTATACCAAAAGAGAGCCTTAATAAGGTATTTGAGAGATTCTATACTTACAGACCCCATGATAAAAACTTCGGAAATAATTCAGGTTTGGGCCTATCAATATGTAAACAAATAGTAAAAGCCCACGGAGGTTCAATTGTGGCTGCAAATAGGGAAAATGGGGGAGCAATTTTTACTGTTGTTTTTCCCTTAACTAATTAAAAAGGAATACTCAATGATAGGAATAATAATTGTTACACATGGAAATCTTGCTTTGGAGCTAAGAAACGCTATGGAACATATTATTGGGCCCCAAAGAAAGATTGGAATTATTTGTATAGGTCCCGATGACAATATGGATAAGAGAAGAATAGAAATTGAGGAATTGATTTCAATGGTGGATGGTGGGAAGGGTGTAATAATCTTAACAGATATGTTTGGGGGAACTCCATCTAATCTAGCTATTTCATTTCTAGATCCTAAAAAAATTGAAGTTATGGCCGGAGTTAATTTACCAATGTTAATTAAGTTGGGATCTTTGAGAGAAAATTCTTCTTTAGAAAAGGCTGTTAAATCCAGTGAAGAAGCAGCACACAAGTATATTTCGATAGCAAGTGAGATACTCTCAGAAAGAATGCATGAAGATAATGAATGAGAAGATCCTAACAGAACTAGAAATTATTAATGAGAAGGGGCTACATGCTCGCGCTTCAAAAAAACTTGTAGAGTGTGCAAATTTATTTGAATCTGATATTAAAATAGGAATGATATACAATAATGAGGATCAAGATGTCTCATGTAGGGAAATTATGGATTTGATGATGTTAGGAGCTAATTACGGAAAAAAAGTTAGGTTATCAATAGTTGGTCCTGATGCTCGTAGAGCTTTTAAAGCTATAAAAGAATTATTTAACAATCAATTTTACGAATAGAATATTATAATTTTTAATTTAGGAAAGAAATGAAATTTCAAGATTATAAAGTGACTGATATTAACCTGGCTGATTGGGGCCAAAAAGAAATAAACATAGCAGAAACAGAAATGCCCGGTTTGATGGCATTAAGAAAAGAGTATTCTTCTTCCCAGCCGTTGAAAGGTGCAAATATTGTTGGATGTCTTCATATGACAATCCAAACAGCAGTACTAATTGAAACATTGATTGCATTGGGGGCTTCTGTAAGATGGTCTTCATGTAATATTTTTTCCACTCAAGACCATGCGGCGGCGGCAATAGCAAGTAAAAATATACCCGTTTTTGCTTGGAAAGGAGAAACTGAAGAGGAATATAATTGGTGTATAGAAAAAACTCTCTCTGGATCAGATACATGGGCTCCTAATCTGATTTTGGATGATGGAGGAGATCTAACTAAAATTGTCCATGAAAAATATCCTGGACTATTAAAAAATATTAGAGGTCTATCTGAAGAAACGACTACAGGAGTCTTAAGACTATATGAAATGGAGAAAAATAACACTCTAAGAGTACCTGCTATAAACGTTAATGACTCAGTCACTAAATCTAAATTTGATAATTTATATGGATGTAGAGAAAGTTTAGTTGATGGTTTAAAGAGAGCTACAGACGTCATGTTAGGAGGAAAGGTTGCAGTAGTTTGTGGTTTCGGTGATGTAGGGAAAGGTTCAGCCGAATCTTTAAAGTCTCAAGGAGCAAGGGTGGTAATAACCGAAATAGATCCCATCTGTG
The DNA here is from genome assembly GCA_913047775.1 of uncultured Rhodobiaceae bacterium. Taxonomy (GTDB): domain Bacteria; phylum Pseudomonadota; class Alphaproteobacteria; order MED-G09; family MED-G09. Next base: position 31,891 of record CAJWUE010000003.1, read on the forward strand.
CTCTTCAGGCCTCAATGCAAGGTTATGAAGTTTCTACAATGGAAGATTATGCAAAAAAAGCAGATATTTTTGTAACCGCCACAGGTAATAAAGACGTTATAACACTAGACCACATGCGGGAAATGAAAGACCGAGCTATTGTTGCTAATATCGGCCATTTTGATAGCGAAATACAAGTTGATAAGCTTAGAAATTTTAAATGGCATAATGTTAAACCTCAAGTCGATGAAATCGAATTTTCAGATAAAAAAAGAATTATACTTCTAGCAGAGGGAAGATTAGTAAATTTGGGATGTGCTACTGGTCATCCGAGTTTTGTTATGAGCGCATCTTTTTCTAACCAAGTTTTAGCTCAAATTGAAATTTGGAATAATCACAAAGAATACCAAAATAATGTTTATGTCTTACCAAAGCATCTTGACGAAAAAGTAGCATATTTGCATCTTGATAAATTAGGGGCAAAACTTACCAAATTAAGTGATGATCAGGCTGACTATTTAAATATTAATAAAAAGGGCCCCTTTAAACCAGATCACTACAGATATTAGGAAATGAATAATTATTGTTGAGAGGGAGGCATCTTAACAACGATACCGTCTAATTCCTGAGTTATTGGGATCTGACAAGCTAATCTAGATTCTTCTGTTCGGTATTCATGAAAATCCAACATACTTTCTTCTTCTTCTTCCATTGTATTAAGTTTTTTTTGCCACTCTGCATTTACTAAAATCATACAGGTAGCACAAGCACATCCGCCCCCACAATCAGCATCTATGCCTGGTATTGAATTTGAGACCGCACCTTCCATTAGAGATATTCCTTCTTCAACATCTACCTTATGCTCTTCTCCACTATCTTCCATGTAAGTTATATTGACCAAATCATTTCCCTAAAGAATAGTTATTAAATTAGATTGCTCTTATAACTGAATTTTACACTAAATTACAATTAGTTTAATAAATCTTTAATTGGTCGCAATTCATCAACTAATTTTTCAGGCTCAAGAGAAATTCCTTCAGAAATTATTTTCCTAGATACCATATGCTCAGCCGCTCGGTTAATGCAATCTGAAGCGCAAATCTTTCCATCTTTGAGATAAAAAACTGCAAAAGAATCTTCATCTCTTTCTCCTCTAATAATATAATCGTCATAGTCTGAAATTAAACCGGCTATTTGTAATTTTAGATTATACTGATCAGACCAAAACCAGGGTACTTGATCATAAGGAATTTTTTTTCCTAAAATAGTTGAAGCTACAGTTTTCCCTTGTTCAATTGCATTATGAACAGATTCCAATCTGATGCTCTTTTTATAATAAAAATTAGGATGTAAGGTACAATCTCCAGCAGATAAAATTTCTTTGTCGGAGGTCCTACAATATTCATCAACATTAATACCATTGCTTACTTCAATTCCACAAGATTTAGCTAATTCTTGAGATGGTATGACTCCAATACCGACAATCACTATATCAGCTTTAATTGCACCTGAAGAAGTAACTACTGATCTGACCGAATCATTTCCTTCAATTCCCTCAACTCTAGTCTTAGTCATAATATTAACTCCCTGTCTCTCATGATAGGAAGAAAAATAATCTGAAACTACAGGACTTGTAACTCTTTCTAAAATTCTGTCAGCCATTTCAACAATTGTTACGTTCAAACCCATAGTCCTTGAAACGGCAGCGACTTCGAGACCAATGTACCCTCCGCCAATTACCACCATATTTTTAGAATTTTTAATGGAGTTTCTTATTTTTTTTACGTCATCTATTGTTCTTAGATAATGCAGGCCCTTAAGATCTTCTTTTTCTATCTGAATCTCTCTAGGAATGGCACCTGTTGCAAGAACTAAACTGTCATATTGCATCTTATGTTTATCGTTGTAGATTATGGTCTTATTTTCCCGATCAATCTCTTGAACATATGAATTTAACAAAATATTAATATTTTCATTTTTATAATATTTATCAGGCTTAAGAAATAATCGATCGGAATCTATTTTTCCAGAAAGAAATTTTTTTGAAAGTGGGGGTCTTTGATAAGGAATATAATTTTCAGCGCAGAAAATTGAAATACTTCCATCATATTCTTGCTGTCTGAGACTATTAGCAACCTGACAGGCTGCTTGTCCTCCCCCAACAATTACAATTTTTTTGTTTTTCATAGCCAGTACAAAAATTAGAAATAAAAGTATTTATTTATTTAAGCTTTATATCAAAATGATATTATTAAGTAATGCACGAAATAACAATAAATTCCCCAAATGTTCAAAAAACAGAAAAACTGGGAAAAATTTTATCTAAAATTTTAAAGAAAAATGATTTAATAGCGTTACAGGGTGAATTGGGAAGTGGTAAAACTACTTTGGCTAGATCCATCATTCTGTCAAGCATGGGCACTAAGAAAGGTAATATGCCAATACCTTCACCAACCTTCAACCTTGTCCAATTGTATGACTGTAAAAAAATTATTATCGGGCATGCGGACTTATATAGAATTAATAACTCCGAAGAGATAGAAGCATTGAATCTAGAAGAAATAATAGATAACGGTGTTCTAATTGTTGAATGGGCCGAAAAATTGAGTCCAATTAAGGAAACAAACATTCTAAGGATCCAATTTACAAATACTAATAATGGCCTCGATATTAATATTTTAGATGTATCTGGTTGGTCAGATAGAATCATAGCAATATCAAAATATTTTTAATCTTGGATATTTAAATTATGGAAACTGAAGGAATTTTTGATTTTGAAACTAATGGGATTGAAAAAGGTTTTTCCTATCCCCATCAGTTAGCTATTGGTGAAATAGACTCAAAACATGTGAAAGTCTTTAATAATCGTATATTGACCTATGATCTTCCTAATCCCAGAGCGTTATTCGCAACAAATATGAAATGGGAAAAACTTTTAAAAGGACCTAGTCTATACGAAGTTATGCCAGAAATGTTTTCGGCTCTGGATTTTGACATCTTATGGGGTTGGAATGTTAAATATGATAGTGGAGTCTTAGAGGATGGTTTATTCAGTATAGGATATAATCCATATATCAAAAAAACAGATGGAACTGTAATTTGTGATGCAATGTCATTTACCTCCCTTTCCTCATTCCTTGAACCAGAAAAAATGAAAATACCTATTAACGAAAAAGGAAAACCGACCCTCAAGCTTGAGAAAGTGTATATAGAAAATTTTGGAGAAGACTCTAATATGAACTGGCATCAAGCCGATTTTGATGTAGAAGGCACAAGAAAATTATTAAAGAAGATAGAAAAAGAAATTCCTAATTTATGGAATATCCGAACGCAATTTTTTAATAAATACTCTCGACAGAGAATCCTATCCGAGCCAAAAATTTATGCTTACTATCTTCATTTTAGTAGGAATATAAACTTTATGAAGCCCATTTTACAAAGGGAAGACGGTACGGGAACATTTTCAGTAAACCTAAATAAATTTGGTAACAAAAATAGTCTTACCGCAAACGATAAGAAGAAATTAAAAGAAGGGAAAAAACCTTCTTGGTTAGCAGAACATTTTAAAAATATGGATTATATAATATTTGATCCTGATAGTTTAAAATTAGATGTTGATACATACGAACCTAATGATGAAATCTTAGAAGAAATTTCTGATTTAATCTCATTAAAGCTTGCTAAACCCAAAGTTTGGAAAGAACCTAAATTATTAGAACATCAAAAATTTAATTTTCCTATTAAAGAAGATAAACAATCCTGGGATTTATTTCACAAAACCCAAGACTGGGATGAAAAGGTACAAATTAAATTTAAAGATATGCGTTCAAAAAGGATAGCACAAAGATTAATTTATGATAATGCACCTGGTTCCTTAGATACACAACCATATAAAGTGATTGAAGATTACATAAAAGAAAGATGGCTAAGTGAAGATCCAGATGTTCCTTGGGTGACAATACCTAAGGCCCTTAAAGAATTGGGAAATATAGAAAGGGAAACTGAAGGGGAAGCTCTTCCAGGATATAAGGATTATTTAATTAATATTTCTAATGAACTAAAAAAATGAGTCACAATAAAATTTAATAAAAATGGAGAAAAAAATGTCTCTTATTAATATAAAAGATGATGAATTCAAGAAGACGGTGCTTGATCAAGACGGATTAGTTTTGGTTGACTTCTGGGCAGAGTGGTGTGGTCCTTGCAAACAAATAGGGCCCTTGCTTGAAGAGATGGCAAATAATGAAGAATTATCTTTAAGGGTCGCAAAAATAAATATTGATGAAAATCCTATAGTGGCCACAGATTATGGAATTCGGAGTATACCTACCATGTTATTATTTAGTAATGGAGAACTTAAGGATACCAAAATAGGCGCTTTACCTAAGAGTGAATTAGAGGATTGGATAAGAGATAACTCCTAGTTTATTTTTTTAGCCTCTGCCACTAAAGATAAAGAACCACATATCAAAACTCTCAAATCCTGACTTTTATCGATTGAATTTAATCCTTCTTGTAGACTAGGTTCAAAAATAATATCCAATTCAAGCTCTTTACCATTCTTTATAATTTCTTCCGGTCTTACATATTTTCTGTTTTGTAAGGGAACATATATAGTGGCATCAAACATGCCTTTAAAAGGCTCCATAAATTCCTTAATTTTTTTTTCGTGGGCAAGACCAAAGATCAAAATCATTTTTTTTGTATCTTTGCTATTAATACTCTTCATTGCCTTTGCAATAGCATTCGCCCCGGACGGATTGTGGCATCCGTCGATCCATATTTCACTATTATTTAATTTCTTAGAAATCCTACCTTTTAAAATTTCTAAACGACCTAACAATTTAGCATTCATTATCCCCTTCTTAATAATTTGGTCCTCGATTCTTAAATCATTATTTTTTTTAAGAAATCTTAATGTTGCAATTGATAATCCAGCATTCATTATTTGATGACTTCCTATCATATGAGGAGCGCGTATTTCTATGGAATCTTTCTCATCTTCATAAATAAATTTTCCTTGAGATTCTTTAACAACCCAATGTTTGTCATACATAAAAATTTTATTTTTTTTAAAAAATTTATTTTTTGAAATATATTCTACAATTTCTTTTTTTTGCTTTCCAATCACTACTGGCGTTGCTTTATTGACTATCCCAAATTTTTCTTTAGCTATAGACAATATATCTTCTCCTAAATAATTTTCATGATCAAAAGAGATAGGTGTAATAACTGCAACATTTTTTTTTGGAATTACATTAGTAGAATCATATCTTCCCCCTAAACCTACTTCCAAAATATTCCAATCCGCAGGAAATTGAGAAAATAAATCAAAACCACATGCCGTTATTACTTCAAAAAAAGTTATTTCATTTCTATTAAGCTGATTATCACATCTATTAAGCGCATCAATTAATATCTTATCCTTCACAAAATTATTTTTAATTACTATTCTTTCATTAATCCTTAATAAATGTGGAGAAATAAGAGCATTCACAGTTAAATTATTATGAAAAAGACAAGACTTCAAAAAAGTCAGAACAGATCCTTTGCCGTTTGTGCCAGCAATATGAATAATTTTTTCTAAACGAAAGTGCGGTTTACCAAGTAACTTTAGTAATTTATTTATTCTTGAAAGAGATTTAGGAAGAGCAGGCTCATAGTAATTAAATATTTTCTGAATATCTTTCTTTATCAGATTAGCCATTTTGTGAAGATTTTTCTTTAATATTCTTAGTTAGAAGATCTAATAAATTGCTAATAGTTCCTTTTAAATCTTTTCTGTGGACTACAGTGTCAACCATTCCATGATCTAGAAGATATTCTGATCTCTGGAATCCTTCGGGCAGACTTTGCTTGATAGTATTTTCTATAACTCTAGGACCTGCAAAACCTATTAATGCATCTGGTTCGGCAATGTGAATATCGCCTAGCATCGCATAGGAAGCTGTCACTCCTCCAGTAGTTGGATTTGTCAAAATTACGAGATATGGTATTTTCTTTTCCCGCAGAGATTGTACCATAATAGTTGTTCTAGGCATTTGCATTAGAGATAATATGCCTTCCTGCATTCTTGCTCCTCCGGACGATGAACATAATATAAATGGATAATTATTCTTGAGGGAATTTTCTATGGCTCTAATTATACTTTCTCCAGCTGCCATTCCCAAGGATCCACCCATAAAGTTAAAATCATGCACCGCTAAAGTGACATTAAAAGAATCTATTTTCCCCTGACCTATTACAACCGAGTCTGAGTTCTTCGTTTTATTCCTGGATTCCTTGATTCTGTCGGTGTAGCGTTTCTGGTCTTTAAATTTTAAAGGATCTAATGGTGTCTCAGGATTATCAAGATATTTAATTGTGCCTTCATCTAAGAGTTGTCTAAATCTTTCTTTAGCCGAGATTTTCATATGATAATCACATTCAGTACACACAAATAGATTATCTGAAGCATCTTTATGAAAAATCATGGCCTCACAAGATTCACATTTTAACCATAAATCCTTTTTATCAGCAGGTTTTATAGTGAAAATCTTTTTAAGACCTGGTGCTATTCTCTTAAACCAATTCAATTTTAAGTCCTTAACTAATTAGTTTGTTTTCATATTTGAAATGAACCCTAAAGCTTCATTAATTATAAATTCATCGCTTTCATCGTTTTCTAGCCCATTTAATATTGTGTTAACTAGTGCCGACCCAACCACTACTGCATCAGAAAACTCATTTATTAAATTCACTTGTTTAGGTGTTTTTATCCCAAAACCAACGGCTATTGGGAGATGTGTAAACTCCCTTACAAAATCTAAACTTTCTTTTAAGGGGCCAATTTCAGGTTTTTTTGTGCCTGTTATACCGGTTATAGAGACATAATATAGAAAACCTGAACTATTATTTAAGATGATCTTTAATCTGTCTTGATTTGTTGTAGGAGTCACTAGTCGTACAAAGTCAATACCTAGTTCTTTTGCATTAATACATAACTCATCATCATGTTCAGGGGGTAAATCAACAATTATTAATCCATCCACCCCTAATTCTCTACAATTTTGTAGAAACTTATCCCTTCCAAATCTGTAAATCGGATTGTAGTACCCCATTAAAACTATTGGAGTATTAGTATCTATTCTCCTAAAATCTTTGACTATCTCAAAAGTCTTCATCATTGTATGACCCATATCTATCGATAATTTAGATGATGTCTGGATTATAGGACCTTCAGCCATTGGATCGGAAAATGGCATACCTATCTCAATAATGTCGGCCCCCATAGAGGGGAGTTTGTTAATTATTGACTGACATATATTGTTATTAGGAAATCCAGCAGTAATAAAAGGGATTAGAGCTTTTTTATTTTCTAATTTAAGGTTGTCGAATTTTTTTTTGATCTTTGACATTATGAAGCCTCAATACCCATTATCTTTGAAACAGTTTCAACGTCTTTATCTCCTCTGCCACACATATTCATAATTATGATCTTTTTTTTGTCCAATTCTTTTGCGATCCTTATAACGAATGAAAGGGCGTGTGAGGGCTCAAGGGCAGGGATAATACCTTCGTATCTAGAACATAATTCAAATGCTTCTAAAGCTTCGTTGTCTGTCGCAGAAACATATTTGACTCTTTCTTGCTCTTTAAGCCAAGAATGCTCTGGACCAATACCTGGATAATCTAAACCTGCAGAAATAGAATGGCCCTCTTTAATTTGCCCTTCATTATCCTGTAATAGATAAGTCCTATTTCCATGTAAGATTCCAGGTAAACCTTTTGATAATGATGCAGCATGTTCCTCTCCATCTAAACCTAATCCAGCTGCTTCTACACCAAACATTTCAACATCATCATCTAGGAAAGGATAAAACAAGCCTAGGGCATTTGAACCTCCACCGACACAAGCAACCAGAATATCTGGAAGTCTGCCTTCCTTTTCAAGAATTTGTTTTTTAGCCTCTCTGCCTATAATTGATTGGAAGTCCCTAACCATAGACGGATAAGGGTGAGGGCCAGCTACTGTTCCAATTAAATAAAAAGTGTCTTTTACATTTGCAACCCAGTCTCTCAAAGCTTCATTCATAGCATCTTTCAGAGTACCACTACCTGAATGAACAGGAATTACACTACCTCCAAGCAATTTTATTTTAAAAACATTAGATTTTTGTCTCTCTATATCTTTGTTTCCCATATAAATAATGCATTCAAGGTTAAATCTAGCACATACTGTAGCAACAGCTACACCGTGTTGACCAGCGCCAGTTTCAGCTATAATTCTAGATTTATTCATTCTCTTTGCTAAAAGGATCTGACCTAAACAATTATTTATTTTATGGCTTCCTGTATGATTCAACTCATCTCTTTTAAAATATATTTTTGCTCCACCGATAAGATCTGTCAGTCTCTCAGCAAAATATAGTGGGCTTTCTCTACCCACATAGTTACGAGCAAAGAATTGAATTTCATCTAAAAACTTTTTGTCCTTTTTTGCCTGTTCATATTCATTCTCAAGATCTGTAATTAGTGGCATTAAGGTTTCTGGTACATATTTTCCACCAAATATACCAAAATTTCCTTCTTTATCAGGTCCATCTTTATATGAGTTTTTATTCATAATTCTCCTTATAAAATGATTGGGCTGTTTTTATAAAATCTTTAATTAACTTTTCATCTTTGACTCCTGGTTGTTTTTCTACGCCAGAAGAAACATCTATACCCATTGGCTTTGTTTGAGTGATAGCATCTATCACATTATCAATATTTAAACCCCCGCTGATAAAGAAATTTTTTAAATTACAATCTTCTAATAAATCCCACTCAAAAACCTTGTTTAATCCTCCCTTTTGCGCATTAGGCTTGTTAGAAGGTACTGAATCAAATAAAAAATAGTCAACAGAACTTAAGTAATTATTGGTTTTTTCAAGATCATTTTTCGATCCTACACCAAAAGCCTTTATGATTGGCAGACCTGAGATTTCTTTAATTTCAGAACATCGTTTTGGAGTCTCATAACCATGTAACTGAATCATAGTAGCATTTATAGCCTTAATAGATTTTAACAAATGGTTGTTTTCAGGATCAACAAATACACCAATTCTTTCTGCATTCCTTGCTAAATCAGAAAAATTATTCTCTCTAGCAAAACAAGGATTTAGTGTTCTTGGGCTCGGACTGGCAAATATAAAGCCCAACATGTCTGCTCCACTCCGCAAAGACATTGTTATATGTTCGGGTTTAGATAATCCGCATATTTTAATTTTAAGACTCATGAAATGCTCAAAATAATTTCTTTAGTCGTTTCTAATGGATTTTTTGCTTGCGTTATGGGTCTACCTATCACAAGGAAATTTGCCCCAAGATCAAGAGCCTCCCTTGGTGTCATAACTCTCTTCTGGTCATCCCTATCCACACCTATTGGCCTGATACCAGGTACAATAATGGTAAAATTATCGCCACAAGATTCCCTTATAGTTGATATTTCTTTTGATGAACATACGACTCCATTTAACCCAGATTTCTTAGCTAATAATGATAATCTTTTTACTCCTTCATTAACTCCATCAGTTATTCCAATATCATTTAGATCAGAATTGTCCATACTTGTAAGAATAGTCACGGCTAGCAACTTTGTAGAACAATTATTGTCTAGGATTACTTGAGCTGCTACTTTCATCATTTCTTCTCCCCCCAATGCATGAACATTCAGTATTGTAGGTTCGAGATCAATTAATGTTTCTATACTCTTCTTTACTGTTATTGGTATATCGTGAAGTTTTAAATCTAAAAAAATAGGGATATTAAGATTTTTTATTTTTCTTACTCCTTCGGGGCCATAAGAATGAAAGTACTCTAGGCCCAATTTAACTGCGCCTATATTTTCCTTTAACTCATTAACTAAATCAAATGCCTCGTTCTCTGAATTTGTATCAATTGCGAGAATAATGGGGTTTGAAAACACCTGTGTCATAGTATCTTTAAGAATACCTTCAAGGTTTGAAATTTAATCTGTCTCTTAATCCTTTACCAGACTTAAACATTGCTACTTTTTTTGCAGGGACATGTACACTCTCACCTGTTTTTGGATTGCGACCATTTTTTGACTTCCTGTGTCGGACAGAAAAAGAGCCAAAACCCCTTATTTCAACTCTATCTTCTGATGCCAAAGATGCTTTAATATTCTCTATTATTAACGATGTTATTTTCTCGATATCTCTTTGAATAAGATGAGGATTTTTTTGTAAAAGTCTTTTGACAAGTTGAGATTTAATCATTTAGATCTTCCGAATCTTTGCTCTCACTATCATCTACCAAAGAATCACTTTTATCAAGAGCTTCTCCGAGAATATCCCCTAAAGAGGCACCTGAATCTTTTGATCCGTATTGTTCAATAGCTTCTTTCTCGTCAGATATCTGCAAGGCCTTAATAGACAGGTTTATTTTACGCGATTTTTTATCAAATCTAATTACTTTTGCATCAACTTTCTGTCCAATTTCAAATCTCTCAGGATTCTGTTCTGATTTATCCATTGAAAGATCGGATCTTTTTATAAAAGCAGGAAAATCTGTCCCTATATTCACTTCAATTCCACTCTTGAGGGCATTGGAAACTGTACAAGTTAAAACATCGCCCTTCTTTGTTCTGTCCAAAGAAGACAAGGGATCATCCGACAACTGTTTTATACCAAGAGATATTCTTTCTTTTTCTATATCAAAATCCAATATCTTTGCTTCGATCTCCTGACCGACTTTATATTCTTTTATTGCTATATTTCCTTCAACCTTCCAATCAATATCCGACAAGTGCACTAATCCGTCCAAACCTTCATCAACTTGAACAAAAATTCCGAAATCAGCTATGTTTTGAATCTGGCCTTTCACCAAATTACCAACAGGATTTTTTTGGGCAAAATTCTCCCAAGGATTATCAAAACATTGTTTAATTCCCAAAGAAAGTCTCTTTTTTTCTGAATCAATTTCTAATACCATAACTTGAACTTCATCACCAATATTTACATATTTACTAGGTTTTTCTATTTTGGAAACCCAACTCATTTCTGAAACATGAACAAGCCCTTCTAATCCACCCTCTAACTCTACAAAGGCTCCATAATCAGCCATGTTGGTCACTTGTCCATTATATTTCTTACCAACCTCATACTTTTTATTAACATCAACCCATGGATCATCTTGCAATTGCTTCATGCCTAAGGATACCCTTTGATCCTCTCTAGAAAGCTTTGTAATTAAAACCTTTACCTTTTCTCCTATACTTATAATCTCGGCAGGATTGTTTATCCTCTTCCAAGAAATATCTGTTACATGAAGAAGGCCATCTATTCCGCCTAAATCTATAAAAGCACCATAATCTGTTATATTTTTTACTATCCCCTCAATCTCTTGACCCTCTGAAAGGCTTTCTAATACTTCAGATTTACTAACGTTTGAACTATCGGTTAGAACAGATTTTCTTGAGACCACAATGTTTCCACGCCTCTTATCCATTTTCAATATATGGAAAGATTGAGACATATACATTAATGGTCTTATATCCCTTATAGGTTTAACATCAACTTGGCTTCCTGGAAGAAAAGCCTGGGTTCCATCAATATCTACAGTGAATCCGCCTCTTACTTTTCCAGTAATTTCTCCTTGGACAACAACATTTTCTTTTTGACATTCCTGAAGTTTAAACCAATTCTCTTCTTTCTTAGCCTTATCTCTTGATAGAACAGCATCCCCAAGTGCATTTTCTATTCTTTCTAAATATACCTCTACCTGATCTCCAATTTTAAGACTCGAATCCCTAATCTCTGATTTGAACTCATCAATAGAAACTCGACCTTCCGTCTTCATACCAAAATCAATAATAACTAAATCTGACTCAATCGAAACTATTGTCCCTAAGATAACCTTTCCTTCTTGAATGAAACTATTAGAAAGACTTTCTTCTAAAAGCTCAGAAAACCTTTCCGATGAAATCTCTGGAGATTTTTCAGTTAAATTCGACAACACCAACCCTTTACTTTCTTAAATTTTCAATAACCTTATCAATTTCTAAACAAACTTTTTCCATCACCCTATCAATACTCATATTAGATGTATCCAAAATTAAGGCTCCCTTAGCTATCTTTAAAGGAGCAATGCTCCTTTCCTTATCTCTTTGATCCCTTTTTTGCAATTCTTTTATTATAAGTTTTTTATCTATTTTTAATTCTTTCTCTATAAATTCATTATGCCTTCGACTAGCCCTCTCATCTAATGAAGCTGTTACAAATAATTTAATCTCTGCATTTGGAAAAATTACTGTCCCTATATCTCTTCCATCAACCACTATTCCGTTCTTTTTTTCATTAATTTTTTTAAAATCTCTTTGTAATTTCTTAAGAGATTGTCTCACCCCTGAAATTGAAGACACTATAGACGCAGCCTCATCAACTTCTCTATTTCTAATTTTTTTTTCGTCAATTGCTTGTGGGATTAGGTTTTTTGCAACTTCTAAAGCTACCTTCTCATCTATTTTTTTCTTTCCAATCTCCAATACACTTGCTGCAACTCCTCTATATAAAGAACCAGAATCTAAGTGTGGAAAATCATATTTTTTTGAAATATTTCTCGCTATAGTGCCTTTCCCTGAACCTGCAGGCCCATCAATTGCCACTACAATGGTCATGAAGACGATCCAATTTTTGCCCCTATTTTTTGCATTATTTTAATAAAGTTAGGGAAGCTTGTATTGATTATTTCAGGATTGTCTATTTCTATAGGATTTTTACAAACTAGCCCCATAATAAGAGAAGACATCGCCATTCTATGGTCTAAATTAGTTTCGATAAATGACCCACCTTTTTTTTCTGAGTCTTGACCAAAAATAATTAAATCATCACCCTCCAAATTGAAATCCACTTTGCATTTAGAAAGTAGATCAATGATACCATCCAATCTATTGCTTTCTTTAAATCGCAATTCTGATAATCCATTCATCCTTGTTTTCCCTTGGGCTTGAGATGCTGCAACTGCAAGGATAGGATAATCATCTATCAAAATCGGAGCAACTTCTTCGGAAATTTCAATACCTACCAGTTTGCTAGTTTCTACTTTAATATCATAAACCTCCTCTCCACAAAGAGACTTTTTGTTTAAGAAAGAAATTTTTGCTCCCATTTGCTTTAGGATATTAAATATTGCATCGCGAGTTGGATTTATTAATACACTTTTGACAACTAAACTTGAATTATCGCAAATAATACTTGCAACAATAGGGTAAGCGGCAGAAGAAGGATCTCCTGGTACTTCTAATTTAGTTGATATTAAATCTGTTTCGCCATTAATAAGAATTTTTTTTCCTTGGCTTGTTTCTTTTATATCAACGGAACAGCCAAAAATTTCCAATAATCTTTCTGTGTGATCTCTTGTATTAAATTTATCAATTACTTCAGTTGTCCCTGGAGTATTTAGTCCAGCCAGTAAAATGGCCGACTTAACCTGTGCGGAAGGTAATTCTAGTTTATAGCTAATTGGTATGGGTAATTTACTTCCCTTAATAATAACCGGCAAATAATTATCTTCGCGACTGGATACTTCGGAGCCAAAAAGCTTAAGAGGCTCTAAAATCCTCTGCATCGGCCTTTTAGAGAGTGATTCATCGCCAGTAAAAATAGCAGAAATTGGATGAGTAGCAACCAGACCCATTATTAATCTAGCGGATGTACCAGAATTACCAAAATCTAAAGGTTGTGAAGGTTCTAGAATTCCTCCTACCCCGACACCATTTATCTTACAGGTTTCATTACCTTTAAAATTTATTTCGGCGCCAAATAATCTCATGGCCTCAATGGTCTTCATAACGTCATCGCTTTTGAGCAAACCTTTGATAACAGTTTGGCCTAAAGCTAAAGATGCCAGTATTACACTCCTATGGGAAATAGATTTATCCCCTGGTATAGTTATTTCGCCTTTTAAATTTTTACTTTTCATAGATTGCATTTGTAAAACCTACTTCATAAAATATTATAATATTATTTCTATAACGTTTATCAGACCCGAAACTAATAAAAAAGATTTTTTGGTTTTGACAGTAACGTTTCTTCATGCAATTGAGAATTTATTATTTTTTAATGGGGAAGAAGTTGAATAAAGAAGAACTCGGTAATAAGGTACTTTGTCCAGAGTGTGAAACAAAATTTTATGACTTAGGCAAGACTCCTATTGTTTGTCCAAGTTGTGAATTCAGTTTTAGCATAAACAATAAACCTGAAGAAAAAACTGATGAAGACCAAACTGCAGTTATAGAAGCAGTTAAATCAGAAGAAGTCGTATCTAAAGAAGAAATCGTATCTCAAGAAGAAGTCGAAAAGGATTCTGAAAAAACTAATGAAGATGAAACTTTTGTTGAAGATGAGGTCTTACCAGAAATTGATGGAGAAGATTTAGGTGCCTCCAAAGATGATGACGAAACAGAGGAAGAGAACATTGAGGGTCTGGAAGAATTTGATCTTGAAGACGATATTGACGAAAGCATTGATGACAACATTGATGGTGAAGAGACATTTTAAAAGGGGGCTATAGCTCAGCTGGGAGAGCGCTTGCATGGCATGCAAGAGGTCGGCGGTT
>CAJWUE010000004.1:0-40288 GCA_913047775.1 uncultured Rhodobiaceae bacterium
TTTTATTGGCAATAGAAAATAATTGTTATGAGAATATTGGTATAGATTTGGTCGCAATGTGTGTTAACGATCTTATTGTTCAAGGAGCAGAGCCACTATTCTTTTTAGACTATTTCTCAACGGGGTCATTATCAAAAAAGATTGCTAGAAGAGTAATCAAAAGTATTTCAGAAGGATGTGAAGAGGCTAATTGTGCTCTTATAGGTGGAGAAACTGCCGAAATGCCTGATTTCTATAGTCCTAATCATTTCGATCTTGCTGGTTTCTCTGTTGGAGCTGTGGAAAGAGAAAAGCTTCTACCAAGAAATGTTGTTAGTGGTGATGTGATCATTGGTATTCCTTCATCAGGGTTGCATTCAAATGGTTACTCTTTAGTAAGAAATGTTATTAAAAATATGAAATTAGATGTTCATGATAAAACGCCATATGATAATAGCAAAACTTTTTTGGAAGAATTCCTTTCCCCAACAAAAATTTACGTAAAACAGATTTTGCAATTATTAAAAAATACAGAAGGTGTAAAGGGAATAGCTCATATAACTGGTGGTGGTTTAACTGAAAATATTCCACGTATATTTAAAGGTAAAAATATTACAGCAGAAATTGATGTTTTAACTTGGGAAAAACCTAAGATCTATAAATGGCTTCATAATTCAGGAAATATCAAGGAATCTGAAATGCTTAAAACCTTTAATTACGGAATAGGAATGACTCTTATTGTTGATCAGAAAAAAGATAAAGAAATTATGAATTTTCTATCTAAATATGGTGAAGAATCTTATAAAATCGGAAAGATAGTAGAGAACAAAGGAAATGGTTCAAAGGTTGATTACGTATAAATCTTAACAAATGAAAGTGGGAATCCTTATATCAGGCCGAGGGTCAAATATGACCAAAATAATAGACTCTTGTAATAAAGATATTAAATCCGCAAGTGTAGAATTGGTATTATCCAATGAACCGACCGCTAAGGGTCTTAATTATGCTATAAAAAATAATATAAAGACAGAAATTGTGAATCATAAAGATTTTGATAACAGAGAACACTTCGATGAAAATCTAAATGATAAATTAATGGAGAATAATATTGAATTCATTTGTAATGCTGGGTTTATGAGAATACTTGGTGAAAACTTTGTCAATAATTGGTTTAACAAACAACTTAACATACACCCCTCATTATTACCTTCATTTAAAGGTCTTGATATACATAAAAGAGTGATAAATTCTGGCGCAAGAATATCGGGGTGTACCGTTCATTTGGTAAGAGCGGGAGTAGATGAAGGCCCTATTATAGCCCAAGCAGCAACCTATGTAAGCCCTTACGATAATGAAAAAACTCTGGAAAAAAAGGTTTTAGAGCTTGAACATATCTTGTATCCCTTTTGCCTGAAATTGTTCTCCGAAGAAAATATTCTTATTAACGAAGACAAGGTAATATATAACAATCAAGCCGTAAAAGAGTTAGAAGAAATTCAGAAAAGATTTGCTACAAATCTTCCTAATCAATAGAAGTTATTTCAGAATTATCAAAAAAAAATTTGATCTCTGATTTTGCAGTTTCTTGAGAATCTGAACCATGAACAGAATTTGCCTCTACAGATAAAGCAAACTGCTTCCTAATTGTTCCTTCTTCTGCCTCTTCGGGATTGGTGGCTCCCATTATTTTTCTATTTTTTGTAATAGCGTCTTGTCCCTCTAGAATCTGAACAACTACAGGACCTGAGGTTATATATTTAACTAAATCTTCAAAAAATGGTTTGTCTAAATGCACGGCGTAAAACTCTCTAGCTTTTGACTCTGATAATAAAATCCTTTTTTGAGCCACAATACTCAAACCACGTTCCTCAAAACAGCTTATAATTTTTCCAGTGATATTTCTTTTTGTGGCATCGGGTTTTATTATAGATAAAGTTCTTTCTGTGCTCATTCTTACCTCATAAAATTGTTTTTTATCCAGTTTCCTTTTTTTTGTTCATAAAGTTCGATTTTCTCTTTAGAATTTTCTAATAAAAAGTAGTACTCTTTTAATCTATCAAACGAACTATTATCATCATGATCAAAAATATATATACATCTTTTCCAATTTTTTGATTTTTTTACTAATGCTCCCTCGGGAGAAAAAATTATTTGCGATTTATTCGGATTTTCTTCTCTTGTAGTAAGATAAATCGGGCTATCATTACTTAAATTATCTCTTTCTATACTATGGGGTAGAAACGACTCTGGTTTCTTTGACCATAACATAATGCTAATATCTTTCAGAGCTTCCTTGGTTTCAAAGATTACAACAGAATTCAAGTTCTTTTCTAAAGCTTTTTGGACGAGAACATAAAATGTTTCATCTACCCTAAAATTGCTTGTTTTATAAAATGCAAATTCTGTCAATTATGACTCAAAATTTTGATTAATTAAGGTATCTAAAAGGTGAACTCCAAAACCAGTAGCCCAGCTGGTATTAATAGAGTTTTTTGGCATTCCTGTTGCCGTTCCCGCAATATCTATGTGTGTCCAAGGAACCTCATTAACAAAACGTTTTAAAAATTGGGCAGCAGTAATAGATCCAGCTCTACCGCTTCCAATATTCTTCATATCTGCGAATTGGGAATCAATCAATCTGTCATAAGACTCATCTAAGGGCAATTGCCAAACTCTATCACCACTAACTTGACCTGCTTTATAAATTTTATCCGCCAATTTATCATTATTGCTAAAAATTCCAGATATGACATTTCCCAAAGAGACTAGTATCGCTCCTGTCAAAGTAGCAAGATCTACGATAAACTCGGGTTTGAATCTTTTTTGTGTATACCATAACGCATCCGCTAGAACTAATCTTCCCTCTGCATCTGTGTTTTGAATCTCTATCGTTTGTCCTGACATAGACTTTACAATATCTCCTGGTTTTTGAGCTTTTCCATCAGGCATATTTTCAACTAAGCCTACTACTCCAACAACATTTGCCTTGGCCTTCCTGAGTGCAAGAGATTTCATCAAGCCAACTACAGCAGCAGACCCACCCATATCGCCTATCATCTCTTCCATTTTAGATCCAGGTTTTAAGGAAATTCCACCAGAATCAAAACAAACTCCTTTCCCAACAAAGCACAGAGGTTTAGTTTTTTTATTTTTTAATCCATTCCATTTCATTACTACCAACTGGCTTTCATGTTGACTCCCTAAACCAACCCCTAGGAGGGAATTCATTCCCAAACTTTTCATTTTTTGTTCTCCTAGAACCTCGACAATTATTCCTAACTTTCTTAACTCAAGAATCCTTCTGCTATACTCTTTAGGATAAAGGATATTGCTTGGTTCATTCACTAAATCACGAGCAAGGAATACACCCTTAGATATTGCAGAATATCTTTGAAAAAGTTTATTTAACTCATTGTAATTATTAGAAATTATATCAATGGAAGGGAGAGTGGTTTTATCTTTCTTTTTGGTTTTATACTTGTTGAATTTATAAGAACCCAATAAACTTCCATAAGCCATACGAAGAAGGGAATCTTGTTTCTTTATTGCACTATCGTATATTATCGAAACTCTTGACTTACTTTCTCCTAAAGATAATTGAGTTATTTTTCCACCTAAAAGATCAAAATCACGTAAGGATAATTTGTTTAGTGTGCCGGTTCCCATTATAATTACTTTATTAAAATTAGGATCATTTGGATCTAATATCTCTAAAGTCTGCATCTTCTTAAAACTAAATTTAGCGTTTAAAACTGCTTTATTTAACTGTGAGACAAGCTCCTTTCTCAAATTAAAACCTTTAAAAATGTTCTTTGAAAGAACAAGGATTAAAGCTCCTTTTGATTGAGATAACTTTGGTAAAAATTTTATTTTCATGTAATCCTCCAAAAAAATACTGTGATTATGATCTTATTACTCCTTTAGAGTTTATCTTTTAGTGTATAATCTAACTAAAATGGCAAGTATAGATAAATATATAATAAAAAAACTTATAATTTCACTGGGTTTTGTTTGCCTTGGAATGCTTTCTTTGGCTTGGTTAATCCAAATCCTCAAAATGCTTGATGAGGCAATCATTAGAGGCGCAGATATATTAACCTTTTTAAAACTTACATTAAGTGTGATTCCTAATATTTTAACCCAGATATTGCCTTTGTCTGTATTTATCGCGACAACATTTGTTCTGATTAATTTAGCAAGGGAGAATGAAACTATAATTCTAATAACTTCTGGGATAAAAGCTAATAGAATTTTTAGACCTTTTTTATATTTTGGTGTTCTTTCTACAGTACTGTTAACTTTATTTTCTCTATTTCTTGCGCCTGCAGGAATGAGATACGCAAAGCACAAAATGTTTCAGTTAAAAAATGACCTTTCTTCGACAATTATTAGAGATAGTCTTTTCTCAATGCCTGCTAGAGGATTAACTGTGTATGCGCAGAGAAAAGATAATGATAACTCTATTTATGGTATTTTAGTTCATGATAATAGAAATTCTTCAAATCCAGTAACTTATACTGCTAAAAAAGGCTATTTTCTAAACGAAAATAATTCCCCTAAATTAATTTTGATCGACGGATCTATCCAACACAGAGATCTATCAAATCCAGAAACTGGTTTAACAATAGTTACATTTGAAAGAAACGAATATTTATTTTCTGAGTTTTTACCTGAAGATATAAATTTTAATTTAGATAGCAGTCAAAGATTTTTACATGAACTATTTAACCCAAAGAAAGATGATATTTATGCTCAAAACAGACTAAACGTCCTCT
Source organism: uncultured Rhodobiaceae bacterium (assembly GCA_913047775.1). Classification (GTDB taxonomy): domain Bacteria; phylum Pseudomonadota; class Alphaproteobacteria; order MED-G09; family MED-G09. Next base: position 4,755 of record CAJWUE010000004.1, read on the forward strand.
GGGCGGTTGGTCATCATAAAATCTCACAATTACTGCACCCGATTACTTTAATTTTGTTATCTTTTGTATTTCTAATAGGTAGGACATTTGAAAAAAATGAAAAAAATAATTCCGTTCTTTACATTGTCTCTTTAGCTTTCATATTTCAACTCATAGATTTTTTCCTTTTGGGGTTAGCACAAAATGGTGTGCTTTGGGTCGTTATGCTGTATTTTCTACCATTAATATCTTTAGTTATTGTTTTGTCTTATTCATTTAAAAATAATCTAATGAATTTATTAAGGTCTAATTAATGAAGCTAACAAAAACATTATCTCTCTATTTTTCTAAGAAATTCTTTATATCATTGGCTGTTTCATTAGCTATATCAATGTTGGTTGTTTTATTGATAGACTCTGCTGAATTAGCAAGAAGAATCTCAAAAGTTGGTGAAGGAGATTTTTTGTTAGCTTCTAAGTTAGCTTTGTTAAAACTTCCAGAAATGTTATTAGAGGTACTTCCTTTTATAATTTTATTTGGTTCATTAGGAACATTTTTTCTTCTGGCAAGGAGTTCGGAATTAATTATAGTTCGAGTAAGTGGTCTCTCGATATGGCAATTTCTATTACCTATAATTATTATTGTTTTAACATTAGGTTTTATCATAATTTTTTTTATACAGCCCTTCATTGCCTCCTCTACTGAAAGATTTAAAGAATTGGAAGCAAAATTTATTCGAGGACAAGAAAATCTAATCACTTTATCTGAGAATGGATTGTGGTTAAAAGAAGAAGGAGAAAATAATAATGACTATTATATAATCCATGCTCTTGGTTTAGGTGATCAAGGAAATAATCTTGAGAATGTGATATTTTTCCATCATGATAATCAAGGAAGACTTCTTAAAAGAATAGATACAGACAAAGCAATACTTGATAATGGAAAATGGGAGCTTAGTGATGTATGGATTCAAAAAAACAAGCAGCCATCTTCTTTTTCTAAGTCACTCTTGATATCCACTAATTTATCACCCGACCAGATTCAAGAAAATTTTTCTCCACCAGAAACTTTCTCTATTTGGAAATTACCAAAATTTATCAACATAACTGAGAACGCCGGTTTTTCTTCATTAAGACATAAAACTAGATTATATATTCTAATAGCATTCCCTTTTTTTCTTGCATCAATGGTTCTTGCTGCAGCGCCATTTTCTATTAATTTTCTAAGGACAGGTAAGATAAATTATTTATTATTGGGAGGTTTAATCACAGGGTTCGTAATTTATACCTTCTCAAATGTAGTAGAAGCATTTGGTGCTTCCGGAGCTATTAATCCAATATTGTCAGCCTGGTTACCTCCCATTATTGCTATATTAACTGGTATTACTGCTTTGTTATTCACTGAAGAGAGTTAAAAATTTGATCAGAGCTCTATTAAAAATATCCTTATTGATATTATTTCTTTCTCAATATTCATCACTAATTAAAGCTCAAGAAAATATTTTAGAGGCTGATAAGATTGAATATATCAATAAAGATGGGAAAGTTTTTGCAAAGGGTTCTGTTCTCCTAATAAGAGAAGGGTACAAACTAGAAGCCGATGAAGTTGCCTTTGATCCATCTAAGAATATTATAGAAGCTGTTGGGAAAATACGTATTGAAGAAAGTAATGGCAATATTATCACCGCTTCAAGGATTAAACTCTCTGCAGACTTAAGTGATGGATTAATTGAGCTACCAAGAATTACAACAAAAGATGGGACATCATTGTCTTCTGCGTACGCTATTAGAAGCAATAATAAGGCTACTATTCTTAGAAAAGGAATATTTAGCCCTTGTAAAGCTTGCAAAAATGAAAATAAAAGAATTTCTTGGCAAGTTAAAGCTAATCGAATTATCCACGATGAAGAAAATGGAAACATTATTTATGAAGGGGCTCGCTTTGAACTTTTTGGTGTTCCAATCTTTTATGTACCAATTGCGGGCCATCCTAGTCCTGAAGTAAAAAGAAGATCAGGCTTTTTAGCTCCTTCCTTAACAAGCTCAGGAGATTTAGGAGTTGTTTTAAAGACACCTTATTTTATAAATCTTGCTCAAAATTATGATCTAACAATAACCCCCTGGTTAGTTACTAAAGGCGCTCTTATAGTTGAAGGTGAATGGCGTCAAAAATTTAAAAACGGTGAAATTAATTTTTATGGAATAGGCGCTTCGTTAAGTGATGGCTTTAAATCAAAAACGGTAAACGTTAATAATGATTGGCTTTCTGTAATCAATTCTCCATTTAATTCAGATGAAGAACTAAGTAAATTAGGTAAAAAACTTGCATATACCTATGATGATAATAATCATTCAATATCAAATGTAGAAGTTACAAATATAGATGATGGAAGACCTTCATCGATATCTGATGCAATTGGATATGATTTTAGAGGTTCGTTGAGTACGTATGGAAAATTCATTCTAAATGATTGGGATATTAATTTTAATGGCACTTTTGTTTCTGATGATACATTTCTTAGAAGATTCAACTTAAGTGATAATACATCTTTAATATCAAAGTTATCATTTTCTAAACATTGGTCAACAATGAAAGTTCTTGTTGAAGCAACACACTTTTCTCTTCTTCTTCCAGAAGTAAATGGGTCTGAACCATTAATTCTTCCTAGTGTAAACTTCAATTGGAGTCCTAAAACTAAAATATTAGGCGGGGATATAGAGTTAGATCTTAATTTTCTAAATATTTACAGAAGAACAGATGGAAACACTCAACGTTTATCATTAAACGGAATTTGGAATAAAAAATATATATTTGAATCAGGAAGTCTGCTGAAATTTAAGGTTGATTTGAGGGGTGATATTTATAGAACAACAAAAAGGTGGATACCAAATAATTCTTCTAGGTTATTGTCCTCAAATCCCTTTGGTAAGGAAATATCAATTGCAAGATTTTTGCCTACTATTTCTGCAGAATGGTCCATGCCTTTATTATCAACTAAAAGCTCAACTATATTAGAACCTATTATAAATGTTTCATTAGCCACTAACGATCGTGAGTACACAAAAATACCTAACGAAGATGGTTTAGCTTTTGAATTAAATTCCACTAATATTTTTCTTTCAAATAGAATTCAAGGGTATGACAGATGGGAAAGTGGAAACAGGCTCAACTATGGATTTAGACTTTCTCATTATTGGGGTGAAAGCAGTGCAATCACTGCTATGGTTGGACAAAGTTATAGATTTTCGGATTTACAATTTGCCGAAAAAGGGAACGGTATAGAAAAACACTTATCAGATCTTGTTTTTGACTTTTTATACAAACCTAATATGAATATAGCCATTTCATATAGAGGTAGAGTAGATGAGAAGGATTTTAATTTAATTCGCTCTGAATTCGACATCCAAGGTAATTTTAAAAATTGGGGATTTAGAGCTGGTCATGCTCATTTTGATAATGAAGAAAGTTATCAATTTACAGAACAAAAAGAGGTTAGATTAGCCAGCTTTGTAAACATAAATAATAATTGGTTTATTCAAGGTGCTATAAGATATGATATAGAATCAAAAAACTCATTAAGAAATAGATTATCTGTTGTATATGTTGATGATTGTATATCTTTTGAGTTAGGATTTAGGAGAAAATTTGCTAAATATAGAGATCTTGAACCATCTAATTCTTTTATGGTAAAATTAAATGTTTTCACTTTTGGCGGGGGAACCATTGATAGCTCCGAAAGATTAAGAAAGTTATGGGAAAGAGTTGAATAAAGGAAGAAAATTGTTTTTAAAAAAAATTTTAATAAGTTGCCTGTTAGTTTTAACATTAATCTTCTCAACTAATAATTCGAGCATGAGTCAAGATATTCAGGCTATTTCTGCTATAGTTAATGACGAAGTAATATCTCGTTATGACGTACAACAGCGAATCAAACTAATTATCATTACCTCTGGAATACAGCCAACTCAAGAAAATGTGTCAAGACTTGAGAAACAAGCTATCCGTGCGCTTGTAAATGAAAAAATTCAACTTCAAGAGGCTATAAAACTAGATGTTCCCACTAGTTCTGAAGAAATTGACCTTATGTTGAGGCGAATAGCTAGCGGGAATGAAATGTCTTCTGAGGAAATTATAAACTTTATAAGTAGTAATGGGGTTAATGCTGAAACCCTATTGAATCAAATTAAAGCTGAGTTGTTGTGGAATAAAATTGTAAGGGGAAGGTTTGGTTCATATATAAATATCAGCGAAGACGAAATTACAATTGTTTATAACCGCACTGTAGAAAGTCTAGATAGAGAGCAATACGATATTTCTGAAATTTTTATAGGATTTGAGAGTAAAGAAGAAGAAGTAGATGCCTTCAACTTAGCAAAAAGGCTTATTGAACAGTTAAAAAATGGTGCTTCCTTCTCGCCGGTAGCACAACAATTCAGTCAAGCCTCTTCATCTGGCCAGGGTGGTTACATTGGTTGGGTTGCTGAAGGTCAGTTAAATTCAGAAATTGTTGACGCATTAAAAGGACTCAACAATAAGCAGGTTTCCGATCCTATTAAAACTGTTAATGGCTTCTACGTTGTAAAGCTTAATGAAAAAGCAGAAGCAGGAGGAAAAAATTATATGAGAAATCAATATGATTTAATTTCCATTACTTTTGATAAAAACAGAAAAACAGAAGCTCAAAATTTTTCTAACGATTTTATCTCCTGTAAAAGGTTGGATAGTTTGATAGAAAAATATCAAGAAAGGGAAGTCAACCTTATAGGTAAGCGTTTCCTTAGCGAATTACCTACAGACCTGCATTCTGAGTTATTATCTAAAGAAGCCGGTGATACTCTAAACTTAAGATATTCTAATGACTATATTGATCTGATACTTATTTGTGACCGCAAAGACGATATTGGAATAGAGGTTTCAAGAGAATCTATAGAAGATAATCTTTATGCTCAAAAAATGGGAATGATGTCAAGAAGGCACTTAAGGGACCTCAGACGAGACGCAGTGATTGAATATAGATAATAAAATTAAAATGTCTTTAAACAAAAATATTCCTATAGCTGTTACGATGGGAGAGCCTGGAGGAATAAACAGCGAACTAATTATAAAGACTTATAAAAACACTCAAATACCAAATTTTTTTCTTATTGCTGATCCTGAATGGATTGAAAAATCTTTGATAGCTTTAAAATTAAAATCAAAAATCAATATAATTAGCTGCCCTGAAGAATCAAAAAAGGGATCTTTAAATATTTTTCCTATTTCTAATAAAGTTAGATTTGGTTTTAAAAAATCTTATCAATCTAACGTTCTGGCAATTATTGAATCTTTAGATATAGCTATAAAATTAGCTCTTAATAAGAAGGTGGAAGGAATTGTGACTCTACCGATATTAAAAGAAACCCTTATAAAAGCAGGTTTTAAATATCCAGGTCATACAGAATATTTGGGAGAGAAAACAGCATCAAAACCCTTGATGATCTTATTTAACGAAAAGATTAAGGTGGCTAGTCTAACAACTCATATCCCGATAAGAAAAGTGTCAGAAAAGATTACTAAAAAATCTATTTGTGATGCTATAAAAATAATGAACAAGTCTCTAAAAAATGACTTTGGAATTGCTAATCCTAAGATTGTTATAAGCTCTCTTAATCCTCATGGAGGAGAAGGTGGGACAATCGGAAGTGAAGAAATAGATATAATAATTCCATCTATAATTAAGATGAAATCATTAGGTTTTGATGTCTATGGCCCAATATCTGCTGATACTTTATTCAGCGAACCAGAAGTAAATAAATACGACGCAAAAATATGTATGTTTCATGATCAAGCTCTCATTCCTGTAAAAACATTAGATTTCTATGGTACCGTTAATTTTACTGCCGGACTTCCAATTGTTAGAACGTCGCCCGATCATGGAACGGCATTAAATATTGCGGGAGAAAAAGAAGCAAATAACCTAAGTCTAAGAAAAGCTATCACTTTTGCTTCAAAAATCTCAAAAAACAGGAAAAGAAATGAAAAAAGAATATAAAACTTCATTTAAAAAAGTTTTTAACAAAAATAAAATAAAACCGAAAAAAAGTTTAGGCCAAAATTTTCTTCATGATAAAAATATAATTGAAATTATCTTAGGCACAGCAGATGTATCAAATAGATCAGTAATTGAAGTAGGGTCTGGGCCATGCTTACTGACTGAATTTTTATTACTAGAAAATGCTGAATTAGTTGTTGCAGTAGAAAAAGACGAAACATTCTTACCTCAACTAATAGATCTCAAAAAGAGATTTTCCAGTTCATTTCAATTTTTAATTAACGATGTTCTAGATATAGATATAGATGAAATTACGAAAAATAATTATTCGGTGGTATCTAATCTTCCTTATAATATTTCTGTACCCTTTATTATTAACATGGCAAAGAAAGAATGGCCTCCTAAATGGAATCACCTAATTCTTACTGTTCAAAAAGAAGTCGCTAATAGATTGTTAGCTAAGATAGGGTCGAGAGAATATGGAAGATTGACAATATTATTAAATTGGAGAAACAATATTGAACTTATATGCAACGTAAAACCTTCTTCTTTTTATCCAAAACCTAAAGTTGTATCTTCAATTATAAAGATCACTCCCAAAAAAAATAATTTTCCAAAAACATCTTTTGAAAACTTAGAAAAGATTTTAAGGGTTGCGTTTAGCTTTAGACGTAAAACTATAAAGAATAATTTGAAGTTACTAAACTTAGACCCTGATGAAATACTCAAAAAATCTAATATACAATCTTCTTTACGACCACAAAATTTAAGTATTGAGGATTTCTGTAATTTGGCAAACTTATGTGAAACAGCATTATTATAATGAATTTCTTAAATTCTTAATAATGTTTAGAGCATTTATTTGTCTTTGGCGCTTATATCTTTCAGCAATAATGATTGAATGAATTATCTTTAAACTATCTTCAAAGTTATCATTCACTATAATATAATCATATTCAGCATAATGACTAATTTCATCAGCAGCCCTAGACATTCTCTCCTGTATAACATTATCATTATCTTGTTTCCTATTATGGAGTCTTTTTTCTAATTCCTCTACCGATGGAGGTAATACAAAGACTTTTACAAGATCTTCTTGCATGGAGTCCATCAATTGCTGCGTTCCTTGCCAATCAATATCAAATAGGACATCAAAACCAGATTCTAAGGCTCTTTGCACCGGTTTCTTTGGCGTGGCGTAGTAAAAACCAAAAACTTTGGCATACTCTAAAAATTCCCCATCTTTCCTCATTTTTCCAAATAAATTATTATCTATAAAAAAATAGTCTTTTTCGTTCTCTTCCCCTGGTCTCGAAGGTCGTGTTGTATATGAAACAGATAAAAATATTTCTTTATCTACCTCTAATAGTTTTCTCGATAACGATGTTTTCCCTGCTCCAGAAGGTGATGACAAAACCATCATGAGACCGTGTCTATTAAGATTTTGTTGTTTAGTAATCATAAATTTTCCTAATATCTTGAAAATATTACTGATGTGTACGTTCTATCAAATCCAAAAGAATATGATAATACAAAATTAATGTCTTTTTTTTTACTTTCATGGGGCACTAAATCAATCTTAGTATCTATTGATAAATCATCAAGATTAATAGTTGGAGGAACTATGTTTTTTTTATACTTAATATACTAAATATTGCCTCAACAGCTCCCGTAGCTCCAAGAAGATGTCCAATAGAAGATTTTATAGATGATAGAAAATGCTCAACTCTTCCTATAAAAATCTCTCTAATGCCTTATTACAGATATTATTTAATTAGGCTTTGTTAGAATCTATAAAATTTATAGCATCACCTACTGTTAGAATATTTTCAGCTGCATCATCTGGTATTTCTATACCAAACTCTTCTTCAAAAGCCATTACAAGTTCTACTGTATCCAAACTATCCGCGCCAAGATCATCAATAAAACTTGCTGACTCAGTAACTTTTTCTGAATCAACTCCAAGATGTTCAACAACTATAGCTTGAACTTTTCCGATTGTATCGCCCATATTTCCCTCATTGTTTTTTTAATTTATGAATCTTCTGTTTGATAAAATTCACATGGGCTTTAGCACATCATTACAAGATATTCAACAGAGACTTAATTAATTCATTAATAATCCGCCATTTACATGTATTGTCTGACCTGTCAGATAACCCGATTCTTCGCTAGCTAAAAAAATAACTGCACTAGATAAATCAGAAGGCAAACCGAGTCTTTTTGAAGGAATAGCATCTAAAATCAAATTTTTTCTTTTTTCATCAAGATCCTTTGTCATATTAGTCTCAATATATCCTGGAGCAATACAATTAACAGTTATCTGTCGGGATGCTACTTCTTGAGAAAGAGATTTTGACATTCCTATTACTCCTGCTTTAGAAGCCGAATAATTTGCTTGGCCAGGACTACCGGTGAACGCGACTACCGAAGTGATATTTATTATCCTCCCATACCTTCTCTTTATCATCCCCTTTACAGCCAATTTAGAAATTTTAAAAACAGAAGTTAGATTTAAAGCAATAACATCGTCCCACTCCTTATCGCTCATTCTAAGGAATATATTATCTTTTGTTATTCCAGCGTTATTTACTAGAATATCAATTTGACCCATTTTTTCTTCAGTCTCCTCAATAAGCATAGGAATATCTTTAGAATTTAATAAATCTGCTTTAACCAAATGATTCTCCCCTTTTAAAGAGCTCTTTAAGATTTCTAACTCATCAACATTTCTACCTGATAAACATACTTCAGCGCCATGAGAATTTAAGACTTTTGCTATCTCTTTTCCTATTCCTCCACTTGCACCAGTAACAAGTGCTTTCTTATTTTTTAAATTAAACATTTTATATACCTAACTAAGTTTCTTAATAAATTCTTGTAAGCTATTACTATCACATATTGATAGTCGATTTAAAGAAGGTGAATTTCTTTTTGCTAAATTTATTAAAACTGATCCAGATCCAAATTCTACAATTTCTTTAAAACCTAATTTTACAATTTTTTGCATAATTTCTCTCCAACGAACCATACCGTCAACTTGATTTATTAGATTTTCCTTTAAAAGCTTAGTATCTCTGGTTGGCTCAGCCGTAAAATTAGAGATCACGGGAATTAAAGGCGAAGTCAAATTTATTTTTTTCAACTCCTCGACCATTTTTTCCTTCGCAGGCATCATAAGGGAGCAATGAAAAGGCGCACTTACGGGAAGTTTTATTACTTTTTTAGCACCTATATTTAATAGACCTTCAATTGCATTGGTAACAGCTTCAACTTGACCTGAAATGACTATCTGTTCTTTGGCGTTATCATTGGCAACTTCACATACTCCTCCATAATCAAATTCGAGAGCATTCTCCACCTCATCAATATTTAGACCTAACACGGCAGCCATAATACCTTTATTTTTTGGGACAGCATTTTGCATTGCTTGTCCTCTTATTTTAAGAAGTTTAGATGAATCACATAAAGTTATACTTTCTGCCGCCGTCAACGACGTATACTCACCGAGAGAATGACCAGAAGTAATATTTGAGAACTGGTTAATGTTGTAACCTTCTTCTTTTAGGACTCTTATCATTGCAATACCAACAGCCATTATCGCGGGTTGGGCATTCTCAGTTAAAATAAGCTCTTCTTCTGGGCCTTCCGTCATAATCTTATAAAGATCTTGATTTAATGCATCGTTAACTTCCTCAAATACTCTTTTAGCCTTTACAAAGCTATTAGCTAAATCTTTTCCCATACCAACAAATTGGCTCCCTTGACCCGGAAAAACTATTGCTCTCATATAATATCTCCTATTCTAATAATTTAGAAACGATTCAGAATATTATAACAAGCTTGCAAATTTATTACTAATACAGTAATGAATGTTACCTTTTTAATTTTATAAAGATAACTATTGAAAGGAAACATATGCCATATTATGAGCATGTATTTATTGCGAGACCAGAAATAGCTCCTCAACAAGTTGAAGGTATCGTTGAGAGTCTAAGAAAGCTAGTTAATGATGAGGGTGGCAAACCAATATATTCTGAATATTGGGGTCTTCGTCACTTAGCATATAAAATTAATAAGAATGAAAGAGGTCATTATTCTCTTATTAGAATAGACAGTCCGAACTCAACAATTAAAGAACTTGAAAGAGTTCAGAGTCTAAATGAGGACGTCATAAGATATATGACTATTAAGACTAAAGAACTTTCAGAAGAACCTTCGGTTATGATGAAGTCATCGGAAAAAAAGGATGTTTATTAATTAGGTATAAAACATGAATAATTTCTTACCCAACATTACACAAATACCAATGAGGAGTCCTTTTTTAAAAAGAAAGAAGACATGCCCTTTCTCTGGAGAAAATTCTCCAAAAATCGATTATAAAAACACTAAGTTATTAAAAAAATATTTATCCGAAAGAGGAAAAATAATACCGAGCCGAATAACTTCTGTTTCTGCAAAAAAACAAAGAGAACTATCACAAGCTATTAAAAGATCAAGATATATGGCCCTCTTACCTTATAAAATGGATTAAGAATGGAAGTTATACTTTTAGAAAGAATTGATCGTCTAGGTCAAATGGGAGATGTAGTTAAAGTTAAAGATGGTTATGCCAGAAACTTTTTATTGCCAAAAAGGAAAGCTTTAAGGGCCTCAAAAGAAAATCTAGACTTTTTTGAAAAAGAAAAGGTTAATTTAGAAGCAAGAAACTTGAAAGAAAAATCAGAAGCCGAAAAAATACAAAAAAAATTAAACGAAAAGAATTTTGTAATAATAAGACAAGCTGGTGAGACTGGACAACTTTATGGCTCTGTCAGCACCAATAATATAAAAGAAGCCCTTAAAGATAGGAATTTCGAGATAGCAAAGAATCAAGTAGTCCTTGAAAAACCAATTAAAGAGCTCGGCATTCACAGCGTTGGAATAAAGTTACACCCTGAAATTGAAGCAAGAATTTCTGCAATTGTTTCTAGAACTGAGAATGAAGCTAATTCCTTAATTAAGGGGAAAGAAATTAACTTAGAGGATTCCCAGTCTATATCTTCTTCTGAAGAGACAATGGAGTTGGAAGAAGTTTTTGAAGAAGGGGCAATTCCTCAAGAACTTTCAAGCGAAGAAAGTGAAGAAAAAGAACAGATAGATGAATCTAAAAACGATGATGAAAACCTTGCTGAAGAATCTAAAGATTCTAAATAAGATTGAGATTTTTTAATTGCAATGTTGTCAATAAGTTAAGCTGTTTAACCCCGATATTCACATTAATCCACAGAAGTTTTTCTTGGGTTATTTGTATACTCTAGTTAAATTAAAGAAATGAAGAATCCTGCCCCTTATTTAATTGACAAAGAAAATCTAAAATCTAAAAAATTTTCTGATTTGCCACATAATATTGACGCTGAACAACAGCTGCTTGGAGCAATTATAAGAAATAATAATTTAGTCGAAAAATGTATTAACAATAGACTAGAAAGCAACCATTTCTTTGCGAAACATCATGGCTTAATTTATGAAAAAATAAGCAAGATGACATCAAGCGGAAAAGGAGCTTCCATAGTATTCTTAAAGACTTATTTTGAATCAGATGATGAGTTTAATTGGGATGAATACTTTGAAACTTTGGTTATGAATGCCGCTCCCAATCAACTGATAGACGATCTCTCAATTATGATTTACGATCTTGCGTTAAGAAGGCAGCTAATTGATACTGCGGAATTTTTAGAATATACCTCTTATGACTTGTCTCAAGAAGACAAAACAGCAAATGATATAATAGAGGAAACAGAGAACAAATTATTTCAAATAGAAGAGTCGGGTAAATCGGAAAAAGGTTTTATTGAGTTTGAAAGATCTCTAATAGATTCTCTTGATGCTGCAGAAGCTGCAAGAAAATCTCCAGAAGCTTTAACGGGTTTATCAACTGGTTTTTCAAGCTTAGACAAAGTTGTGGGAGGATTACAAAAATCTGATCTAATAATTTTGGCTGGCCGTCCTGCCATGGGGAAAACGGCATTGGCTACAAATGTTGCATTTAATATTGCTAAAAATTTTGATAACAATATTAGGGAAGATAAAATACAAACCAATAAAGATGGGGACATAATATCTTCTGGTGGAGTAGTGGCTTTTTTCTCATTAGAAATGTCTGCAGAACAATTAACCACTAGAATTATATCAGGAGAATCTGGAATTTCATCTAAAGATATAAGAAGCGGTAACATAAAAGAAAGTGATCATACAAAGTATATGAAAACCGGAGAAAATTTAAAAAGTATTCCACTTTATATTGATCAAACAGGCTCTATTTCAATTGGTGTTTTAGCTACAAGAGCGCGCCGCCTTGCAAGGACCCTAAAAACTTCAAAGAATCAAGACTTAGCATTAATAGTGGTCGACTATATTCAATTGGCTGTTACGTCATCGGGCAGGTATAGAGATAGTAGGGTTCAAGAAATAGCAGAAATAACACAAGGTCTTAAGACTTTAGCTAAAGACTTAAAAATTCCTATCCTGGCTCTTTCTCAACTCTCTAGGCAAGTAGAATCAAGAGACAACAAGAAACCAATATTATCTGACTTAAGAGAATCAGGAGCAATTGAACAAGATGCTGATATAGTAATGTTTGTTTATAGAGAAGAATATTATCTCAATAACGAACAGCCTCCTGTGGGTACTGAACAACACATAAATTGGCAAGCAAGAATGGATGATGTACATGGAAAAGCCGACATATTGGTTCGTAAACATCGACACGGTCCAACTGGTGAGGTAACGTTGCAGTTCAACCAGACACTGACCCGCTTCTCTGATCTAGCAAAAGAAGAACATTTACCTGATAGATATGAGTAATTAGAATAATGAATATATTGTCTAATATTGGAAAAGTTATCACAGTATTTCTTGAAGAAACTGGCAAATTTTCATTTTTCTTAATGAGAACTCTCAGAGCATTGATAGGAAGATGGTATTTTAAGAATATTTTTCAACAAATATTATTCATTGGTTATTATTCTTTGCCGGTGGTTGCATTAACTTCATTTTTTACAGGCGGTGCCTTGGCACTCCAGATATATTATGGTGGAAATCAGTTTAATTCTGAATCTATAGTATCTTCCATTGTCGCTCTTGGTATAACTCGTGAATTGGGACCAGTTCTAGGTGGAATAGTAGTTGCTGGCAGAGTTTCAGCTGCAATAGCTGCAGAAATAGGAACAATGAGGGTTACCGAACAAATAGATGCCCTCAAAAGCCTTTCTACAGATCCATACGAATATCTAGTTTTACCCAGAGTCATTTCAGGAATTATTACTCTACCATTATTAATATTTTTTGCCGATATAATCGGTATTATGGGAGGTTGGTTTATAGCAACACAGAGTCTAGATTTTAACGGGGATGTTTATCTGCAAAATACAGAAAGTTTTCTTGAAATATCCGATATTACTTCTGGCCTTATTAAAGCTTCATTCTTTGGTCTTATTATTACTCTTATGGGTTGTTATAATGGTTTCTATTCAAACGGTGGTGCTCAGGGTGTGGGAAATGCAACTACTAATGCTGTTGTAAGTTCATCAATCCTTATTCTCGCCTCAAATTATATAATGACAACGTTATTTTTTGCAACATGATCTAAAATGATTGAAATAAGAGATATACATAAATCATTTAATAAAAATAAAGTGTTGAAGGGCATTAATTTTAATATTATTAGAGGAGAATCCGCCGTAATCATAGGTCGTTCCGGTACAGGAAAATCTGTTCTTTTAAAATGTATTTTAGGGCTAATAAATGCTGATGAAGGCAATGTGATACTTAATGGTGAAGAGTTGTATAATAAGAAAATGAACTATATCTCGCAAAAAAAAACTAAAATAGGCATGCTTTTCCAAGGAAGCGCGCTATTTGATAGTTTAAAAATATGGCAGAATGTAAGCTTTTATGATTCCAGAAAAGGAATAAAAAAGAAAATTTGTTATAAAAAAGCTATAGAAAATCTTAATAAGGTGGGTTTGGATGAAAAAGTTGCTAACCTCTTTCCTTCTGAATTATCTGGAGGCATGCAAAAAAGGGTTGCATTGGCCAGGGCAATATCAATAGAACCTGAGGTTTTATTTTTTGATGAACCTACCACCGGATTAGACCCAATTAGCGCGGACGTAATAAACAGATTAATTCTAGAAAAAGTTAAAGACATAGGAGCTACAGCAATTACGATTACACATGATATGGCTAGTGCAAGGGTAATAGCTGACAAGATATATATGATACATGAAGGTAGAATTATTTGGTCAGGCAGTATTGGAGAGATGGAAGAATCATCAAACAAATATGTTAATCAGTTTATTAATGGTAAATCTCTTGGACCTTTAACCTTTGATAAGAATTAGGTAGATATTATTAATATAAAGCCTTACTTATAATTTTCTCTAACTGGTGGACAATTATGGAAAATAATATAATTGATATTGTTCTTATTATATTCATGCTTTTGTCAGGTATTTTAGCCTTATCTCAAGGTTTTATAAGAGAAATTATTTCGCTTCTTGGGTGGGTGGTAGCTTTTATTAATTTAAAAATTTTCATGCCGGAATCAACCCAATATGTTAGTGTCTTTATTGAAAATAAGCCTTTAGCAAACTTAATAACTATTTCAATAATATTTGTTTCAACTTTAATATTATGGAGAATATTCTCAATACCGTTAGAAAAGCTATTTAAGAAGACATCAATTGGGTATATTGATCGTTTTTTGGGTTTTATTTTCGGAATCTTTAGAATTTTTTTGATCGTGGGAATTGTCTATATGGTTATTATTTTGCCTATTGAAAAAGAAAATAGACCAAACTATATAAATGCATCCAAAGCATCTCCTATCATTGAAAGCCTAGCAATATTTCTAAGAAAGAATTTACAGATAATAGATATTTCATTAGACCAAGACTTTAAAAAGAAAAAAGATGAACCTCTGGATGAACAAATTGAAAAGTTACAATTTTTACAATAATAATTTTAACAACAAACTCCACGAAGAGTGCGGGGTGTTTGGGGTTTATGGTCATAATGAAGCTGCGGCATTAACTGCATTAGGTTTACATGCACTACAACATAGAGGCCAGGAAGCTGCTGGAATAGTTACCTTTGATGGCAAAAAATTTCTCTCAGAAAAACATGCGGGATTGGTAGGCGATCACTTCTCAAAGAGCTCTGTTATTAAAAGACTTTCAGGAAGAAGTTGTGTAGGACATAACAGATATTCAACTACTGGAGGAACAATATTACGAAACATACAACCTCTCTATGCAGACTTATGGGGAGGTGGTTTTGCGATAGCTCATAATGGAAATATAACAAATGCATTATCTCTAAGAGATGAATTAGTTAAGAAAGGTGCGATTTTTCAGTCTACCTCAGACACGGAAACAATACTCCAGCTAGTAGCAAGATCGGAAGCAGGCAGAACTATAAAACGATTAGTAGACGCATTGCTTCAAATCACTGGAGCTTGGTCCTTGGTCATGCTTACGAACAAAAAACTAATCGGTGCAAGAGATCCTTTTGGAATAAGACCTTTAGTTTTAGGAGAGCTTGATGGAGCAAAAATCTTATGCTCCGAGACATGTGCTTTGGATATAATTGGTGCTAAATTTATTAGAGAAATAGAACCCGGTGAAATTATTGTTATTACCGATGAAGGAGAAGAAAGTATCAAACCTTTCTCCTCTACATATTTGAGACCTTGTATCTTTGAATATATCTACTTCTCAAGGCCAGATTCAATTCTAGATGGAAAGTCCGTTTACGATTGTCGTAAATCCTTTGGAAGAAAACTTGCTGAAGAAGAATCAATAGATGCCGACATTGTAACTCCTGTTCCAGACTCTGGAGTTCCAGCCGCTTTAGGATATTCGGAATATTCTAAAATACCTTTTGAGTTAGCTATAATTAGAAACCATTACGTAGGAAGAACTTTTATTCAACCCACCCAATCAATAAGATATTCTTCTGTAAAACTAAAACATAATCCAAACAAAAGTTCGATAAAAAATAAAAGAGTCATTTTAGTTGATGACAGTATTGTAAGAGGAACCACATCAGTAAAAATAGTTGAGTTAATGAGAGAAGCAGGAGCTTCTGAAATTCATATGAGAATCGCATGCCCTCCTATAAGATTTCCAGATTTTTACGGAATTGATACCCCAGAAACTGAGCAATTACTTGCCGCAAATAAAAATCTTGAACAAATGCGTAAGTATATTGGAGCGGATAGTTTAGGTTTCCTATCTTTAGATGGCCTTTATAAGGCTATGGATTGCAGCGAGGGTAGAGATAATGAGAAACCTCAATATACCGATCACTGCTTTACAGGAGAGTATCCAACAGGTCTTGTAGATTACGAAAATGAAAAAATTCAAGGACAGTTATCGCTATTAGCTGATGACGAAAATTAACCTTGCTTACTTTCCTATAGATTGGTGTAAGGATTCTTACTTGACCTAACATTAATTTTAAGAGGTATACCCTCCAAATCAAACTCCTTTCGTAAGTTGTTAATTAAGTACCTCTTATAAGAATCAAGAACTGACGAAGGTCTGTTAGAAAAAAGAAGGAAGGATGGTGGATTAGTTGTAATTTGGGTTATATATTTCAGTTTAACTTCTCTTCCATTCTGATTCGGATGAGGGTGATAAATCTCTGTTTTTTCTAAAAATTTATTTAGTTTATTAGTTTGAACCCTAATATTATTTAATTTAACAAGATCGTTAATTTTTATCATCAACTGTCCAACACCTTTACCGCTTTTAGCAGAAATATTTATGATTGGAATATTTCCTAGTTGAGGTAAGAAAGATAAGGTTTTTTCTTTTATTTCCTTCTTTAAAATATTCTTATCTTTAACTAGATCCCACTTGTTAACAGCTACTACAAAAGGATGGCCAGTATCTTCTATGAAATTGGCTATATTTGCGTCCTGTCTATCAAAACCTACCAAAGAATCAATCATTAAAATACTAATATTAGATTGTTTTACTGCATTCAGACTGCTTTTTGATGCCAATCTTTCAATAAAATCATTTACTTTAGCTCTTTTTCTTAACCCTGCTGTATCCCATATTTCATAGTCTACTTTTTCCCATAAAAATGGGAATGAAATAGAGTCTCTAGTTATACCAGCTTCTTCAGCTACTATTTGTCTTGTCTCATTTAAAAAATAGTTGGTTAATGTTGACTTTCCTGAATTTGGTCTTCCTAATATTGATATTCTCACAATATCTTCTCTTGTGATCGGTTGTTTTTTATTGATACTAGAATCATTAAAAAGCTGATTAATTTTTTCTAATAAAACATCCATACCCTTATTGTGTTCGGATGAAATAGGTAAAGGTTCACCAAGACCTAAAGAATAAAATTCAGTTGATCCAAAAGCAAGAGACATTGTTTCGCATTTGTTAGCTATTAAGATTATCTTTTTACCGCTTTTTCTGACTAAATCACTTAAAAATATATCATCTGAAGTTAGGTTCTTGCGAGCGTCAACCATAAATAAAATTCCATCCGCTTTACTAATTGCTTTCTCGGAAGATATTTTAACTAACTTCGATATTTTTGACTTTGAGCTGTTTTCAATACCAGCTGTATCAATTAAGTCGAAAATATTATTGCTGTAAGTAAAATTCTCAATTCTATAGTCTCTAGTTATGCCAGGCTCATTTGCAACCAAAGCAACTTTCTTTCCTATTAATCTGTTAAATAAAGTCGACTTACCGACATTTGGTCGGCCAATAATTACTAAAGTTGGCATCTAATTATAACTTTCAGTTAATTGTAAGCCGAAAGTTCTCCCTTATCGTTCAAAATATAAATAATATTGTTAACGACTATTGGTGAAAGAAATGCTGATCCAGAGATTTTACTGCTATTTACAACTTCCCCATCATCTGGTGATATCCAAATTGCTTCCCCTTTTGAGGATACAATTAAAAGTTTCCCTGAGATCATTATAGGCCCACTCCAATGGATAGGATTCTTCTTTTTTTCTTCATTTTGGAACCTCTGCATCTGGGTAACCCACCTAATTTTACCTGCTCTTCGAGAAACACAAACAATCTCAGAATTAGTTGTTACTAAAAATAACCAGTCCCCCGAAACCCAAGGTGTTTCAGTGCTAGATAAATCTAGAGTCCAAACTCTTTCTCCTGTAGATATATCAATTGAAACCATTCTTCCTGCATGGCTAACACTTATCAGTCTTCCATTGTCGATAATAGGTCTTGCAGTAATTGAATTAATTTCCGATAGAGATGTTGATAGTCCTGTTAAAGTTAGAGAGTCAGTCCATATCACTGACCCGTTAATAGGTCTAATTGCATATATTTCTCCTGATGAATAAGGAACAAAAACTAAATCATCGCTGACTGCGACTGATGTTGAAGAAAGTATTGTAGCGGACTCAAGGATTCCTCTATGAGTCCACATAATATTTCCTGAAATTTTATCTAGAGCAAAAAGTTGGTTATCATGTGTAATTGCATAAACCATTCTGTCATCTGCTATTGGTGCGGATCTACTTGGTATTCTTAAATTCACCCTCCATATCTCTTCGCCGCTATCACTTTCGAACGCAATAATGAAACCAAAACCAGTTGAAACATATAGCACTCCATTGTTAAAAGACATACCTCCGCCAAAACCTTCATTTTTATTTTCTTTTTTGACTGACAAATCCTGTTGCCAAATTTTCCTTCTGTTCTTTAAATTAAATGCACTTAATTTTGAGTCAGCAGAAAGAAAGAAAATTTTGTTTTCGGCAATAATAGGAGTAGAAATTAAGAACGACTTTTTATTTGATCCCGACCCAAGATTAGAACTCCAGGTTTGTTTTAAGGAATTAGGACCTTTTAAATTTTGTAAGGCGTTGTTTAAAGATCCCCCTGGATAAGGCCAAGATAAATTTGAATAAGGCTCTGGCAAAATCATTCTATTTTCTTGTGTCTGAGGGTCAGAAGATAATGTTCTCTTAAGATTAAGGATGGATATCCTATCACCCTTGATTCTATCTTTATCAATATCGTCACCACCAAACCAACCGCCAATAGATTCACAACCCAAAAGGGAGAATGTCAGTAAAATTATAAATAAATTTCTTTTCATTTTCTTTATTCGGAGTCCTTATCTTCGTAACTATATGCTTGACTAGAAAATATTTTTGCCCTTACCGATATTGTTGATGGAGCAGAGGCATCATTAGATATTTCTTTAAAAATTTCGGAAGATTTCTTATATCTTCCATCTCTATAATAAGCCAAAGCTATAATTTCTTTAGCATGAAACGAAAAAGTTGCCCCATCATTTAATAAAACTCCCAGGGTTTCCTCAATCTCTTCAATCCTATTTCTCTCTAGCATAATAAAACCGGATCGTAATATTGCAAAATCTCTTATCTTTTTAGATATTTCTTCGTTTTGGGACGCCTTTTTAAGATACAGTAAAGCTTCATCATAATTCCCACTATTATAACTCAAATTACTAAGGTTGAATAATGACAACCCACTATAACCGGTCGATGCTTCAGAAATTTCAATAAATATATTCTTAGCCATTACTTCCTCATTATCTCTCACTAGCTCTAATGCAGACTCAAACTGATCTGAGATCTTTTCAGAATTAATTTTGTTTATATAGCCAACTGTTTCATAGCCACCAACAGAAAGAATTACAACAATTACTAGACCAATAAGGTATATACCAAATCTATCCCAGATAGAATTAAGTTGTTTTTTCCTTAATTCTTCGTCTATCTCTCTTTCTAATGGCTCTGACATCATTAATTCCTAACATAAATACAGCGAAATTAGAGGTAAAATTATGTTATAACAAGCCTATGAAGATAATAAAATATTTTAGATATATATTAGAAGCATCAATTGCTCTTAATATGCTAATTATCTGCAAAGTCCTTGGAATTAATAAGAGTGCAGAGTTATTAGGATTCTTAGCTTCTTTTGTGGGGCCTAACCTTGGAATTTCTAGAAGAGCTTACATCAATTTAGATCTAGCAATTAGCGAATTAAGCACAGAAAAGAAAACGGAAATAGTTAAAAATATGTGGAAGAATTTAGGAATGACATCCGCAGAATTTTTTAACCTGTCTAAATTATCAAAAGAGGCTAATGAGAGAATCGAGATTGAAGGAATCGAAATAGCGAAAAAATACGTCCAAGAAGGGGCTATATTTATTTCTGCCCATAAAGCTAATTGGGAAGTAATACCAATAGCGATTAAAAAGAGTGGGGGAAGTGTCGCTGCAATATATAGAAATTCAAATAACTTTTTTGTAAACAACTGGATGATTAATCAAAGAAAAAAAATAACAAAAAATCAGATCGCAAAGGGTCCGGGCGGAGCTAGAAAGATGCTAAGATTTTTAGAAAAAAGAGGAAATATTGCAATGTTAGTAGATCAGAAATTATCAAGTGGAGTCAAAGTCAATTTCTTTGGGGTGAGCGCAATGACGTCAGACGCTCCTGCAACTTTCTCTCTCAAATACGGATTTCCAGTAATTCCAATGTCAGTTGAGAGAAAAGAAGGATCTTCATTTAAGGTAAGATTTTATCCTAAAATTGAAATTGAAACCTCTCAAAATCGTCAAAAAGATATACTTATCTTTACTTTAAAAATTAACGAATTCCTTGAAAGGATAATTAAGGAAAAACCTCACGAGTGGTTCTGGTTACACAATAGGTGGGATAAAAGATTTCAATAAAATTATTTTGAGGCTTCTAAGGAAGCTTTAGCATCTATATAAGCTTCCTGTTTATCAACGGACCAATATTTTAAATCTCTCAAAGAGATTTCATTATTAGTAACTGCACATATTACAAATGAACCTTCTTCCAATATCTTAAAATTTGCGTCTCCATATATAAGTTTTGCTAATTTTCTATCACTATTCATAATTTTTTTAGTTTCCTCCTTTACCATTAGGTTCTTTAACTTCAGCATCCACAACCTGATCATTATCAAAATGTATGGAAAGGTGGTCACCCCCTTTTAAATTCTTATTATCTCTAACGATAGATTCATATTTATTTTTTACTATTGCATAACCCCTCTTTAACACACTTTTATGACTCATTGCATTTATAAGGCTTGTAGTAATATCTAATCTATTCTTTTTTTGTAAAAACATAGATGAATAACTCTTGTTCATATCGTTAAAAACATCACGAGATATTTTCATTGTTGTCTTAATTTTATTAGATAACAAATTTGGTTTGAGACCATGTGATATGCTAAAAAATTTTTGGTTATAGTTTTTTACACTCGGCGCAAGAGATATGTTTAACAACATACTGATTTTATTCAATTTATTAATAGGGTGATCTAAAATATTTTTTACCTTTGGAAAAACCTTTAGTATTAAATCTAGCATCTTTTTTTCTTCTTCCATTTTTCTGGTGATAGTCTTTCTCACTCTCTTACCTATATCACTAAGATTAGAATATAATTCGCTTTTAACTGGTACAGCCATCTCTGCTGCGGCAGTGGGAGTTGGAGCTCTTAAATCAGCAACTAAATCAATTAAAGTTGTATCAGTTTCATGACCAATAGCTGAAATAATTGGAATAGAAGATGAAAAAACCTTTCTAACCAATGTCTCGTCATTAAAACCCCATAAGTCTTCTATGCTACCTCCCCCTCTAGCAATTATAATGACTTCGGGTTCTGAAATATCACTTTGTGACAACAGATGAAAACCTTCAATTGCATTAATAACTTCTTCTGCACAGGATTCACCTTGCACCCTTACCGGCCAAATTAAGATTTGTGTTGGGAACCTATCTTCAATTCTATGTAAGATATCCCTAATAACTGCTCCAGTTGGGCTAGTAATAACTCCAATTGTTTCAGGTAGGTATGGAATCTCTTTTTTATATTCTTTTGAGAACACTCCCTCTTTTGAAAGTTTCTCTTTTCTTTTTTCTAGCAAAGCCATTAAAGCCCCTACCCCAGCTGGCTCCATATTTTCTATTATTATTTGATATCTTGATTGATCTTGGTAAGTGGTAATTTTTCCAGTACAAATTACTTCTAATCCTTCTTCAGGAAGTATTTGTAAATGAGGGGTTTTAGTTTTCCATATCACTCCAGAAATTACTGCATTTTCGTCTTTAATATCGAGATAAATATGCCCCGACGATGGTGTTGACACTCTGCCGATCTCACCTCTAACTTTCACATACTCAAAATTATCTTCAATAATATTCTTAATCGCTATTGATAATTCTGAAACTGTGAATTCAAGAATATTTTTAATTTCTAAATTCATTTTTTTTTATTTATTTTTTATAAAAAACTTTTCCATTAATTCATATTCTAATTTAAATTATTCACTATGAATATACTTCTTATAGGTGGTGGAGGAAGAGAACACTCAATAGCCACAGCTTTAGCAAAAAGCCCTTTGTTAAACAAACTTTATTGTTCCCCAGGTAATGCTGGAATCGATGATATAGCTGAAAGCGTTATTTTAAATATTTCAGGAAAACAAGAGGTTTTAGATTTTTGCCTCTCAAATAAAATTGGAATCGTTTTTGTAGGACCTGAAGTTCCTTTAGTAGAAGGCCTTGTTGATTTTCTTGAGAATGAAGGTATTTTCGCTTTTGGCCCATCAAAAATTGCTAGTCAATTAGAGGGTTCAAAGAGTTTTACAAAGAAGATCTGCAAGGAATATAATATCCCTACAGCAAAATACAGAAGCTTCAAAGAGATTGGCAAGGCTCTTCAATATATTGAAAATCATCATTTTCCTTTGGTCATAAAAGTTGATGGATTAGCTGCCGGCAAAGGGGTTATTATTGCAGAAGAAAAAGAAGTAGCTATATCAACAATTAATGAAATGTTTTCAGGTAAGTTTGGAGATGCAGGTAAGGAAATTGTGATTGAAGAATTTCTAGAGGGAGAAGAGGCAAGTTTTTTTATTATATCTGATGGAAAGGATTTTCTTCCTCTTACTACTGCTCAAGATCATAAGAGAATAGGAGAAATGGATGTTGGTCCAAATACCGGTGGAATGGGAGCTTATTCTCCAGCGCCAATAATGGATAAAAATCTTTGCGATGAAACTATTGAAAAAATTATAAAGCCTACTCTTCTTGCAATGAAAAAATTAGGATCACCTTACAAAGGTGTTTTGTATGCAGGCTTAATGATAACCAAAGATGGACCAAAATTGATTGAATACAATGTTAGGTTTGGAGACCCGGAATGCCAAGTTATTATTCCCAGATTACGTAATGATCTATTAGAATTAATAACTCGAGTTAAGAATCAAAGCCTTCGCGACATCACGTTGAAATGGGATCCTAATTTTGCAATAACTATAGTGATGTCTTCGGAAGGATACCCAGGATATTATGAAAATGGTTTTGAGATTATCGGTTTAGAAAATGCTTCAAACTTAAATAATGTTGATATTTATCATGCCGGCACTAAAAAGAATAAAAATAAAATTGTTACTAATGGTGGAAGAGTTTTAAATATCAATGGATATGGAAGAACTTTAAAAATGGCTAAGGATAATGCAATGGAAGCAGTAGAATTAATTAATTGGACTGGGTGTTATTATAGAAAAGATATAGGATGGAGAGCGTTGGAGAAAAAATAAGATGAATGAAAATAATAATGAGCCAACTTCATCAGAAAAATTTACTGGCACAATGCCAGTCCAAGAA
Organism: uncultured Rhodobiaceae bacterium; assembly: GCA_913047775.1. Taxonomy (GTDB): domain Bacteria; phylum Pseudomonadota; class Alphaproteobacteria; order MED-G09; family MED-G09. The sequence goes on from CAJWUE010000004.1 coordinate 28,494, forward strand.
AAATTAAAATTTTCACACTCAAATCTTGAGAGCTATTTAAATGAATATGTTAAAGATTTTTCTGGGCCTCTCGATGTTAGGGAATTCAAAGGAGGTCAATCCAATCCAACTTATCAACTAATTACCCCTAAAAAGAAATATGTTTTGAGGCGCAAACCTCCTGGAAAACTCTTGCCTTCTGCACATGCTGTAGACAGAGAATATAAAGTGATTACCGCATTAAACTCGGTTAATTATCCTGTTCCTAAAACATATTGTCTTTGTCTGGATGAGAGCGTTATAGGCACAATCTTTTACGTAATGGAAATGGTTGAAGGAAATATTTACTGGGACCCGACGCTACCCGATTGCAATAAAGACTTACGAATCTCAATCTTTAGAGAAAAAAATCGTACTTTAGCTGCACTTCACAAAGTAGATTATGAAAGAATTGGACTCAATGATTTTGGAAAACCTGGAAATTATTTTGCTAGGCAAATTTCTAGATGGACTAAGCAATATATTGCTTCAGAAACCGAAAAAATTAATGAAATGAATTCACTTATTGATTGGTTACCAAATAATATTCCAGATAGCGACGAAACATCTATAGTACATGGAGATTATAGACTTGATAATATGGTTTTACATAAACAAAAAGCTAAAGTCCTTGCGGTTCTAGACTGGGAACTATCAACATTGGGTCATCCTTTGGGAGACTTCACTTATCACTTAATGCAGTGGTTTATGCCAGGAGATGGAAGCGCTGCAGGAACACAAACCTTGTCCAATGCAGATTTAAAGACTCTAGGAATTCCAACAGCTGAAGATTACACAAAAATGTATTGTGATTTTACAAACAGGTCAGGAATAGAAAATATTGATTTTTATTTAGCATATAATTTCTTTCGACTTGCGGGAATATTGCAAGGCATTATTGGAAGAGTAAGAGATGGTACGGCTGCAAGCGAACACGCGGAAGATAGGGCAGATAGAGTAAGGCCATTAGCTGAAGCTGGTTGGTTATACGCTAAGAAAGCCGGAGCTGCTTAGTACTATTTACTCAGTATTTCAACGCTTTCTTCGTCGGCAATAATCACTATGTCAGCCAAATCTATAAATAAACCATGTCCAATAACGCCTGGAATAGAATTGAGTAACTGATCAACTATATAAGGTTCTTCTATAGATCCAAGAGAGAAGTCGTAGATATAATTTCCACTATCAGTAATAAAATTAGTATTTTGACTTTTCCTAATAGAGCTTGAGCCATAATAACCGACCTCTTCTAACTTTCTTAAAATTTTTAAATTTGTAGCAGAGTTCTCATAAATTGAGACTTCTACAGGAAGTTTAAAATTTCCTAATTTATCAACTTTTTTTGAATCGTCAGCAATAATAATGAATTTTTCAGAATTATATGCAACGATCTTTTCTCTCAACAAGGCTCCTCCTCCTCCTTTAATAAGAGATAAGTTACTGTCGACTTCATCGGTTCCATCAATGGTTATATCTAAACTTTTTACTTCTTGAAGTGAAGTTAAAGGAATATTCGATTCTTTAGCTAAATTTTCTGTGTCTTGTGATGTAACGACACCTTCGATATCAAATCCTTCTTTAATCTTTAAAGACAATAATTTTATAAACTCATTTGCAGTACTTCCGCTTCCAAGTCCAATTTTCATACCGGTCTCAACAAATTCTAATGCCTTTTCAGCAGCTCTTATTTTCTTTTCTAATGACATCTATATTTCTGTACCAGCCTTCATCTTATGAGCCTTTACTATTCTTTCATATGCACCATTTATAATTGCTAATTTCTCATTTGCCATACCTAATAATTCCTTTGGGACACCTTTTGCTATTAATCTATCAGGATGATTTTGAGCTGCTAATTCTTTCCAAGCCTTCTGAGCAATATCAATGTTAGCGCCGGGATCAAGACCTAAAACCAACCAAGGATCATCCGTTTCTGAGCCCATATGACTTGCCCTTATCCTTGAAAATTCTGCGGAAGTAAACCCAAAAATTCCCGCAACTCTTTCTAAAAATAAAACTTCTTGCTTGTTTACGGGATTATCCGATTTTGCTATATGAAATAATCCATCCAAAACATTCTCCAACACTTCCGTATTATCTTTAAATATAACAGAGATCTGTTGGGCATAAGCTTCATAACCCGCAGTATCTTCTCTAGCGAGATTATAAATCTTAAAGACATTTTTTAATTCATTATCTGGAACTTCACTTAATATATCTTTAAAAGCTAACAGTTCTTTTTCAGACATTTTTCCATCGGCTGTGGACATCTTCGCTGATAGAGCAATTAAGGCAATTGCAAATGCTACATCCTCATCATCATTATCGATAACATAATGTCCTGCAACAGCTCCGACTACGGCACCAATAATACCTCCAATTAAATAACCGGCGGTAGCGCCTGCAAGTTTTCCCCATGTTGACATATTTGTAACTTAGACTGAGTCTTTTAAAGTTTCACCTTTACATAACCTGTCGTCAATTAGAGTCCGAGCACCGCCTTCGAAATAATATTTCTTTGAATTTCATTAGAACCAGCATAGATAGTTGTTTTTCTTCCATTAAAATAATTAGGTGTGATAGTTAATGCATAGTCTGGTCCAATAGATGGCTCATTTACATTTGCAAATGTATCCTCAATAAATGGCAAAGACCAATGACTTATGGCCTCAACAGAAATCTCCTGGAGTAATTGTTGAATTTCTGTTCCTCGACATTTTAATATGGATGACTCTGGACCTACTCTTTCTCCCGCAGAAAGAGCGGAAAAAATTCTCAATTCAACGAATTCCATAGCCCGTATTTGAATCTCACACTCATTAAGTTTGTTAATAAAATCATTATCATCAATTAAATTCCGACCGTCGCCCGTGGGTGTATCTTTAGCAATCTCACGTAAATTATTAACGGCTCTATATAAACCAGGTGAATACGCATTTCCTCTTTCAAATTCCAAAAGATATTTTGCATATGTCCAACCTTTATTCTCTTCACCTATAAGGTTTTCCTTAGGAACTCTAACATCCTCAAAGAATACCTGATTCACTTCGTGATGAGGATCGGGTGTCTGTTCAAGAGTAATTAAGGGTCTTATTTCTATTCCTTTGCTAGACATATCTATTAGAATAAATGATATACCTTCCTGTGGTTTTTCAGTTTTAGTAGTTCTTACTAAGCAAAAGATCCAATCGGCATATTGTGCCATAGTAGTCCAAATTTTTGTACCGTTAACCAAGTAATAATTGCCTTTATCTTCTGCTTTACACTGCAAAGATGCTAGATCTGAGCCCGATCCAGGTTCAGAATACCCCTGACACCACCAAACTTTGGTAGATAATATATCTGGTAGGAATTTTTCCTTTTGTTCATCTGTACCGAATTCCATAATAACTGGCGCTACCATCGAAAGACCGAAAGGTACAGTTCTTGGAGCTCCTTCTCTTGCCATCTCAGTTTCAAAAACATATTTTTGGGTAGCTGAAAAACCAGCGCCTCCATGTTCCTTAGGCCAATTAGGTGCTATCCATCCTTTTTTGTACAAAGCCTTTTGCCATTCAACGTGCAAACCTTTTTCTACATGACCGTTCTTAGAGAGAGATAGTTTCTTACGCATTTCATTTGTAAAAGTTTTCTTAATGAAATCTCTGACTTCATCTCTAAATCCTAAATCTTCATCACTTAAACCTAATTCCACTTCATTTACTCCCGTTATTTACCTTTAAAATTCCCATCTCTTTTCTCAAAAAAAGCTGTTATTGCTTCCTGATGATCCTCAGTTAAATGCATTAGAGCCTGCATATTAGCCGACATTTCAAGCATAGTTTCAAAGTTACTTACCATCCCTTCTCTTAGAAGCTTTTTACTCATTCTTAAAGCATCAGGAGGTTGCTTAACGATGGAATTGGCTAAATTATTTGCTTCAATCATTAATTCGCTTTCTTCAAACACCTCACTTATTAAACCACATTCTTTGGCCTGATCAGCATTAATTAATTTACCTGTAAATAAAAGTTCGGAAGCCATTGAAAGACCTATGATTTTTGGTAATAACCAAGCCCCACCATCTCCAGGTATTAAACCAATCTTTAAAAAAGTAACACCGAAACGCGCGTTTTTAGAGGCAATCCTAATATCAGCTAAACAAGCAACATCGTTACCCAATCCAACAGCCGCACCATTAACGGCCGCAATAACCGGAACTTCAATATTCCAAACGGATCTAACAATTCTGTGTATTCCGTATCGATATCTTTCTCGTAAAGCAACAGAAGAACCAGAAAAATTTCCTTTTTTTTCTTTCATATTCTTCACATTTCCTCCAGCCGAAAATGCAGACCCTTCACCGGTTAAAATCACACATCTTACATCCCTATCGTTATTAATTAAGGAAGAGGCTTCCTCAAAGTTTTTAACATCATCAGACTCACCCAAAGGATTTCTTATCTCAGGACGATTCATCGTTAGAGTGACAATGTGACCTTCTTTCTCAAATTTAAGCCATTCATTCATTTTTGAACCTTTCTAAGCTGTTGAAGCGTATTTTTTCAGATGGTGATCAATATTTCCAAAAAGGCTTTCTATCATAGACAATCTTTTAAAATAATGACCGACATTTAGCTCGTCTGTCATTCCCATTCCTCCATGGAGCTGGATGGCGCTTTGTCCAATAAATTTTGCCGCTTTACATATTTGAACTTTAGCTCCTGAAGCCGCTTTTCTTCTTTCACTGTATTCTTCATGCAACTTAAGATTAACCATATATGTCATTGAAACAGATTGTTCATATTCCATAAACATATCAACCATTCTGTGTTGTAAAACTTGAAATTTTCCTATTGGTTGACCAAATTGTTTTCTTGTTTTGCAGTATTCTACCGTTACCTCATTAAGCACACCCATAGCTCCAATAGCTTCAGCACAAACTGCGGCTATTGATTCATCAACAACTTGTTCAATTAATTTGGAGGCTTTTCCTTCCTCGCCAATTAGGTTTTCTGATGAAACTTTAACATCTTCTAGAGTAATTTCCGATGCTCTACTTCCATCAACAGTTGGGTAATCCCTTAAGGAAATGCCAGAAGAATCCTTATCGAGAATAAATAATGATATACCTTCTTCATCCCTTTGATCACCACTAGTTCTTGCTGATACAATTAATTTTTTAGACCAAGGTGCTGCAGAAACAACACATTTGTATCCATTAAGAATATAATTATCTCCTTCCTTCGAAGCTTTTGTGGTGAGGTCATTCAGATTATATCTTCCTTGCGGTTCGGCATAGGCAAAAGCCCAAATATCTTCTCCTGAAATGATTTTAGGTATATATTCATGCCTTTGTTTTTCTGATGCCCTTTTAAGGAAACCTCCACAAGTTACAATCGTTTGTATATAAGGCTCTACTACTAGACCTTTTCCAAACTCTTCAGCTACTATCATGAGTTCGACCGGTCCAAATCCCAATCCTCCATCATCCTCAGAAAAAGGTAAGCCTAATAAACCTAGATCGGAAAATAGCTTCCAATTTTCTATTTTCATTCCTTCTTCAGACTTCACAATCTCTGTCCTTTTGTCAAAATCATAATTATCCTGAATAAACGACTGGATTGTATTTCTTAATAAAGTTTGTTCTTCGTTAAATGAAAAATCCATTTATACCCCCTATAAACCCAAAACCATCTTAGCAATTATATTTCTTTGAATCTCATTAGATCCACCATAAATCGATGTTTTTCTTGTATTAAAATAATTCTGTGCTGCTCCTTGGCTATAATCTGGCCCAATAGCAAAATAATTCGTTCCTTCTCTCTCATAAGCGGGAGCAAGGTAAGGAGATGCATAACTACCAACAGCTTCGATTGTCAACTCGGTGATTCTTTGTTGAATTTCAGTGCCTTTAATTTTCAAAATAGAAGACTCCGCTCCAGGCCCCTCCCCTTTGCTTTCTTTTGCTAAAGTTCTTAATTCAGTATATTCAAGAGCAGTTAAATCAATCTCCAGATCCGATATCTTTCTTTTAAAATCATTATCATTGATTAAAGGATCGCCATCTAAATATTCCGATTTGGCTATATCTTTTAATCTTTCTATTGCCTTCTTGGATCTAGCAACCCCAGCTATTCCGGTCCTCTCATTTCCAAGAAGATATTTTGCTATGGTCCATCCCATATTTTCTTCTCCAACAAGATTTTTTACGGGAACCTTAACGTCTTCTAGGAAGACCTCGTTAACTTCGTGAGCCCCATCCATAGTAATAATAGGCTTCACGTCTATCCCCTCTGAGTTCATATCTATAAGCAAAAAAGATATTCCTTCTTGGGGCTTTCCATCAGATTTGGTTCTTACTAGACAAAACATCCAATCGGAAAATTGTGCCAAAGTGGTCCATATTTTATGACCATTGACTAAATAATAATCTCCCTGCTTCTCAGCTTTTGTTCTCAAACTAGCCAAATCAGAACCGGCACCAGGTTCAGAGTAACCTTGACACCACCAGTGATTTCCTGAAAGAATTCCCTTTAAAACCCAGTCCTTTTGCTCATCAGTTCCAAATTCAACTATAACCGGTCCAAGCATGGTTAAACCAAAGGGAATTAATGGCGTAGTCCCTGCATTCGCGCACTCTTGGTCCCAAATATATCTTTGAGTGATAGTCCAATCGGTTCCACCATGTTCAACAGGCCAATGGGGCGCTATCCATCCTTTTTTATAAAGAGATTTATGCCAAGTTAGGATACCATCTCTAGTGAGATCAGTCCTTTTCTCAATATCCTTCATTTTGTCGGGAAAATTACTTTTGATAAATTCTCTAACTTCTAACCTGAAATCTTCGTCAACTTTCGTAAATTCTAAATCCATTTATTACAATTTCCTTTAGTTACCCATAACTTATACATTATAATTCTAACAGGATCTTATTCTTAACAGAGGTAAGCGTTTAATTACAATAACTTTTTCAGCTTAAAATGGTATTTACAAAAAAACTTAAACCGAATAAAAAATCTATAAAAAAGTTAGAAAAAAATAGCACATATTAAATATATTGATTAATACTTATTAAATATTTTAATTAATGCTTAGATAAATAGAGTTAACAATTATGGATAGAAAAGAAGAGTACAATATTATTGCAGAGAAAGTTGTCGGTCATTTCCAAAACAATACTACTGACCAGACCAAAGCCATTTTGACTATCCCGACGTCCGATTACACGGATAAAGATAGATGGAAAAAAGAAATTGACGAGATTTTTTTAAAACTACCTCTAATGTTGTCTTTAGCTATAGAAATACCTAATCCTGGGGATTACAAAGCTTTAGAAATAGTTGGCATTCCAGTTTTGATTACCAGAGACAATGAATCAAAGGTTCACGCCTTTAGAAATGTCTGCTCCCACAGAGGCGCTTTATTAACAAAAGAAGAAATAGGGAATAAAAATAACTTTACATGCCCGTACCATGGTTGGACCTATTCCAATAAAGGGGATCTGATAGGAATTACGGATAATGAAAAATTTGGCAATTTAGATAAATCCTGTAGAGGTCTCCAGGAACTTCCCTGTCAAGAATTAGGAGGAATGATTTTCGTAGTTTTAACTCCAAATCTAGATTTAAACCTAGATGAATTTCTAAGCGGAATGAAATCTGAAATTGAACATTTTGATTTTAATAACTGGTATTACCATGGTTTCAAAGTTATTCATGGGGCAAATTGGAAGGTAGCTTACGATGGTTACTTGGAAGGTTATCATTTTTCTACTGCACACAAAGATACCATTTTAGATATGACTATGCAGGACATTATGGAATTTTCAGCTTTTGGGCCACACTTAAGGATCGCTTTCGCTTCGACTAATATAGGAGAACTTCTTGATTTACCAAAAAAAGAATGGTGGACACGAGAAGGTCAAGGAGTAGATTTTGTTCGTACTCTATTTCCAAATGTGTCAATGGCTCTAGGATTAGGAATTGGTCAAATCGCTCAAATATTTCCTGGAAAAACCCCTGAAACAAATACTACAGTTTTACACTACCTTGCTCCAGAGGCGCCAAAAAATAAGGAAGAAACTACTGAATTAGATAATTATATGAATTTTTTAAGGGATGTAGTTAACGATGAAGATTATGCTTTGGGTCTAGAGATACAAAAAGGCTTAGATTCACATTCTAAGAAAGAGGTTATTTTTGGAAAAAACGAGAGAGGCAACCAGTTTTTTCACAAATATGTTGACTACCTTATTGATGAAAAAATCAAGAAACCCCCAGTTTTGTAGCCTTTTTAAGTCTTTTTTAGAAAACTCTTGTCGAAATATTGAAAGGGTTATTCCCGATGACAAATAACCAAAAAATATTTTTCTTACATCAAAAGAAAATCTTTTAAAAATCTAATGTCAAAAGGGGTTTTTCAAGCTCTTTTTTTTTTCAATTTAAATAGATTTATTGCTAGTCTTAATTCAAATTCAATTATATTCTTCTAGCTCTTAAAAATAACAAGATCATTAGATTCAAATGCTAGTAGAAAATGAAAACACCAGGTTTGTAAGAAACTACGCCCTAGGAACTTTGGTTTTAGTTTATACATTTAATTTCATTGATAGACAGATCTTATCAATATTACTTGAAGCTATAAAACTAGATCTGAAGTTATCTGATACTCAACTCGGTTTCCTTACGGGTTTTGCTTTTGCAGTATTCTATGCAACTCTGGGAATACCAATAGCTAAATATGCTGACAAAGGAAATCGTCGCAACGTAATATCCTTAGCAGTTGCTATCTGGAGTTTAATGACAGCGTTCTCCGGTTTAGCGCTAAATTTCTTTCACCTCTTAGCCGCAAGAATTGGAGTAGGGATTGGTGAAGCGGGATGTAGCCCTCCTGCCCATTCAATGATAGCTGATTATTTTCCAGCTGAGAAAAGGGCTACGGCTTTAGGTGTTTATTCATTAGGAATCCCGTTTGGAATTATGTTTGGTTTGTTTGCCGGGGGTTGGATTAACGAATTTTTCGGCTGGCGTTTAGCATTCTTTGTGGTTGGAGTCCCAGGTCTTTTAATAGCTTTATTATTTAGATTTACAGTAAAAGAACCTATAAGAGGTGCCGCTGAAGGACGTGTTGTTTCAGACGACCAACCCACTGTGTTAGAAACTATTAGATATCTTTTGAAGAAAAAATCTTTTCTGCATCTGGCTTTTGGTGCATCTTTAGCTGCATTTGTTGGTTACGGATTAATAAGCTGGTTTCCTTCTTTTCTTCAAAGATCCTATGGCATGCAGACCGGAGAAATTGGTACTTATCTGGGGTTAGTTCTTGGTATTCCTGGAGGTATCGGAATTTTTTTTGGTGGTTACGTGGCAGATTATTTTGGAGCTAAAGACCCACGATGGTACTTGTGGACTGTAGCTATTGCCATGCTAATAACAGCACCTTTATATGTTTCGGTTTACCTTGGTTCCACTGCTTACATGGCGTTCTTCTGGTTAATTTTCGCAGTTGGGATAGGAAATTTTTATCAAGCTACTAGCTTTAGTCAAACACAAGGTATTGTAGAGATTCGCATGCGATCAGTTGCTGCCGCAATATTGTTGTTTATTATAAATATCATTGGTCTTGGACTGGGCCCTCAAGTAGTAGGAATTTTGAGTGACTACCTCAGGCCAACCTATGGAAATGAATCATTAAGATACAGCCTATTAATACTATCCACTTTGAAAATATGGTCGGCCTATCATTATTATTTGGCTGGGAAACATTTAAAAAAAGATCTTGCTACCGATTAATATCTAGGAATTTTTTGGTTTTCTTAAAACTAGTAAAGGGGTATTTTTTTTATAACTTAGGTACTTTGGGTTATCACCCCACTTTTTATTGGCTGCTCTTTCAAGCATGGGAAGTCCGCTGACTCTTGTTAATAAAAGATAAACAAATAATGGTGAAATTAGAGTTATATACCGCAATCCTTCCAGAGTGGGTAAGGCTATTATAGCAATGCCAAACCATAATAATATTTCTCCAAAATAATTTGGATGTCTTGACCATGCCCACAATCCATGAACGATAAATTTGTCTAAGTTTTCAGGATTCTTCCTAAAAGTTCTCTTTTGGTGATCGGAAATTACCTCTAACAAAAAACCTGATATCCAAAAAATGAACCCAACAATTATACTTAGATATTCTAAGGGACCTAAATCGTGCAAACCGAAGTTCTCTGAACTTATCATTGCATTTAGGCCGGCAGCGTAAGTTAAGAAAACCCATAAACCCGATATTGACCATGTCATAAGAAACCATAAAAAATCCTTTTTCATTTCCGTGAATCTACTGTCTTTGCCTACTTCTTTGACTCTTGTAAAGAGAAAGGATCCTAGTCGAAGTGACCAAGTTATAACCATAATTCCAATAATTACGGAGTAAATATTCCTAAAAAAATACAAAGCTATTAACGAAAGACTTATGAAAGTAAGGCTCCCTATTGCGTCAAAATAATGCTCGGTTTGGAAAATATATGCGTGAAAAAAAAATACCCAATGTACGAGAAAAATATACAATGCCGGTAAAACGAGATTGTAACCTTCTCCTCCTATTAGAGCTATTGATAGGGCGAGAAAAATACTTAAGAAGATACCTGTAATTGTTCTTTTCTTGGACAAATTTTCCTCCAAAAATTAATAGTTTATTCTTTGAGAAATAAAAGCAATTCATTCATAACTTCGCTATAGGACTCCTTGTCCCATCGATAAAATTGGTGACCTTTACCTTCCCATGTTAACAATTTGATCTCATTGCCTTTTTCTTTCATATGCTTTGTAAATTCTTCTATAATGGGCAAAGGAATAGTCCTATCATTTTTTCCATGGAAAATAATTGATGGTGGAAGATTTTCTTTAATCCAATTTGATGGTGATAACTCAACAGATTTACCATCAAAAAGTTTTTTTAGGTAGAGCCAGAATTTTTTTCTTCTTTCTCCCATATTTTCGGGAAGCTCATATCCATTATCAAAGAAAGTAGTATTTATCGCAGGATTAAAAAACACCAATGCATGAATGTTGTCCACTGTGGAGCCATTGTCATCAGGAATCATTGCTAACGAAGCAGCCAAATGTCCTCCTGATGAACCTCCTCCGACTATAATTTTTTCTTTATTGATATTTAGCTTATCGGAATTTTCAGATAGCCATCTAAAAACAGCTCTGGCATCTAACATGGAATCTTTTACTTTTGAATTGTGTTTTAAAGATAGCCTATAATCTGCACTAAAACATGTTATCCCACTATCGGATAAATCCTTGCAAATTTTAAATAAGGAATAAGATGAACCAAATGCCCAACCTCCACCATGAAAAAGGAGTAATGATGTATCAGTCTTAGGTTTTTCAGGAACAAAAACGTGCACTTTTAGCTTAAGTCCTTCATGCTTTTTGTAAATGTAACTGTAATCGGGTTTAGTTAAATAATATAAAGATCCATAGAACACCTTATCAAAAAAATGTCCGATAAAAGGCATATTCTTGGGTTTTGTTATGAATAAATAGGAAAATGAAAGAAAAATAATCGATGCAAATATAATAAAGAACGTCATAAATTTTTTCATTCGAACAACTAATTCAGAAAATTAAAGAATTATTCAAGATAACCTGAAAGCCTTTCATAAGCCTTTATAAAATCCTCTTTAAATTTTTGAACAACAGCACCTGCCGACATTGATTGGTTCATCAGACCGACGCCTTGACCAACAAAATATGTAGCAAGTTGTTTTGCCCCCTCATGACCGCTTGGGGATA
>CAJWUE010000005.1:0-40147 GCA_913047775.1 uncultured Rhodobiaceae bacterium
CCGGCTTGAACATATACTTTTAGTGTTGCCTCACCCATACCTCGAGCTGATCCAGTTATTATTATTCTTTTATCCTTTAATTCCATCATCCTCTTCCTTATGGCTTAATAGTTGTACTCTCTGAAACCCTTATTACGACTGAATTTCAGAGTAATTAAGACTAGTTTGTCACAAGTTTGACAAACCTTCAATTTCTACTTTTCTATATGAGTTTTAGGGTCAGCCTTTTTTATGTCTTCCGTTGTCATTGAAGAACTAGTTCCTTTGATTTTCCCAAGAGCGTATTCTGGAGTTCTTATTTCAGGATGTTCTCCAGGTTTGCCAGGAGGAGTGTAGTAACCCAATGCATATTGACCCATGCTATAGCCAATTAGTTGTTGTAGTTTTGGTTCTAAGTCTTTAGCTAACTCTGGAGGGGTAGATAAATACTGATTTTCTTCTTGTCTCAACCAACCAAGTGTATAGGTAATATTTAAGCCAATTCGATCTTCATTTGATTCATTAGCACCTCCGCCATGAAAAACTGAACCAGAGTATAAAAATACTGATCCTAAAGACATCTCAGCTTGTATAATCTCAGATTCATTTACTACATGTTTATCATCCCATTTAGGGCTACCAACTGCCACCCTTGTCGCCCCATTTGTTTTTGTAAAATCTGTCAAAGCCCATATTGTGTTCAACTGAGGTTCTACATGACTTAAGTGTGGACCCCAAGCCCAACGATCTCTATGTATTGGCTGAGCTTTCTGTCCAGGTTTTAGACGAATTATTTGTGTAAGGTGAAGCTGATATCGCTCACAATAGTCTAATAAGAACTTATCACAAAGACTTAAAATAACCTTGTTTTGAATTAGGTCTCTGCATTTCTCTGAACGCAACACAAGACCTCCTGTTCGTGTAGTAAGTCTTCCTGCAAAACCATCCTCTGAATTAGGAGTAGATTCCATATATGGATCAGTTTCTTCTCTAAGTTTTTTAACAAATTCATTACTTAAGATATTATCAACAATTAACGCCCCGTCAGATTTGAGGGCTTCTTTTATTTCATTAATCGAAGAAGTCTTTTTAAAATGTTTAATTTTTAACATGAACCTATTCTACCGCTGCAATCGCTTCAATCTCAACCTTGATATCGGGTCTGAATAATCCAGCAACATAGATCCAGGTCATAGCTGGTGGTCCAGAAGGAAAATGCTTTTGGTTAGCTTCTCCTATACGAGTGAATTCAGTTGGTTCTTCAGTAAGAAAGACAGTGATTCTAGCAATGTCGCCAGAGTTACCTCCTTCAGAAGCAACAATGGCGTTGATGTTTGCAAGAGCCTGTTCATATTGAGATTCTAATCCTTTAACTATGCTTCCATCTAAAATATTTCCAATTTGTCCAGAAAGGACAAGAAGACGACGACCCGCAGGCACAATTGCAAGATTGCTATATTCAGCTGCAGGCTGAGGTGCATCATGCGGATTTACGAATTTAATACTCATGATCGATACCCTTTTTTACATCCACTCTATAATAATGTTACAAAAAACCTAGGCAAAATCAATGAGGGGTTTATAAAAAAGAAAATTCTTCTACCTCTTTTTACTTATTTAAATAAAAATCTGATTTAATAATTTTTAATGCTCCGTCATATAATAGATGTTTTTCCAAATTTTTTTATCAACCCAAATAACAAAATAATAAGAGAAATGGAGCATAAAATCCATTTAACTTGATTTGAAAAACTTGCGAAGAAGATTTGTTCATTTGATATTTCTGCCACGGAAGCCACCATTATCAAGGAAATCTGAATATTTTCAAGAATGTCCGATATCCCAACCAAAACCGGTAATAAATACCAAACACTTCTTTTTATTTCTAAAAAGGAATATATCCCTAAGAAGAAGCTTACATATAAGATCGGAAAGATTGTATCTAGTATTAAACTGGCTAAAAGGTAAGTCTCTCTTCCTTCTTCCCCAAGACTATTAACGGTATAGAGGACATCTGAGTAGTTGAATCCAAATCTCAGATCAAGCATATTTTCATAAATACGATTAGGAAGATTTTGAAACGCAACTGAACACAAAATGATCAGAACGAATATAGTGATTAATATTTTCCTTTGCCCTACAAAAGAAGCATAATCTTTAATTGCTCTCATAGATTTTCCTAAGATTCTGATTTTATAAATTTTATTAAGATTTCAGACAACTCTTCGGCTTTAGTCCATTGATAAAAATGACCTCTTCTGTATTAAACAGAAAATTATTCACCATGCAGTGGTGTGAAAACCCTTCTGGAAAACTTCCATTCTCCGTCTTCTTTAATGCACTCATCATCATACTGCCCGCACGGGTGTATCTCTGTTCCATCAGGCATGACAGCTGTCTCAATTGTATAGCTTCTCATAGTGGCTTTATCGCCATTAATTTCTATGTGTGCGGGTTGCGCCATCATATGCACGAAAGGATAACCTTTCATTGCTTCCACCCAGATATTTACGATATTTTCTTTTCCTTCATTTTTGATCTCCAAATGCGGAATTTCCCAGAAAGATTCTTCTGCCCACGAACTTCCCCATCTTTCAGCGTCTCTTTGATTAACACCATCACAATACCTATCAAGCAATTCCCGGATTGCTAACCTATCAGCAACTTGGTCTAAATCTGTCATTTTCTTTTGTCCTTTGTATAAATGTGATGTCTTACAATTATGAAGTAAATCTTAAACTGAAACAAGAAAGAAAAATGTTAATGGTGTTTTGCTCTTCAAATTTTCTAAGCGGTCATTATTATATATTACCCATTCGTGGCTTTATTGAGGACTGTTAAGTATGAGCCCTCAACACACATTTTTTCTAAATATCCATTCTTCACTAGCATGTCATGTACCATAGGTAGGTTGTACCAAGGGCAATTTGTAAATAGATGATGTTCTAAATGGTAATTTACATTATGGGGAACCATAAAGAATTTTATTAATCCCGAAGCTTTTGTCGTTCTAGTATTATCAAGATCGGATAGACCAGGCGTTACAGCATGTTCCGCAATATTTCTTATACGTATTATCAGGCTGTAATACGTAAAAGAGGGTAACCACCAAAGTAAGAAAAACAAAGACCAGTGAAATAATGTACTTATAACAGCTAAAATAATAAGATTAGTTATTGTGAAACCTGATATTTTTTTCCATATCTTTTCTCGCCTTGTTTGATTTTCATCACTTCTTGAGGAAAAAATTGAAATCAATGATCCTCTATAACGCTTTAAACCAGTGATTCCCAACAAATCTCTAACAACTTTACGAAAAAAACTGATTTTCTTAATGGGAAATGGAGCACTCAAAACCTTGTCTGGATCTTTTGATGTTTCTGTAAAACGATGATGCTTTAGATGATAAGGTCGATATTGCCTGTTATCTTGAAATAATGGAAACGAACAAAACCATTGTGTTATGAAATCATTTATTTTGGGATTTTTAAATAAGAGATTGTGTGCGCCTTCATGAGCCAAAACTGCTAAAGCAAACTGCCTACACCCAATAATAATAATAGCCAAAATAAAAGTCAAAAAAGAAGGAAAATAAGAAAACAATGAAATAGCGACGAGTATCTGGACCCAATTGGATAGAATTGAAAAAATGTTTATCCAATCTTTCTTTTCTTTTATTTTTCTCAGTTGTTCTGCAGTAACCAACTCAGAAGCATTGACACTATACATTCTAACTCCTGTTTAAATCCATCTTCTTACTTTCTTTATATACGAAAGATATTCTTCTCCAAAAGTCTCTTTCAATAATTCTTCTTCTTTCATCACAAATTTATTACGAATCAAAAGAAAAAATCCGATAATTACTGCTATGTTATAGAAATTATTTAAGATTACACATAACCCTATTAAAAAGATTGTCATTCCAGTGTACATTGGATTTCTCGAAAATCTAAAAATCCCTTTTTTTACTAAGAAAGATGATTCAGTAAGCGGAATTATACTTGTCTTAGCTTTCATAAATTGATTTGCTGCAATTACATTGCATGTTAGTCCACTGACTATTAATACCCACCCCGTTGACATAAGAAAGATATTCTTTGGATTACTGGGAGAATATATATACCCTATGGCTAGCATTGCAACGACGCTAATCAATAAAAAATGCGGTGGATATAACTTCATTTTTTTTTCCTATAATGTGAATCTGATTAATGATACCTGATTATTTTAAAGTTAAAAAAACTGCGAAAATAACTAAAAACTCTCAGATTTGTAAAAAGATTCAAAATGTTTATCTCTCTCTTCTTTTAACATTCCGATTGTCTCCTTCATAAATCTGTTTCTGTCCTCCATTGATTTAAAGACCCAAATGCACACGGTATCCTTACTGTGATAAATTGCCTTTAATTCGTCGTCAATGTCGCATATCTCTTGGGGTATCTCAGCTTTAATACAAATCATATTAATTATTAATTATAGTTATTTTCAAGAAAAATACTGCACAATTATATAAAAAATCTTAAAATATTGTTAGAATCATCCCGATATGCGAAGAGGTAAGAAAATAAATGAAATTTTTTTTTAAAAACTCTATTGTAATATTAGCTTTTGTTATTTCTTTCTCACCTTACTCTTGGTCACAGTCACCAGAATCTATTATTGATAAGGTTGAAAAGCTTTATCAAGGTAATTCAAGTAGAGTAAAGATAACAATGAAGATTGTTACAGAAGATTATGAAAGATCTCTCTCTTTAGAAGGCATAACTGTCGGTGATGATCTTGCGAATTTTCGAATTCTATCACCAAAGAAAGATCGTGGTGTAGCAACTTTGATGAGATTTAAAGAAATGTGGAATTTTCTTCCAAAAATTGATCGCGTTATAAAAGTCCCACCTTCCATGATGATGAGTTCGTGGATGGGTAGTGATTTCACAAATGATGACCTTGTAAAACAAACTCATCTTTCAGAAGAGTATGATCTTACTCTATCTGAGAAAGAAGACAGTTACATAATAACTTTAATTCCTAGGGTTTCGACAGTTACTGTTTGGGGGAAAATTCAATATCATATATTGAAAGAGCCTTTAATACCGACTAAGCAAATATTTTATGATGAAAAAGGAGTTGCTATTCGTCAGTTAGATTTTATGGATCCTAAAATTTTTGATGGGAAATTATTACCCTCTAGGCTTGTTATGGTTCCGCTAAATAAAGAGGATCATAAAACTATCATAATCTATGATTCAATTTCTTTTGATCCTGATGATATTTCTGAAGACATGTTTACCCTCAGATATCTTAAAAGGAGATTTTAGTGCTTTTACTACGCATGGCTTTTAGGAATCTTTTTCGTCAATACAGAAGAACAATACTTACAGCATTATCAATTGGTGGAGGCTATATCGTTTTTGTTTTAAGTGTCTCTCTTGTTGAGGGTAGTTACGGCAATGTTATCGATATATTCACAAAAGATAGTGTAGGGCATATACAAATACATCGTAAAAGTTATAGAGAAAAACCTAAGACATATTTAACGATAGATAATAGAAAAGAATTAGAAGAGTTATTTCATAAAGAATCTAAAATTATTAGCTTTGCGCCAAGAGTTCTATCCATGGCTCTAGCATATGGAAAAGAGAAATCTACTCCTGTAAAGGTTCTTGGAATTGATCCAAATCTTGAATCAGGTGTAACTAGAATTAAAGAGAAAATTTTTAGTGGAGATTATTTTGACAGCATTCCCAATGCTGATGGTTACTACAAAGCCATGATTGGCTCTTCTATTGCTAAGTCATTAAAAATTAATATTGGCGATGAACTAATTTTAATTGGCCAAGGAGCAGAAGGGTCAATTGCTAATGATATTTTTATCGTAAGTTCAATTGTTGGAAATGAAGATTCTTTTGATAGAATGACCGTTTACCTACCTTTAATTGCATCACAAAGTTTTTTATCTTTATCCGATGAGGTTCATCAATATGCTCTCTTAGTCAATACTCCGAAGAGAAATGTAGAGATTGCGGATGAATTACAAGAAACTCTTTCCAATTTAGAGGTTGCGCCCTGGCAAAGAATTGAAACTACTTTTTATCAAACGATGCAGGCAGATAAGAAAGGAAATAATTATACTCTTGTATTAATTGTGTTCCTTGTTTTTGTGGGGGTGTTAAATACTATTTTAATGTCAGTGCTTGAAAGAACAAAGGAATTTGGCGTAATTCGGGCAATAGGTTGTAGACCTTCAAAATTAATACTTCTCATAAATCTTGAAACCATGTTTCTTACTTTCTTAAGTATTTCCCTTTCTCTCGTTATAGTTATTCCTATGATCTACTGGTTTGCTAACACTGGGTTTTTACTTTCAGAACCTATTGATATGGGTGGTGTGATGTTTCAACATATGAGGGGAGAATTTTCATTAAATGTATTCTTAAAACCTATGATAATTGTCTTTATAACTTCAATGTTAGTAAGTCTTCCTCCGGGTTTTCGTGCTGCTAGAATGTCACCTAAGAATGCAATGGATATTAATTAAATGTTAATGATTAGACAGGCTTGGAGAAATATATTTAGAAATATCCGCAGAACGGTATTGACCTGTACTTTAATTGCAAGCTCATTAGTCGTTATAATTTTAGTTGATACTTTAATCAATTCAATGACCGGGTTAATGGTTAAAGGAATTACTGAAACTATAGAAGGTGAAGCCCAAATTTATCATTCGGGCTTTAGAGATCAATATGATCCAGAATTATATATAAGCGATCCCAAATCCATTATTTCAAAATTAGATTCTGATGATGAGATAAAGACATATGCATCAAGAGTAATAGTCCCATCAATGATCGGCTCTAGCTACAACTCAGATGGAGTTGTGCTCTATGGAGTTGATGCAGAAAAAGAATCAAACACCAGCAGATTACAATCAGCAATTATTGAAGGCGATTATTTAAGTGGCTCTGATAGGGAGTTATTACTTGGACGACTTATTGCTGAAAAATTAGAAGTAGGTATTGGAGATAGAATTGTCATAACATCTTCAGAAATAAATACTAATCAAATGATTCAAGAGTTATTTAGAGTATCAGGAATTGTCCAATTTGGCCCAAAAGAGTTAGATGAAGGTTTTGCTTTTATAAATCTTTCTACCGCACAAAGAATGTTTAATATTGGAGAAGGGGTTCATCAAATAGCTATAAGATTTAATAATCCGGAATTAGCCAATTCGCCAGATTTAGACATTTATAAAACCTTACCGTCAGATACTTTAGAGGTAAAAGGTTGGTTAGCTTTACAACCTGGATTGGGGGCTATGCTTGAAATGACTGGCTTATCAACACTTATAATGGGCACAATTCTTTTTATACTTGCTTCTTTAGGTGTTGTTAATTCGATATTTATGTCAATTTATGAACGAACTTATGAACTTGCGGTAAGCAAGGCAATTGGCACGCGTCCATCAGGAATTGCATCTTTGGTTTTACTTGAAGGGTTATTTCTTGCTTTAATAAGTTGTTTTTTTGGTATCATAATAACTTTTATTTTAGGGATTTTTCTTCAAGAAAGTGGATTATCTTTAGGGGTAATGGAATTTTCAGGAGTTGCCTTTCCAGATAACATACCTGTTAAACTAACATTAGACCAATATGTTAATTTCCCTTTTTATGTTGTTTTATTAACTTTAGTAGCTGCAATTTACCCAGCAATTTTTGCCGCCCGCATTGTACCAGCGCAAGCTGTTCAAAAGGCTTTATAGGAGAAAGTTCGTATGTCTATGGTTATTGAAATTGAAAATCTTACTCGCAAATATGGTAAGGGCATAGGAGAAGTTGTGGCAATAAATGAGATCTCCCTGAATATTGAGTACGGCGAATTTACAGCAATTATTGGTCCTTCAGGTTCTGGTAAATCAACTTTACTTAATTTAATCGGGGGTTTGGATAAGTCCGATTCTGGTAGTGTCCTTCTGGCTGGAAAGGATATAGCAAAAATGTCTGGCTCGCAGATGTCAGATTTCAGAAGAGATCGTATTGGGTTTATTTTTCAGGCGTATAACCTGATTCCGGTTCTCTCAGCAGAGGAAAATATTGAATACATAATGCTTTTACAAGGTATTCCTTCGGTTAAACGTAAGGAACGAGTCCAAGAAATGCTTTTTCTCGTTGGTTTGGAAGGATTAGGACATAGGAGACCTTCCGAACTATCTGGGGGTCAACAACAAAGAGTCGCTGTTGCCAGAGCAATGGCCTCCAAACCTGAAATTATCCTCGCTGACGAACCTACTGCGAATTTGGACTCTAAAACTGGAATGGCCCTACTGGACATGATGAGACAACTAAACAAGGATCAAGGTGTAACCTTTGTTTTTTCAACACATGATGAGATGATTATGAAACGGGCACGCAGATTAGTCCATCTTCGCGATGGTTTGGTTGTACTTGATGAAAGAAATAGTAATGCCACGCCTTAGCTTGGTATTGATAATGCTAATCTTATCATCAGAAGCTTATTGTGCTGAATTTTCTGGTTATTTAAAAACTTATGCAGTTATGCAAAAAGAAAAAGACCTTGATGTTATAGAGGTTCCCAAAATGGATCTCTTGCAGACTACCCTACGCCTAAAACTTGAATCCAAGGGTGAAAGAGCAGCATGGGAAGTTCACTATGAACTCAATACAGTAAATAGTTCCAGAAGATTGTCCTCATACGTCCTACCAGGATCATCGGATGAAAAACTACCTGTAGAGAGAACATATCGATACAATGACTTGAATCGTGAAATTTCGAAAGACGATCAGTATTCTCTTCAACAGAATCTGGATCGCTTAAACATTCAGTTTCAACTCGACTCTGGAGACCTCACTTTGGGTCGTCAAGCAATATCCTTAGGAACTTCGCGGTTTGTAAATCCAATGGATGTGTTTTTACCTTTTGATTTACGAGCATTGAACACAGAGTACAGGCCCGGTATTGATGCCATACGATTTCAAAAACCATTGGGAAATCTTGGAGAATTGGATATTGGATGGGTTTTTGGAAGAGATGGAGAATGGCAAAATTCAGCTGCTTACGCCAAGATTTCCAGCCGTTTACGTGGTCAGGATTTTCAGATTACCTTTGTGAATACCGAGTCACTCTTACTGGTGGGCGCTGGAATCCAAGGAGCAATTGGCAATAGTGGATACTGGTTAGAGGTTGCTAATGTCTCAGGTGATGATGACTATACGAGAATTTCTATTGGTCTTGATCATGCTTTAACAGACAATATTTATTTTATGACTGAGTACCATTACAATGGTATTGGAACGACTTCTCCACAGAAGTATTTTGAACAATACGAACGAGATGCGTACCAACAACACGGGGTTTTCCTTTTAGGGAAACAATATCTCGCCAGCAGTTTAAATATGCAAGTCTCGCCAGTAACTACCACAGGTCTACAAATGCTTTATAATCTTGACGATCGTTCGGCGTTTGTAGCATTAAGCGTTGAACGTCATCTGACCGATGACCTGTATCTAGATCTTGGATATTACAGGTTTTTTGGTGATAAAAAATTAGTATTCTCTGAAAAAAATGGGATTGTCCCAACGTCGGAATATGGTTTAAATCCTGATATGGCATATATAAGTCTTAGATATTATTTTTAATATTTACAAAGGAAAGTATTTACTAAAGTTTAATTTTGTCTTTAAATCTGATACAAACTCTTAATACTTAAGGTTAGGAAGAAGAATGAGCGAGAGAATTAAAGAAAAAGAAGAAAATTTAGAACCGGGAGAGGCTCGATCTCCATATACAAGTTACACTGAATATTTAGGAGAAGACTCAAAAAAATTACCAGATTTTATGATGGAAGAAAACTATAAGTTTCTTGGTTCTGAAGATATTTCAATGGAAAGATACACTTCTAAAGAGTTCTTCAAAAAAGAAGCGGAATGCATGTGGACTAGAGTCTGGCAATTTGCTTGTAGAGTGGAAGATATTCCGGAGGTAGGTGATAGCCTAGTTTATGATATTCTTGATTACTCATTCCTAATCGTAAGATCTGAAGAAAATAAGATTCAAGCTTTTTATAACTCATGCCTTCATAGAGGAAGAAAATTAAAAACAGAAAGAGGTATTAGTAAAGATCTCGAATGCCCATTCCACGGATATTGCTGGAATCTTGATGGTACATTGAAACACACACCAGCAGCATGGGATTTTCCTCATGTCAAAGCAGAAGAGTGGAGTCTTCCGGAAGTAAGAGTTGAGCTTTGGCAGGGTTTTGTTTTTATTAATATGGATGATAATGCGGTTTCTCTTGAGGAATATTTAGCCCCATTACCCGAACATCATGAAAGATGGAATTTAGAGGATTGTAAAAAAGTTATTCATGTTTCTAAGGTAGTCCCAGGAAATTGGAAAACTGTTCAAGAGGCTTTTATGGAAGCTTTTCATGCTACAAAAATTCATCCTGAGATACTTCCTTTCCAAGCTGATGAAAACGCAAGATATGATATTTATGGCGATCATATGAATAGAAACCTAGCTCTTGTTGGTAAGCCCGGACCACATTGTTGGCCAGTTACTGAGCAAGAAATACTAGATACAATCTCTTATGGTTCTGGGAGAGTTTTTGATGAAAATAAGACTGTAGTTCCAGAAGGAGAAGAAGCAAGAAAAGTAGCAGCAGAAGCTGCTAGAAAAGCTTATAGTGCAGCTGATGGACATGATTACTCAGATAAATCCGACGCGGAAATGCTCGATGCTTTAGTCTATAATGTTTTTCCAAATTTTTCACCTTGGGGTGGATTTCCTAGAAATCTTATTTATAGGTTTAGGCCAAATGGTACTAGAGAAGATTCAGCTATTATGGAAGCTTTCTTTCTTCAAAGAAATCATAAAGACCCTGAAAAACAAGAACCTTACGAACCTATCCCTATTCACTACCTTAGCGAAGATGAGAATTGGGATGATGCTGAAGAGTTAATAGGAATTGGAGTTATTTTTGATCAGGATATGTCAAATATACCGGAAGTTGAAAGAGGAATGAGAGCCTCGAAAAAAGGCACAGTGACTTATGCAAACTATCAAGAAAGCCGCATCCGTCATTACCATCAGACAATAGATAAATATATTTCTAAAGGACCTTTTAAGCCTTAATTAAGATAATAAGTTCTAATGATTCCACCAAGCTAAGTCGGAGAAAGCTCTTATGTCTATTTCATGAGTCCAGCTTGATCTGTGTTGTTGTGATAAATGGTAATACGTTTCAGCAATTTTCTCAGGCAAGAGCAATCCATCATGTTCCATACCTTTTGTTTCTCTCAATTGTTTATATATTTTAGGGCCTAACATTTTTCCTAAAGTATCTGGAGCATCGACTGCCCCGTCAATAACAATATGGGCAACATGAATCCCTTTGGAAGAAAATTCTGCACTTAATGATTGGCATAACATTCTCCTTCCTCCCATTGCAGATGTATGAGAATGTTGATTTTTGTTTCCTCTGACGGCTGCTGTTGCGGAAGTCACTAGAATGGTGCCCTTGCTTCTTTCTTCCATGATAGGACATAAAACCTTTGCGGTTCTAAAAAGGCCAAAATTCGCTATTCTCCAACCCCATTCAAATTCCTTATAAGTGGTTTCATTTAGAAGCTTCATACCGGTTTGAGCGCCTAAATTATATACAACGACTTCTATAGGACCTATATCGTTCTCTATTGAGGTTATAAGATTCTCAATAACATCATCTTCAATTGCATTGATTAGAAACCCTGTTGCCGAACCACCATCGTCTTCTATAATTTTAACCAGGCGATCTAAACCACCTTGGTCTGTTCTTCGGCATAAACATGAATGATATCCCTCTTTAGCAAATTTTATCGCAACAGTGCCTCCTATGCCGGCACCTGCTCCAAGAACTAAACATACTGGCTTCATATTATATTTATCCCTTCTCAATAGTTGCATAATCTAAAAATCTTTACTAAGAAGAGTTTTAGAGGCATGCTTTTGTTCTATATATAGAGGTAATTATGCATAAAAGAAAATTTAAACCTTTTGGAGAGGTAAGCGCACTGACATTGGGGGGTGGCGGTTTAGGTCAAGTTTGGGGAGAGACAACTCGAGAAGAAGCTGTCCGAACTGTTCACTTGGCTCTTGAAGCAGGTATCAACCATTACGATGTTGCTCCAATGTATGGAAAAGGAGAAGCGGAGAGAGTTATAGGACAAGCTTTTGAAGGAAAGGAGTTGGATAACATATTTATCACTACAAAATGTGTACTTGGTACTTTGCCTTATGAAGATGTTTACCCAAGTTTAAGTAAATCTTTAGAACGAAGTCTCAAGACTATGAATATGAAAAAGGTAAATCTTTTTCTGTTGCATTCTCAATTGATAGAAGATGATTTTAAGCTTTCCAACTACAATGAAATGAAAGAGAGTAACACAACATCATTAAGCTGTTATTTTAATGCAGTAATTCCTGCTTTTGAAAAACTGAAACAAGAGGGAAAAATTGATCACTGGGGTATAGGAGGAATGGGTCAAAATGAAGCTTTGTTACAGGCTATTAATTCTGAAACTCCACCTGAAGCAATTCAGTGCGTGGTGAATCCTTTGAATTCAGCTGGTGCGATTGGTTTTATCGATAATAATTTTGATGCGAATAGAATTTTAAAAGAAAGTCAAAACAAAGATATACCTATCTTAGCGATTAGAGCAGTGCAAGCGGGTGCTCTAACTGCTAAAATGGATAGGAATCCTGATCCCTCAGGATTTGATAAAAAAGATTTCGATGACTACGAACGTGCCATTCCTTTCAGAAAATTATCAAAAGAGATGGGCCAGTCTCCTGCCATTTTAGCCCATAGGTATGCTTTGAGTATCCCCAAAATAAGCTCAGTTATCCTGGGTGTTAAAAATAGATCTGAGTTAAAGGATTGTATTGATGCCGAAATAAAAGGAAGCCTGAAATTGGAGGAGATTAAGACATTAGAGAGTCTTTTTAAGTCTTAATAAAGTTAAGAAATTTCCATGAGATTTTTTTCATTTTTATTCATAATTTTAACATTTAATATCTCCGTTTTTGCCGAGGAAAGGTTCACAAATTCTGACGGAAAATCAAACAATAAGTCCCTTAGCGAAATAATCAGATGGAGCTCAGAAAGAAACAGACCAGATCCTGAATATATCGAAGTTAAAAATAGGCATGACTCCAAGATTTTTAATACAGATGAGCCTTACGCATTCTGGATAGGGCACGCCAGTTTCCTAGTTTTTAATGGAGATATAACAATATTATTTGATCCCATCTTCTCGGAAAGAGCCTCTCCATTTAAATTGTTTGGACCAAAGAGGTTGATCAAGCCAGCTATTGAAATTTCGAATTTACCTAATATTGATTTGGTGGTGATTAGTCACAATCATTATGATCATTTAGATATCCAAAGTTTGAAAGATCTTCAAAATAGATTCCCTGATATTGTAATTCTTATACCGAAGGGAGATAGCCAACTACTAGAAAAATACAATATAAAAAAGGCTAAAGAGTTTCTTTGGTGGGATAGTTATAAAATAAAAAACAGTACTATTACCTTTACACCTGCACAGCATTGGTCGGCAAGGGGGCTAGCTGATAGAAATAAGAGCTTATGGGGTAGTTGGTATGTAAGTTATATGGGAAGGAACATTTTTCATGCCGGGGATACGGGTTATTCTAACGACTTTAAAGAAATTAGGAAAAGGTTGGGAAAAGTAGATTTTGCAATGATACCTATCGGAGCATATTCACCTAATTGGTTTATGAATTATTCTCATGTAACTCCCGAACAGGCCGTAGAAATAGCAGTTGATTTAAATGCCAAAGAAAGTGTCGCCATGCACTGGGGTACATTCATCTTATCAGACGAACCCGTACTAGAACCCAAAGAAAGGCTTAAGGTAGCAGCAAAAGACAAAGATATAAATTTTTATACAACTTCTCCAGGAGCTTTATTAAGAATAAAATAATTAGTAATCAGTAATTGATATTTTTTCTCTATTGCTGACAAGACGTATGTCATTATGAGAGACGAGATTATTTAATTCTTTTTCGTCTATTTCTAGCAGTAATTTTATCATACCTACCTCATTTGTTGTCTCTTCTACAACCCTGTCTAATGAATAAAGTTTAGACCTAATTTTTCCTTGATCAGGTTCTAACTCTATCCATTGTCTCATAATATTTTTTTGTCTATGAAAGTGGATTGAACTGACAAGTTCATTTATACCTTGATTTCTTAAAGCTGATATCAAGACTTCATGATTAGACTTCTTCGCTAAATTACGTTTTACATTTAGCTCAATCTTATCGCATTTATTGTGGACTCTGATTTGAGGTATGCTAGATAAACCCAACTCTTCGAGAATTTTTAAGACTTGTTCAGATTTAAAAAGAAAGTCGGGATCAGAAATATCTATAACATGGATTAACATGTCTGCTGCTTTCAATTCATCTAATGTAGCTTTGAATGATTCAATTAATTGTGTAGGTAAATTTGAGATAAACCCTACAGTATCAGAGAAAAGAATATCATCTAGACCTAAAATGGAATTTTTTCTGGTAATTGAATCTAGAGTGGCAAAAAGCTTATCGTCAGCATATAGCTGACTCTGAGTTAATAAATTAAAGAGGGTAGTTTTCCCTGCATTAGTATACCCAATTAGAGCTACTAAGGTTTGACTACTTTTCTTTCTTGAATATCGGTTAACCGCCCTTTGTTTGTGAGTTTTATCTAGCCTTTTCTTTATACTCTTAATCCTATGATTTAGGAGTCTCCTGTCGGTCTCTAATTGAGTTTCCCCTGGACCCCTTAGACCTATCCCACCTTTTTGCCTTTCCAAATGACTCCATCCTCTAACAAGTCGGGTTGATAGATGAGATAACTGGGCTAACTCAACTTGCAATTTTCCTACATGGCTAGAGGCTCGAACAGAAAATATATCTAAGATTAATCCAGTTCTATCTAAAACTCTTTTCTGAAAGATATTTTCTAAGTTCCTTTCCTGAGAGGGAGATAAGTCGTGATTAAAAATTACCAGGTCTGAATGTGTTTCTTCTGCAAGAATCTTAATTCTTTCCACCTTTCCTTTGCTTATAAATAATCCTGAAATTGGTTTAGCTTGCTTAAAAAGCTCTTCGTGAGATATATTGGCGCCCGAGGAAAGAACCAACCCTTTAAATTCTGCAAAAGCATCCATAGAAGAAAATGCTTCTCTTTTTTTGGGAAAATCAACCTGTATAATTATAGCTCTATGATCAAAAGATTCTTTTATTTCTAATATATCTTTCATCTCAACATATTATCTTTCTAAAGGTTTCGATATCAAAGACTGCTTTCATTTATTCCCAATTAATAACCATCCTACCCCTAGTTCCACCTGCATCAAGTCTCTTATGTGCTTCAGAGGCATTTTCCGGTGTTACAGTATCAGCAACTCTTAATGTAATTAAACCGTCTTCAACTTGTTGGCGAATTTTATCTAGCTTTTCAAAATCACAATTGTAATCTCTAACCCACGTCGTTGAAAATTTGATATCTCTTTGTGGATCCCCTTTAAATCCCCTTATAGAGGTAAAAGATCCACCATCTATTACAGCCCCAATAGCTAACTCATTTAGCAAAGCTCCATCAGCTAATCCGTCTACTCCGTCAGGATAGATTCCTCTAATTTTTTCAGAAAAATTATCTCCCCTTGGAATAATGTGATCAACTCCAAGATCATTTAGTAACTGTTTATCGCTTTCGTTTGAATCAGCTATTACAATTAGACCGTCTGCTTTAGCAAGCTGTATTGCATAGCCTCCATAAGCCCCAGGCCCGCCAGTGACAGCTATTACTTGTCCTGATTTTAAGTTTAATAAATCTAGAGATAAGCGGGCAGTCAAACTATTCATAGGAAGTGTACAGGATTCAGTATGTGAGGAATTTTTAGGAGATCTTACAACGGCATATTGATCAAGTATTATCTGTTCCCGATAAGCGCCATAATCTCCTTTTGGGATCACCATGCCCATAACCCTATCACCAACTTTTATATCAGTTTTTATTTCATCACCAACTTGATCAACAATACCGGCAATATCCATCCCTGGCACACAAGGTAGGGAGAAATCTTTTTGGAATTGCGCAATTAATCCACTTCTTGAAACAATATCTGTAGGATTTACTGCTGATGCATAATTGCAAATTCGTACCTCACCTGGACCAGGATAAACTTCTGGAACTTCCATAATCTCGAGAACCTCAGGCCCTCCAAAATTTTTAAATCCTACTGCTTTCATTTTTACCTCTCTCTTTTACTCGATAATATTAAAATCTATCATTTTTTGTTACTACCACTCAATAGTTAGTTATCTGAAAATCCTTATATTCTTCGTATTCTTCCATTTAATCTAACTCAATTCTAGAAATAAGTTTTATATTGGATTTAAGACAAATCATAGTAGACATTATAAATGCGATTTATTGGTTCAAAAAGATTACTATTAAAAAATATAGAGTACTCTATTAGTATAAAAAAAATTTTACTTATTTTACTATTACCAATTTTCTTACTTGGAGGAACTATGGCAGATGAATTAACTACAGCTGATCGTCTAGATATTATTGATGTTATGAGCTCGTATGCAAGAGGAATTGATACAAAAGATTTTGATTTTTATGGAACAATTTTTTCAGATGATGTTGAGGTAAATATTATTTATGATCCTAACTTTAGATCCGGAGACCAGGTCACCTTAAAAGGGAAAGCTGATTGGATAGCTTATGTTAAAGAAGCTGTTAGTAAATATCAAAGTAGCCAGCACATGATGGGAAATCCTTTAATAGTATATGATGAAGGAGTTGCTAAGGTAAGGACCGACATTCAAGCAACCCATTACTATAAGGAGGGAGATCAAGAAAAATCTACTCTATGGGGTCATTACAACACTCATATGAAGAAACAAGATGGTAAATGGAAAGTTATTAAGCATACTTTGACCAGTATCGGATCCGACTAAAATTATATTTAAAAACTAATCATTGGTTTGAGGTTGATTTGTCTATTAATAAAAAAGTTACAGAAGATTTTTACTCAGGTATTCCAGGTGGTAATATTGAAATTGTAGAAAGTCTTCTTGATGATAATTTTGAGCTAATTGTCCCAATGTCAGAGGGGGTTTTATAAAAAATATTGGCCAAATTAATTAGATAGGAGAAATTATGAGTGAATTACAGACCTTAAAAAGCGATTTAACTAAGACCCGTATTGTTGATGGAGACAATGATAGAGTTCTTTTAGATGAGGGAGAGATTGCAGTAAAAATTGAGCGCTTTGCCTTTACTGTAAACAATATAACTTATGGCGTTGCCGGTGATACGATGGGATATTGGCAATTTTTTCCATCATCAGATGATCCAACAGAGGAATGGGGGTGTATCCCTATGTGGGGGGTTGCTGAAATCAGTCATTCAAATAATGAAAATTTAGAGGTTGGAGAAAAGATTTTTGGTTATTTTCCTGCAGCTAATTTGTTAACCCTAAAACCAAAAAAAGTTACTAATCAAAGTTTTAGTGATGGTAAGGATCATCGTAGGGAGCTTCCCCCAGTTTACAACAACTATGTGAGGCTTTCTGGTGAAGAAAATTATGACAACAAGATGGATAATATTAGGGCCCTTTTGTTCCCGCTTCACATAACAGCATTTTGTTTATGCGACGCTCTTCAAAATGAGTCGTATTTGGGGGCATCCCAAGTAATTATTATTAGCGCTTCAAGCAAAACAGCAATTGGTCTAGCTCAAGGTCTAGCAGATGAAGATCAGGCACCAAAAATTATTGGTCTTACCTCTTCAAATAATATTAATTTTGTTGAGAGCTTAGGTTGTTACGATGAGGTAATCTCATATGATCAACTTGATATAGTTAATTCTAATAACCCAAGCGTAATGGTTGATATGGCCGGTAACAGAGAAATCTTGGGAACTCTTCATGAGTCTTTGGGAGATAATATGCTAAAGTGTTTTACTGTGGGAATGACTCACTGGGATAATGAAACAACAGCAGAAGATGCTCTAGGTCAATTGATGATTCGTGATCGGACTGAATTCTTTTTTGCTCCAGCACATATCCAAAAAAGAATTAGTGACTGGGGTTCAGAAGGCTATAACGAAAAAACCACATCTTTTATGGCTTCTCGTGCGACTCAAAGTCAGGATTGGATGCAAGTAAAGGAAATCTCTGGTTTAGAGGATTTTATAAGCACTTACAATGAAGTTGTTGCGGGAAATATCAATCCTAATGAGGGAATAATAGTTATTCTTTAATCAATGAAAGCCCATATACGCACACTATTTAATTAAATAAGTCTCTGAACCAGATGATAATAGGAAATAATATCTTAGCAAACCAAGGCATTTCAGCTAATTCTATTATTGTGCCATCTGGATCATAA
Organism: uncultured Rhodobiaceae bacterium; assembly: GCA_913047775.1. Taxonomy (GTDB): domain Bacteria; phylum Pseudomonadota; class Alphaproteobacteria; order MED-G09; family MED-G09. The sequence continues at coordinate 18,448 of CAJWUE010000005.1, forward strand.
AAGGCCACTATACCACTGGAAGAATTTGGTCCATCACAACAAGGTGTTATATCTGAAATGAATTCTACCCCTTGGGTTTTAAGAATTTCCACATCCGCTTCTAAATTACTAGTTGCTAGAGCGATCCTATGAATACCTAGATGATTAATAGGTATAGGATATGGTCTTTCTAAATCTAAGGGTCTTATCCACTGAACCAACTCCAATTTTGATTTGTCTTCATTGTGACTAAATAAACCTCCTTTTAATTCAATTTCTTTTTCAAACCCTAAAGCTTTGGAGATCTCAAGAGGATATTTATTAGGATTTTCATGTAATAACTCGTAACCAAACATTTTATACCAAGATCTAGACCTTTCGAAATCACTTACATTTATTGTTACTTCTCCGAGGCTTTCAATGAAAGTAGTTTTGGTTTCTTGAAGTTTTCCTGATTTTTCTACTAACTTATAAAAAGTACTATCTGGATCTTTAAAAAAAACAAACTTTTTACCAGTGGAGTCAGTTACCGGGGTTGAAATAAAATTAACTCCATTTTCTTTCATATACTCATAGTCATGATCTAAATTACTCGTATACATAGTAGCACTAACCATACCAAGATGATTCAGTTGCTCGTATGGAACATCTCCATTTCGAGGTATCTTAAACTCGATCAAATCTATAACACCACCTCTAAAATCATTAATTCCTATAAGTTCTCCGTACAGAAGATAACCTCCTGCTTCACCCCCTTGAGAGCCATCATAAGAAGTTGGATTCTTAATACCCATAGCTCTTGCCATATCAAGAGTATTTGTTTCAGGAAAGCCACTTAATGATTCAAAACCCAAGATGCTATAAAAAGCCTTTGAAATATTGAAATCCTTAACATTTGTATTGAAATGAATACGAGATATTACATTCAAATTTATATCCGCCTTTTGTTTAATTCTTATAGAAATTTTTCCATCAACAAAATTTTCAAAGTAAGCAGCTAAATCATTATTTTTAGAAAGCTTAATATCTTCTTTAAAACATTTTTTTGATAAGTTGGTATCGTTATAAAAAACCTGAATACCATTTAATTCTATTATCAGTTTTGTTTTTGGATCTGGAATACAAACATATAAATGAGCAGGACCATTCACTCCAAAGAAACTTACCTTATTCTGCTTATCATCATTAGGAAGGTGATGGGATAGATATCTAGTAAAATCTATCTCAACAGCATAGGAAATCTCAGAATATGAAATTAGATAAAAAAATATAAAAAATATTTTAATAAATTTTAGTATCATGATGATTCATTGATATAGAATTTTCGAAAATAAGTGTTATACCTCATGATCACACCACTTTGTTCTTAAGACATAAAGATAAAAGCAAAATAATGCTAAAAAAGTATGTAAAATCATGCCCATGAACTGATCTCTTGCAATTAGAAGTGAAAAAAATAATCCTACATGAAAGGTTAACAATACTCTTAAAACAACAGAAGCTATTTTTAGATTGTATCTATAAGGCCAGACCCATAAAGATACGCTGGCAATAGATAAAACCGCAAAACCATAATGCATTGACCACTGCTCTCCTAAACCTATAGCCAATATACCGTTTGGCGCAGTAACAAGAGTTATAAAAGCTAAAAATTCTATTAAGAAATTTAAAAGCAAAAAAATATTAACAAGCACTCTCATAATAACCTCATAGAAACATCAATTAAATCACTTACTAAGATACACTACTACTGACCCGGCTAAATAATCATGTAAACATCGTCTATTTTTACCGAAAATAAGTATTTGATCAATGATAGGTGCAAACATGAACCAAGGAATAACTATCATATATAATAAAGGGAAAAACATTGCCCTTATAAAAAGAATTTTCCAAATCGGGAGAAGATTTAGATAATATAACCCATTATTATTAGGTTCTGATTTTACGATTGAAATATGCATTATGGCTTTGCCAATTGTTTGACCAAATTTTCTCAACAAAAAACCATTCAACAAAAGATAACTAAATATTGCTAATAGCAAAATATGAACTATCCACCATCTATCAGTAAAATCTTCTGGATCTTCAATTACACCTAAAATTAAAACAAAAAGCAATGTCAAAGAAGGCACTAGAATAAAATCAATAAAAGTAGCAATTATACGACGCCTTCTTGAAGCAAGATCATAGGTTTTTATCATATCTTTATTAATTTTCTTGCTCTAATTGAAAAACAAGAAATGCATTACCTCCTTTTTGAGAGCCTACATAACTATAACCAGAGGTAATCATTAAAAGATCATCCGCTACCATGGGGCCGTGGGCATCGAAAGCCCCGCCGTTCGTAACAACACCATTTATTGAGTCAAAATCCTTCCATGAGTCGAACGACCAAAGTAGTTTACCTTTGTCAGCTGAAATAATTTCTAGAAAACCATCCATACTTCCGCTGACAACAATATCATTTGTTGCAATAATTGCGCCGGATAAACCATAAGTACATTCAATATCATCACATCTTGATGCACGAGAATACTTCCACTTGTTATCTCCAGTAGAAATGTCTAAAGCGTATAAACCAGGCTTTGACTCTCCTGGATAAGTGAACCCTAAAGCTTCCTTATCACTAATTGGAACATATAATAAACTAAGTGCTTCATTAACAGCCAATCCCCAATGAACCCCGCCTATAATTCCGCCTTGTCCTAATTTTTTTGTCCATAATGGTTTTCCAGTAAATCTGTCCATAACGTGTATTTCTGCTGATTTTTGTCCAGCAATCAGCAATTTTTGACCAGATAATGACTTTGTTAGTATGGTGGGCGCTCCAAAATCTACATCGAGACCCATAGGGTTTGCGCAATTGGGGTGATTCTCTGAAATATTACATGCAGCAGTGTAAAGGTCATTTTTAGTATATTGTCTTGTCCACATTATACTCCCATCCTTTGCATCTACAGCAAAAATTGCATCACTAGTATTTGTTGTAGGATGAGAATAATTTTGCCCTGTTCCAAAAAAAATCCAATCAAGCTCATAATCATAGCTTGGAGAACTCCAAACCGGGGCACCACTTGGTCCATATTCTTGTACAAACCAAAAATGGGAATTAATTAAGCCAGCCTCTTCTTTAATTGTCGGCAAATACCAAAGTAATTCACCTGATTTCAAATCAAAAGCAGCCATGCCACCGCTAGATTTACAACAACCATAAAAATAATTCATAGCAAGAGTTACTTCCATTGAAGCCACAGGTACGAAAACTTTGTCTTTAACTACTAGAGGTGTACCAGAATACATAGGTAAGATTTCATCTGTAACTTTTGCTTCCCAAATAAATTCACCATTTGTTGCGTCTAATGCATAAATACCTTTAAATCGATCAGCAAATATTAGAATTTTTTTATCTTCTATAGTTCCAGAAAGAATTGCACTGCTGAAAAAACCATCATGCTTATACAACCACCTTTCACAACCTGTTTCCCTGTCTAAGGCGACCAAACCACGATAATTATCCCCAATAAATATTGTGTCCTCTGTGATTAATGGGTATGACCTAGGTGTCTTATGATTTAATCCATAGACCCACTTTAATTTTAAGCTATCGGCATTTTTTTTATTAATTAATGATTTATTTTGATACCTTGTATTAGATTGATCAATCCCCCAACCACTTGAATAAGAAAATTTGTGCTTTGATTTTTCTAATGAAGTTTTGCATTCCGATGAGTCAAGATTGGCAAATGACATAGAATTAAACGCCAAATAAAAAATACAAAAAATAATGCACTTTAAAGTATTGGAAAAATACATAAGATTAAATCTTGAAGTTAATTTATCCGTTTGCTACCAGGGGTGAATTTCTCCATTCCATTTATAGAAGTTACCCGAATCTTCTTTTGACAAACCTTCTATCACGTTACGAATCCCAGAAGCACTTTCTTCGGCAGTAATTTCTGCCTGGGGACCACCCATATCGGTCTGTACCCAGCCCGGATGCATGATTGAGACTGTTATTGGTTCTGCCGCCCAATCAAGTGATAGTATTTTCCCGACCTTTCCTACAGCAGCTTTTGTTGTAGAGTAAATATACATACCCCCCATTGGCCAAGTTGATGCCCCCAACTGACTAGAAAGGATCATTAAATTACCATTACCTGAAGTTACTAAGTTTTGTTTGAAGGCTCTAGCAACAAGAAGTGGTCCAATAGTATTGGTGTCTAGATTTCTATGCCATTCCTCTATGTCAATATTATCGATTGACTGCTGATTCACAGGATCTCCTCCTACTGCACCTGCAACAATGATAATGGTATCAATGGTATCATCTCCTATACGACCAGCAGCAGCTTCGATAGAAGAAGGATTAGCTACGTCTAATTGCTCAATTTTAATATTATCTGAGCCAGATGCCAATTCATCAAGCAGTATTGCTGCGTCAGTGTCCCGAGCGCAGGCAATAACATTATTACCCTCATCAGCATATTGTTTGGTGAGTTCTAAACCTATTCCTCGTGTTGCACCCACAATCATAACATTAGACATATTTTTCTCCCTTCCTAAGTGAAATGTTTTCAGTTATTTGTTCTCTTGAGGATGTATAAATAACTCATTTTTTGCAAGCTAAAAGTTTTGAAACTATTTGTATCAGCACACACTACGTTATAGTGCAAAAAGTATAAAATATGATGAATCTATTATTACTGTCCCAATTTTTTGAGAATATTTTGAATTAAATTGATCATTTCTACGCTCCCAAAATCTTCTCCCTTCTCAAAGTCACCTTCCTTTTGTGCCAATGTATTGGTTAGGTTGGCAAAACAAATAACTTCTTTATCATTTGCTTTTGCGAATGCATATAGTGCTGATGCCTCCATTTCTACGCATGTTACATTATTCTTCTTCATAGCATTTATTGCGGATTGTGTTTCTCTGTAAGGTGCATCTGTTGTCCAGCTTTTTACCTCCAACCAAAGACTATTATTATTTTTTAATTTATTTAGTAATTTTTGACATAGCTCTGATGGTTCACCTTTCGGTAAGTAGTGATAACTTGTTCCCTCATCTCTAATTGCTTGAGTAATCAAAGCAAATTGTTTATCTGGTTTTGACTCCGTGATAATACCAGCCGAAGTGATACTAATTAAAAGTTCACAGCCCGAAACAAAGAGTTGTTCAGCTATTAACACAGCATACGAAGCTCCTACCGCTCTCGGAATTATCCCTACTGTTAATCCATTAATTTCAAACGTATACAAATATGAGTGGTAGCACGCCCAATATTTACTTTTTACTGCTTCGTTTTTGTTATTTAGATAATCCAGTAAATTGCCGTCGGGATCCAGAATGCAAATACTGGGTACTTCTCCGAGAGGGATTCCATTCTGTCTTCTTGACTCTCGCAAAAGATTTGTAGGTTGAAATACCGAAAGTTCAGCGTATCTCTTATGTCTAAGAATATCCGTTGTAATAAGTTCTTTATCTGGATTTTCCAAAATATTGCTCCATATATCTCAATATCTCAATTAATAAAGTACTACTGAACGAATGCTTTCTCCAGCATGCATGAGATCGAAAGCCTTATTAATATCTTCTAATGGCATTGTGTGAGTAATCAAATCATCAATATTTATTTTCTTATCCATATACCAATCAACAATCTTAGGCACATCAGTTCTTCCTCTTGCACCACCAAAAGCAGTTCCTTTCCATGAACGTCCAGTAACTAACTGGAAAGGACGAGTAGAGATTTCCTGACCTGCCCCAGCAACTCCGATGATATAGGATTCACCCCAGCCTTTGTGACAACACTCTAGAGCCTGGCGCATGACATTAACATTGCCAATACATTCAAAACTATAATCAACACCGCCAGTCATTTGGATAATATAGTCGACAACATTGTCTACTTTTTTGGGATTAATAAAATCTGTCATGCCAAAGTTTTTGCCTATTGCTTCACGTTTGGAATTAATATCAATACCTATAATTTTGTTGGCACCAGCCAGTTTCGCGCCCTGAATAACATTAAGACCAATACCTCCAAGACCAAACACTGCCACAGTAGAACCGATTTCAACTTTGGCCTGAAACAGAACAGCCCCCACGCCTGTGGTAACGCCGCATCCGATATAGCAGATTTTATCAAATGGAGCATCTTTGCGGACTTTTGCTAAAGAGATTTCAGGTAAAACACTATAGTTAGAAAAAGTGGAGCAGCCCATGTAGTGCAGCAAAGGTTTACTATTAAAGGAAAATCGGCTTGTCCCATCAGGCATCACACCCTGACCTTGGGTAACTCTAACAGCCTGACAAAGATTGGTTTTGGGATTTAGGCAGTAATCACATTCCCGGCATTCAGCTGTATAAAGAGGGATAACATGGTCACCAGCTTTGATGTCTTTAACACCCGCGCCAACTTCAACAACAACTCCTGCTCCTTCATGCCCAAGAATAGCAGGAAATGCGCCTTCAGGATCTTCTCCACTTAGAGTAAAAGCATCTGTATGACAAACACCTGTTGCTTTTAATTCCACCAAAACTTCACCTTTTTTAGGGCCTTCTAAATCAACTTCACAAATTTCCAATGGTTTACCTGCATCAAAGGCTACAGCTGCTCGTGTTTTCATTTTCTTTTCCTCCACTCAATAACACCTTTAAGTAAGGAGTCTTGATATTTGGTTTGTTATAATTTTATTTAAAAATACAACACTAAAAATTAGTAGGATTATTTTAGTATTTAGTGTTTACGTTTGAAATCAAAAAATAAAAAAATTCTAGTTAAAGAATGTTTAAATTTTAGAACTGAAAATCTTTATTTAGATGTTTTAATAAAAGAAAAATTAAAGTCTTGATCTCTTTTAAGAACAATATCCGCAAAACTTGGCATCTCTTCCAAAATATAACGCGTTAATCTTTCATAGTGCATGACAAACCTCCAAACTTCTTCTTTTGTCATAATCTTTTTCTTTAATTCCGGATCAGTGAGAGTTTTAGCAAGAGTTTTCTCTTGTATCCACCTACTTTCATATACATGTTCCATGTTTGGGACCTTAATCATTAATAGAATATCGAATCTATTAAACAATACCTGGTAGTTTCCATCTAATTCTTTATTACTCCATTTTGACCAAATACCTTCTGGGTCTTCCTCCTCCTCCAATTTATTCATTGGCGGTTTCCAATTTTCTGTTGAGATTGGTTTAGACCCAACGCACCAGCCATCAAAAAAAATAAAATCAGGCCTCCCTTTGTATTTACGCCAAGTATCCTTTGGCATATGTCGATCCAAAGGTTTTGAAAAAGCTGGAATAGACGTCAAAGTGGAAGAAACAGCGCTACATAGGGAATCCAGAGTATCCAAACCTAACTGTATATCGTGAGTTCCAGGAACTCCTCTTACTCGGCAAAGTGGATGGATATTTTTAGCATCCTCCTCTCTTTCTTCTGGTGTTTTGTATATGTCATCTAAAGAAAACCCTATTGTTTTTTTATCAAAACCTAGTTGAAGCACTAATTGTACAAATTCAGATAGCGTTGTCTTCCCGGAACCTTGTCCTCCTGTAAAACCTATAAAATAAGGATCTTTCTTTCGCTCTAGAGAATTAAAATAAACCGCTAAGGGAATTACAATTTCTTTTAAGAAATTCCTTGAGAGATTAGCAATTTTTAAACTGTTTGAAAGTTTTATGAGAGTTAACTCTGTTTTCTCAAGAATTTTACTACAAACAAGACTATTTGGATCTGGAAAAGACATCATTACTCTTACTAATGATTACTCCAAAGAGGTAATTCCTTTCTTGAGGGAGCCTAATGAAATTACTGCTAATACAGTTAACAATAACCAAACTGATTTGCTAGGAATAACTAAAGCACTTGAAATTATTGCTGCCCCCCAAAGAAGAGCTTGCGTAATGATAATGTTCTTCATAAGAATTCTCCTTATCACCATTTGTATTTTATTTTAATGAAGTAGTACATAAATAATAATAATAAAAAGATTGTAACAAACAAATATCATTTTGATTGTTTAAAATATAAGAAGAAATATAATACATAAAGAGGAAGTATTTATTTAATTAGGTTTTTTATAGATAATATTTAATTTATCTTGATTTTGACATGATTATTTTTTATAGAAACTGAAGTATGAATATTTTATTTCTACTGAAGGAGTAGATTAAATGAAGTTAGAAAAGTTTAAGAACTTTCGATTTAAAGTCTTTTTGGTTGTACTTATATTTTCTTTTTCTTCTGTAAACTCTTGGGCAGCTATCGTTGATACAGGGTTTGTTGGCGAAGATGAGACTGAAATCGAAATAACAAGAGGGTATGCTAAACAACCCACTTTCCCAAGAAAAGCAATAAGGCTCGGAAAAGAGGGTTATGTAGTGGTCGAATTTGATATAGACACCGATGGTGCTGTTCTGGATCCCTATGTAGTCGTCGCAGTTCCGCAAGGAGTTTTTGAAAGAGCTGCGATTAAGGCTGTTAGAAAATGGGTTTATGAATCTCCTACCTATAATGGTCAATCAGTTAAAGCCAATAACGTCCAAGTTAAATTAACTTTTTCACTGAATTAACATATGAGATTGTTTGAATTTACAAACAATCTAAGTTTAGCTTGATGTCTATTAGGGCTCAGTTACTTTTATTTGTAATTATAGGTTACTTATTAATTGCCGTTGTCTTTTTCTTATCCACTCAAACTAGAGATTCTATTCAGCAAGATGCTGCTGGTGAGTCCTTGGTTGTTCTTTATGAATCCGCCTGGTATCAGACATACAACAACACCTATGAATCAATGGGTCGTTGGTTGCCTGGTTACGGTGAAAAAGGAAATATATGGGATCCTGATGACGAAACATTTATAGATGAAATAGATGCGCAGGGAAAGTACTTAAACCCAATATTCAATACGATAGAAAACAGATCATTGGGAGATCTTCAGTATCTAATTGAGTTTATCTTCGAAGAAGAGTTAGACGAAGGTGACTTGAGTTTTGTCATGGCTTATTTTCCCACTGGCGAGAGGTTTTACTGTGGAAGCGCTTTAGATTTGCTTGGTATAGATCCTTGTAGCCCAAAAGCGAGACTAGGATTTTTCTCATATCTCGACTCCTACATAAAAGATATTTCGCAAAGACCTAAACAATCTACTCTCAAGATTCTTGATTCAGAAAACAAGCAAACAACAACCCTTAATCAAACTTATTCTTTTCCAATCAAGGTGAACAAACAAACAATTGCTTTGATAGTTCTAGGAGTTGATGTGCGAAAAGCAATTGAAGTTTTTGAGGATGAATTTGAAGTAAGAACCGGTATAAAGACTCCTGAGGGTTTGATTTCCTTAGAGGAAGATTATTCGTCCGACGATTTGAAAATAGAATCGAGATACGGTGTAGAAAATTACTCAGAGTTGGTTGCAAAGGCTAACCTTCTTATGGAATCGAAAGGAAGCAGATACAGCGACAAAGATTTTTCTCTTGGTACCTCAATTACTCTGTTACCTTTAAGTTCATATCTTTCCTCTGACAAGGCAGAATTATTTATATTTAAAGATGAGAAGCTCTCAATGGCTAGATCTTCTGAGGTTCTTACGAGAAGCTATATTATTGTAACTTTAATGCTTTTGCTTATTGTCTCTTTAACCTCATTCGTCACTTACCGGACATTCGGAGGTATAACAAGAGCAATTAAAGTTCTAGAAGGTCTTACAAAAGGTGATCATACTCAACAAATGCCAAAAAGATCAGGTCTGATGGCTTCTGAAAAAGATGAAGTAGGTCAACTATCAACTGCTCTTCATAGCTATAGAGGTCATTTATTGGAGATGGAGGATATTAGAAAAGAACAAGCCCACAGAAGAAAAGAAAGAGACAGAGTTATTATTGAGAAGATGTCTTTTCTAGCTGATCAACTAGAAGGAGACGCACAAAAACTTATTCTTGAGGATGTCGAAAAAATGACAGAGCTAGCAAAGAAGGGTGATGATGTGGACTCCGAGGAGGCATCGGTCGAATTGATGTCTCTAGCATTCTCTCGAATGTCCGATGAAGTAAATGCTTTGATTGCAGCAAGAACAACTGAGATGGAATCTTCCAGAGATGAAGCAAGGGACGCTAATGAAGAAAAGACAAGATTTTTCGCAAACATGAGTCATGAACTTAGAACTCCGCTTAACGCTATTTTAGGATACGGAGAGATGCTTGCAGAAGATTGTGAAGACCTGGGTTATGATGATCTTTTGCCTGACTTAAAGAAAATTACTTCAGCAGGTAGTCACCTTCTCTCCTTAATAAACAATATTCTGGATATTTCAAAGATTGAGGCCGGAAGGATGGAGCTCTATTTAACCAGTTTTGAAATAGAATCCATGGTGGAAACAATTAAAGATGTTACCGGACCTTTAGCCTCTGCTAATGATAATGGTTTTAAAGTCAATTTACAGGATGCTTTAGGATCCATGACTCAAGATGAAACAAAGATTAGACAATGCTTGACCAACTTCTTGAGTAATGCATTTAAATTCACTTTAAGTGGAACGGTAACTCTTGATGTAGATACTTTCATGCAAGACGAATTAGAAATGATCAGGTTCGCGGTAACGGATACGGGCGAAGGAATGACAGAAGAAGGTCTCAGTAAAGTATTTAGGGAATATGAGCAAGCTGAAAGATCAACATCTGCTAAACACGGTGGTACTGGTCTAGGTCTACCTATCACAAAGAAACTCGCTGAAATGATGGGGGGAGATGTAATGGTTACCAGTGAGATTGGAACGGGGTCCGTTTTTACCCTTTATGTTCCAAGAGTATGTCCTCAGGAACACGATGAAGTAGAGGATGGTAATGCGATAAGCAAACTTTCTGATAAAGAGAAAGTAGTTGTCTTAATTGATGATGATGTCCCTATTCATGATATCATTAGAAGGACTCTATCAAAGATTGGTCTCACTCTTATCGGTGCAACTGATGGTGAAAAAGGCTTGCAAATAGTCAGAGAAATGAAACCCAAACTTCTTTTATTAGATGTCTTGATGCCTGGTAGGGATGGATGGTCTATCCTTAAAGAGTGCAAGTCTGATCCTGAACTAAGAGATATGCCAGTAGTTATGGTCAGTCAGCTATCACAGGACGTTCTTTCAGAATCATTAGGTGCGGATGATTATCTTACAAAACCTATCGATAGAGATTTGTTTCTAGAAACTGTCCAACGACTAATTAAAGATTCTCCAAATGGTGAAAATAAAGTTCTTGTTATTGACGATGATGCTGATGTTAGAGAATTACTTTCTAGGATGCTTAAGGATGCAGGATGGATTTCCGTAACAGCAAGAGATGGTAAAGAGGGTCTGGAAAAAGTAAAAGACACTCCTTCGTTAATAGTTCTTGACCTTGAGATGCCGCGTATGGATGGATTTGAGTTCTTAGATGCCTATATGAAGAATTATGACGAGTTAAACCGTGCACCTATATTGGTTTACTCTGGAAAAGATCTTTCCGAAGTTCAAAAAGATATTTTGAATAAGAATGTCGCCGGTATGGTTAGAAAAGATGAAGTTTCAATGGAAGAACTCTCAAAAATTGTTAAAAATATTTATCAAGAATCTATCTCTTAGCTTATTAAGCTTTCGATCTTTTCGAGAAGTCTTTTAAAGTCTATAGGTTTTGTATCAAAATCATCTGCTCCACACGCCAAAGCCTTTACTCTATCGGACTCTAAAGCGTGTGCTGTCAAAGCTATAATTGGTATCTCTTTGATTTCATCGTCTGCCTTTGCAGTTGTTGTGGCTTCCCAACCGTCCATAACCGGTAATCCCATATCCATTAGCACTAGATCAGGTTTCTCAGATTTCATCATCTCAATTCCTTCTTGTCCGTCAAGGGCAAGGAAAACCTCATAATTTCTTCTTTGAAGCCTTCTTGACAACATGTCTCTATTCATTTCGTTGTCCTCAACATATAATATCTTTGCCATCTTATTTCCTTTTTTAATTATTCAAAATAAACTTATCTCTTCCTGTCTTTTTCGCTTCATAAAGCCTCTTATCTGCCTTATTGACGACATCAGAGATATTTCCAGATTCAGATGTTAACGCTATTCCTCCACTCGCAGTGATAGTAATTGATTGACCTTCGTAATCAACTTTAACAGCATGAATACTAGATCTCAATTTATCGCAAAATTCAGAAATATTTTCACCATCCTCATTAAAGATTACCGCTAAAAACTCTTCACCGCCGATTCTACCAACAATGTTAGGTTCAGAAATAAAGCTGTCTAAGGTATTAGCCAGAGCCTTCAAAACCTCATCACCTCCAGAATGACCATAAGTATCATTGACCGTCTTAAAGAAATCTATGTCAATCATGATAACTGTAAAATCTTTACGCTTTCCATCTTGTAACTCTAAATATGCGTCTTCAAGAGTTTCGAAAATAACTCTTCTGTTATGAATCCCTGTTAGTTGATCAGTGGTGGCTTGAATATGAAGCGTATTAACAAGCTCCTTTTCCCTTTCTCGAAAGAACTTTCTTTCCAAGGAAGATATAACTTTGGCTAATAAAATAGTACCGTTAAGAGGTTTGGGAAGATAATCTTGGGCTCCCAATTGTATGCATTTAGCAATTCCATCTACATCATTAAATGCAGAAACCATAATTATTGGGAGATTTTCGCTTCTGTTGTCCTTTCTAAATCTCTTAAGCAACTCCAATCCATTAATATCGGGCAGTATTACATCTAGAAGAATTAGATCAGGTAGTTTTTTATTAACCTCCTCAATAGCATTATTTCCGTCATAAGCTATTCTGCAATTCAAGCCCTGCAAAGTAAGTCTTCTTTTAAGAACCTCACAATTAGTAACATTATCATCAACTATTAAAATATCTGCACCTTGCAGGCTTTCATCTAAATCGAGCGAAAAATCTATATCACCGAGAGATTTAAACAAAGATTCAGCAGTTTCTAGTTGTGAAGAACCTTCTTCATCTGTTTTTGAAGGCTCTCCTCGGATGTAATCAACAAAAGTCTCTATGGCTTTCTCAGTCTCTCTGGAAAGATTTATTATCTTTTGGAAGTCCAATAGGGCCTCCTTCGACAGATCATCCTCTAAATCTTCTATTAGAATTTCGCTGTAACCGATAATGGCATTTAGAGGGGTTCTTAGATTATGTCTTAACTCTGAATACTCCTCAGGTTTTCTTTCTTCTGTGGTAGCATTTGACCCGGTATTTTCTTCGAAAGCTTCCTCATATTGCTCAATAAGTTTAATACAACCCGACTTAATTTGATCTATCTCATCCCCAACAGCAATATTTGCGTCGTTGATGCTTTTTTCAATCATCTCTAGATAATCAGAGATTGCACCTACAGGAGTAGTAAATTCTTGTTTAATTTGAGCTAAAATAATATCTTCAGCCCCTTTGGGAGTTTTATTTCCTGTCGCCTTACTCATCATAATTTTCTATTAAAGTATCCAAAAACTCTGGCTTATGCATAAGGAAACCCTGACCTATTTTACATCCAATCTTTACCATGGAAGCTTTCTGTTCCTCTGTTTCAATGCCCTCTCCTATCATTTCTAACGAAAGGGAATTGCAAACTTCGACTACAAATTTAATAAGTTGCGCTGTTGATTTATCATCTAATCCATTAGTAAAATGTTTATCCAGTTTAATGACATCTAAGGGAAGATCTTTGACATATTTAAGTGATGCGTAACCAGCGCCAAAGTCGTCTAACGCAATTTTTATTCCTTTTTCTTTAAGCACATTTAGATATTTACTTGCCTTCATAGTATCACTTAATTCAGCAGTCTCAGTTACTTCAAGTCCAAATTCCCCGGGTTCAAATTCAAAACTATCGGCAAAATCTGCAAATATTTTGCTGAACTCCGGGTGCATAATCGTATGAGCAGAAACATTTAAATATACAGTTGCGTTTTTTAGACCAATTTTATTTTTAACAGGAAATATTTCAGAAAGTTTCTTCAAAGATGATTTAACAACAAGAGAAAATAGGCTTTCTCCTTCAATTTGAGGAATTATTATGTCGTTAGGGATAATTTTACCCTCATCATCTCTTAACCTCAACAGAGCCTCGACACCTGTCACTTCTCCCGTTTCAAGATTAAACTGCTTTTGATAAGCCAGATCAATTCTGTCATACTCCACACAAGATATTGTTTGTTTGAGGGCTTCCAATCCAAGACGCGATTCACATAAAACCTCAATAAGTAAGAAATTATCAGAATCCTCTGAGGGGATTAGGTGAATTCTTGTTGTTATATAAAATTCGATTTTTCGAAGACATATTTCAATAGAAGTGGAATAGGTGTTTGCTATCAGATCTTTGGAAGATTGGGAGTCTTCATCTATTTTAATATTTTTGATTGTTAGGTCAGAATAGCTTTTTGTACGAAATATGTACTCAGACGCCAGATTTATCCATTTAATGGTTCCATCTGTCTCACAGATAATGTAAGGGCTTGGATGATGCATTAGAGATTTGAATAAATAATCTAGGTGATTTGAAGAATCCATTTCTGAGCCTTTAAATTTTATTTCTTTGTTCTTCTACAAGCTTAACAAAATCCTTAGGAAACGTTGGAGCTACCCAATCCCAAATCTCAAGGTTCTTTTTATCTCTTAAGAGGGTTCTAAATGATGATAACATTGCAATCCATTCTTCCTCATCAAGCATACCAATAGTATATTGATAGTGTTGGTTCTGTCTTGCTCTTAAAATGGCCGAAAAGTGGGTTAGATATATTGACTCCTCTTCTTCAGTAAGTTCTTCACTTTTTTTCAGTTTTATTTTGATCTTTACGATATCTTTATTAAGCCCAGCTAATGTCAGTTTTTGGTGACTATCAGCCATATTTTGCCTGGCATTAGCTCTCGCAACTCTGTTTTGTTCCTTTAGCTCTGTAACAAGAAAATAGACCGTTACAAGAACAGTAAAAGGACCGACAGTCTGGAGAATTATTACTATTGTCTCAAAACCCATAAGCGGACTCCTTGCTCATAATTTTAATCATAATTTTCCTTATAGCTAATTATATTTTGTTCAACTGAATTGTACATATAAGAAAAAGCGTGTGATTTGCAATTATTTACAAAATAAAGTGATGTTGTTAGTATCAATGATACTGTTGGCAAGATGGCTGGGAGGAATCTAAAACCATGAAAGTGATCAAAGCAAAAGATATGAATTATAAAGCCAACGGTGATGGTCTCACCTTGCAAAAAGTTTTTGATGGTGACGGCATCCAGCCGCCAGCAACATTTCGAGAAGACCCCAGCATGGAACTGGGTACAGCAGACATCTCTATCGATCGTTACACTTCCCAAGAATGGCATCAAGCTGAAGTAAAGAATGTCTGGCAAAAAGTTTGGCAGGTTGCCTGCCGATTAGAAGAAATCCCCGAAATCGGCGACTACGTTGTCTACGACATTGTCGACGATAGCTTAATCATTACCCGCACGAGTGAAAATGAAGTACATGCCTATTTTAATGCCTGCCTGCATCGCGGGAATGCTCTGTGTCTGGAAAATGGCCATGCCGAGAAATTCCGCTGCCCTTTCCATGGTTTTATTTATTCTTTGCAAGGCAAACTTGAATCTATCCCCAGTGACTGGGACTTCCAGCATGTCGACAAGAATGAATATTCCTTGCCCGAGGCCAAGGTTGGTTTTTGGGGTGGTTTTGTCTTTGTCAATCTCGACCCGGATTGTGGGTCTCTGGAAGACTATCTGGAGATCATCCCCAAGCATCTTGATAGCTTTAATTTTGATAAAAAGTATAAGGCCATCCATTTATCGAAGGTGATGCCGTGTAATTGGAAGGTCTGCCAAGAGGCCTTTATCGAAGGCTATCATGTCGCCGAAACCCATTACGAGCATACCGCTGATGGTGGCATTGACCCAGATGGTATTGGCTCGTTCATGGATGATGTAATGATGCAATATGATGTCTGGCCTGAAAGCAAGCATGTGACCCGCATGATCCTGGCAAGTGGTGTCGCAAGCCAACATGTTGCTGAGCACGGACGGTCCGAACAGCACATTATCGATATGATGTTAAGCTATCTACCTGAGGACCAACGCCCGCAGTTGAAGGAAGGAGAAAAGGCCCGTCCTGCCCTTGCTGAACATAGCCGCAAAACACTTGGTGTCCTGTATGGCGTTGATCTATCACAACACAGTGACACGGATGTTCTAGACCAGGTGGAATACACGTTGTTTCCAAACTTTACCTTTTGGCCAACCCTGTTTGCTCCGTTGTTGTATCGTTTCCGACCCCACGGCAACAATGTCGATGAAAGCATCATGGAAGTGTACATGCTTTATCCCATCCCCGAAGATGGTCGAGACTATGAAACATGTGAAGAGGTACGGCTGGCACCGGATGATACGTGGTCTTCGCGCCCTGAACTTGCTAATTACGGCCCTATTCTTGACGAAGACACCCCCAATATGATCCGCATGACCAAAGGGCTGAAGACATCACGAAAGCCGGGTATCACTCTCGCCAACTATCAGGAAAACCGTCTGCGCCAGTTTCACGGCGTGTTGGATGATTATGTCAGCGGGAAATACAAGAAATGAATCCCGGCATAACCGCCAAGGTCAGTAGTAGAGTCGGACTGGACCTGACAATTAGCCCTCTTCCCGACGGCGTTGCATATGCAGCCTCAGACGTGTGGACTCTGGGAGAATGGAAAATTCAATTCGTCCACATAGGCCCTGGTCAACGCTTGAAGCTCAACCAGGCTGACGGTACCATCTATATAAAGCTCATTCTAGGTGACCTGACAAACCTTGAACAACAGCGATTTGCGCCCTTCAAACAGGTCAGAGATACTGTGGTGACAACAGATTTTGTGGATGCAGGTGTTGCCGGTGCGCTCGTAACTGTCATCATAGAAACAAGTACGGTTGCAGACAACATCCACTCCATGAATGAAGTTGCTTTCAAAGGGCCATTCAGCGAAGAGTTTGAGTGGGTCCAATTTGACCAGAGTTATATCGGCAAGAGCATTCCTTATTTCAAGGGTCTTGATGCCCATTTATTGCCTGGGTTTCATCTTCTCGATGCCCAGGGTGATGAAATAATCTATGTGCACTTTTGGTCGGCGGGCAAAGGTGTCGACATGTCACCCCACGACCATTCATTGGCTCCTACAAAGAATGCCCCGGCATTCACTGAAACTCACTGGGTCTTTAACAACGGCACGGGAAAAGGAGGTATGTATGATTGCGACCCCGCTGACCGGAAAAAGAGAACCTATATCACCATGCAAAGAGGTCAAGACCATGGCCCATTCTGGGCAATTAACGAGGACACGGGTATGCCCAGATTGCGTGAAAATGGCGCCATAGAATTTGGCTTCCATGGTTGGCAGGCGGGTAACGATAATGAGCCCCAGCAAGCCTATGACCTGGTAGGCGCTTTCGAAATGAACCAGGTGCACTCAAAGGTTTAAAACGTCTCTTACCCTACACAGTCCAACTAATTTTACTTGTTAAAGCCCTATTTGATTGTGTTAATAAGATCTACATAACCTCTAACAAGGTTGTTTGATCTTGGTCCACCCAATATGTCTTCTTCCATTTTATATGGAGTATAACAAAATGAGGTGCGAGAATCCATATCAGCTATAGACAGCGACCCTCCCCATCCAGACCAAAAAACAACATTTCTATTTCCAAAGTATCCGTGCCATATGTCTGAATTATCATCCTGAAGTGAGAAGCCCAAACCCCATACCACAGATGGACCCAGTGCAAGATCTTCTCCTCTTATTTGTTCATTTAAAGCCATTTTTACAATCTCATCAGATAATAAATTTTTACCGTGAGATATTCCTCCATTTGCCATAAGAGCCATACATTTAGCCATGGATCTTGCATTTCCGTGACCGTTACCAGCTGGAATTTCAGCTTTTCTCCATTCTTCAGTTAAAGCATCTGAAGGTTGTATCATTCCATTAACAAATGTTTTTTCTGCAATAGAACCGGGTTTTAATTCCAGCATATCTGTTGGATTTGGATTATCTGGCATATGAATTTCTGCAACTCTATTAAAATGAGATTCATCAAGTCCGATATGAAAGTCAGCTTGCAGAGGACCTGCAATATTTTCTTTAAAAAAGGTTCCTAAACTCTGTCCGGAAATTCTCCTTACAACCTCGCCCATAAGATAACCGACAGTCAGTGCATGATAAGCAATGGCTTCACCGGGTTTCCACCAAGGTTCTTGTTTTGATAATAACTCACAGCATTTTTCCCAATCATTTAAATCTTGTGCTGTGATGGGTTCTTGCCATCCAGAAAGTCCTGCAGAATGACTCATGACATGGCTAATAAGAATTTCAGACTTGTTATTAGCTGCAAACTCAGGCCAATACCTTGAAACAGGCGCAAAGAAATCTAACTCACCTTTGTCAGCCAATAAAAAGGCGCATAACGAAGTCATATTTTTGGTACTTGAAAAAACATTAACAATTGTATGTTCTTCCCAGGGAAGTGTTTGAGCTTTATCTCTATGACCACCCCAAATATCAACAACCGTATTGCCTTCACATGTAATTGCTAGAGAAGAACCAATATCTAAGCCATTGTCAAAATTGTCTTTATACACTTGTCTGATGGATTCAAACTTTGGATCTATATAACCTTCAATATTCATTTTCATCCTTTTATATGCAGTTAAGGTTGTTGCTTAATTCCACGACGAACAAGCTCATGACGTGAGATTTTCCAAACCCCGTCCACTCGGAGCATATCCGTATGGTAAGTTGCCCATAGAGTAAGGGTAAGCTCTTTTTCTCCATTAGGATAATGCAACGCTTGGACATCGGTTCTTGTTTTAGCACTATCGCCATTGATAACCGCGTAGGTAGGGCTTAACATATGTTGAGTAGCATCATATTTATCAAGCGCATCTTTCCACCATGAAAAATAATCATCAATACCATTTATTTCCTCCGAACCGAAGCCAACTACCTTCACATTCTCCGTGAATAGCGCCTTATAGCCTTCATAATCTTTTTCATCTACGGTCGCTGCATAACGTAGCATTACGTCTTGTACTTCTATCCGATCAGCTAACTCATCCATCTTGCTCTCCTTGTATTAGTCCAACTTCATTTTTTTACTTTATAATTTTATTGTAACCCAACCTCAAGTCAGATGATATCTGCTTGTACTTTTATATTACATGATCCACAATAATATTTACTTATTAATGTCATGAAAGAAGAAGTTTTATGAAAAAAATTGCTACGGTTTGTATAAGTTTATTTTTCTCTTTAAATTGTTTTGCTGCGCACCACGAAGACGCTATAAATCTTGAACAATTTTCTAAGTTGCAAGGGTGGGATCTTGATGCCGCTCAGATAAGTTCGCAAAAGCTTAATGATAATCTTTATGTTCTTTTTGGGGTAGGAGGAAATATCGCTGTTTCAATAGGAAATGATGGTGTGTTGATAGTAGATGACCAGTTTCCGGCTATGATGCCAAAAATAAAACAAGAGATAAGAAATTTAGGCGGAGGAGAAATTACCTATGTCATCAACACACATTGGCACTTCGACCATGCGGAGGGCAATAACGCTATTGATCCCAGCGTTACACAGATAGTAGCTCACTCTAATGCAAGATCCGGCATGCGGGCAGGAGGAATTATTGACCTTGTCAGCACAAAGTATCTGCAACAACCTTATCCCGCTAATGCCTTGCCAGTAATTACTCATGAAAAAGGTATGACGCTGTATTTTAACGACGAAATAATTGATTTAGTACATTACGGATCGGCTCATACATCTGGAGACTCTGCAGTCCTATTTCGTAAGCAGAATGCTGTTCATTTTGGAGATATTTTTGTCACGGAAGGTTATCCATTTATTGATGTTAGTAGCGGTGGAAGCATTGATGGAATGATAACATTTCTTGAAAATACGATTAACCAATTGGAACCTGGTGCAATCGTAATTCCCGGCCATGGCCAGATTTCAACGATAGAAGACGTGCAAACCACTATAGAAATGCTGAAAACAGTGCGTGGAAGGATATCCAAGATGATCGAAGATGGTAAGACTCTTGAAGAGGTGATCGAAGCAAGACCAACGAAAGATTATGACGAAAAATATCCTGACTGGTTGGGTAATTTTGTAAATAGGGTATACACCAGTCTGAAAAAAGAACAAATTTTGTAAATCTTATCTTCTTATAACCATCCAAGTTGTTTAAGTACCACCGCCTCTGACTCTTTCAATAATTTTGGATCACTACATCCGTTTAACAGATAAGAAAAAAGCCAATGCAGAAAGAGGAAGTAATACATAAACAACTATTTGCCCAGGTGGTATGACAGGCAATGGTTTCACTGTCACCAAGACGACTCCCAATGCTTGGGTTGCCATTACAAATAAAAGAAAAAGAGGTATCATGGCTCTCCATCTAAAAATAATCAACCAAGCCAAAACGGCCTCTATCAAATGGTAAATGCCATAGACTCCAAATGCATTAATGATTGTTTGAACCGCTCCTTCTGGATACGTTTCAATAGGAATGCCGGCAATGATGCCAGAGCCTCCATCCGGAGCAAAATAGTGAACACAACCACGAAAAGTAAACATACAAGCTAAAACTACCAAGTAATAAAGAGAAATCTTGGAGCCTAAATAATTATTATTGGGGTTAGGAAGTATGGTCATTTATTGCCATCCAAGTTGTTTATTTGCCGCCTCAGAATTCCAAATCTTGGTCATGTGGTTTATTTTGTCTTCTACGAATTCCATAACGTATACATAGTCAGTTCTTACACTGTTACCGGTTGGAGGTACTGGGCCACCTTCTTCAGAATGAGTTCCCGTAAACACAGCAAATACACTTACATGGCTTGAATCTTCGTTAGTAGAAATTGATTTGATCTCGTAACCCGCATTTGGCATGGGGGTATATATGCCACTCATCCAATCAGCGTAAACCTCTAAGGTGGTAATATCTTTCAAAGGTTCTGCCTGAGATGAAAAGCTAGCGTTATCCGTGCAGTATTTTTTACAATCTTTCCAGCCTTTTCCTTCTTCGCACGTCTGAAAAAATTCCATCGCTTTTTCTCTGCTCATAATTACTCCTTTTTTTATTTGAAATCCGCCAAACGCTCATTGGTGTCCGCGATCTCTGGGTACTCCCGTTCGAGTTCAGCCTCCAGTGCTTGATCTATTGGCAATCCTGATTGAGCAAGATTGTAAAGATCCTTAAATGCGGCAACGGATGCTTGGGAATTTGACACAATCTGTTTTGCGCGCTTATCGACTAGCGCATCAAGGGTCTCTTTATCCGCTACGGCTTCGTTGGCAATACCAACTCTAACTGCCTCCTTGCCAAGCACGGTACGTGCCGAAAAGGATATTTCTTTAGCCATACGCACCCCTACAGCCTGCGTCAGAGTTTGTGACATACCCCATGTGGGACGTAGACCAAACTTTGCATGTGTATCGCCGAACTTGGTGTCGACAGTCGTAAAAATAAAGTCGCAATGCAGAGCTATTTCCAACGCACCAGTAAAACAAGCACCGTGTACCTTCGCAATGATTGGACAACGACTACGGCGTATAGTTTCCCAGGTCAGGGCGGCCGGTTTGTCGAAAACGTCTCCAATTTTTCCTGCCTTTGGATCAATACCTTGCAAAACCTTGAGATCTACA
>CAJWUE010000006.1:0-39490 GCA_913047775.1 uncultured Rhodobiaceae bacterium
TTTAGCACTAGATCTTGGGGCGGTTGATTTGTTGTTAAATAATTGTCAGAAAAATAAAAGTAGAGTTATGGTGGACTATATTTATCTTTATCATCCAGCATTTAGAAAAGCTCTAGATTCATTGCATTTAATTGGTCCTATTAAAAATATAGTATCGATTGGTGGTAATTTTGGTCCTTTCAGAGATACATGCCCAGTTTTGTGGGATTGGGCACCCCATGATGTATCTATGTGTATCAGACTGATGAATGAAGTCCCAGAAGTCGTAAGCTCCAAAAAAGTTTACATTCAAATTAATTCTCAACAAGGAGAAATAATTGAATCTAATTTACTCTTTTCAAATGGCACTCGAGCAGATTTAAAAGTTGGCAATGGAATGAGGAATAAAGAAAGACTATTCAAAATTGTTGGTGAAGATGGAGAATTGGTTTTTAATGATTTGATTAAGGATAAGTTAACGATAGTTAAGGGCTCATATAGTAGTGAAATACCTATTGATTTTAAATCACCATTAGAGCTTTTAACTGAAGACTTTTTTGTCATGATTCGAAAAAAAAATAAATCTTATTCTGACGTAGTTTTTTCTACTTATGTTACCAAGGTAATTTCAGATATTGAATACTCGATGTTCTAATTCCATTTGCATTATAATTTTCATGAAGAAAAGGATTTTGGGAAATTAGTAAGTATGAAAGTAAAAATTTATGGTGCTGGTTCTATTGGAAACCATTTGGCACAAGCTTCAAGAAGAATGGGCTGGTCTGTTGATATTTGTGACACAGATAGAAATGCTCTTATAAGAACTAAAAACGATATTTATCCTGCTCGCTATGGAGAGTGGGATGAAGAAATAGGCCTTTACCACACTAGCGAAGTCCCTGTTTCTGGATACGATATGATTATTGTAGGTACGCCTCCTGACAGTCATATGCAACTTGCACTATCTGCAGTAAAAGAGGAGGCAAAAATTGTCAGTAGTTATGGCACTTTACAAAGCTGATAACATTGATCACGCTATAGAATTAACAAACAATATCCAATCGTATCAAGGTCAAGGACACTCTTGTGGAATATACTCAAATAGTGATGAGAACATTATGAAACTAGCAAACGTTACGAAGACTTCTAGAGTCATGGTTAACCAACCTCAAGCAGCCTCAAATAGTGGTAATTTATGGAACGGAATGAGACAAACATTCTCACTCGGTTGTGGGTCTTGGGGAGGAAATGGAACAAATAATAATATTTCATGGCGAGATTTAATTAACGAGACGTGGGTGTCTAAGCCATTAACAGAAACAAAGGAGCTTAGATCTGACGAAGAGCTCTTTGGTGATGTCATGGATAAAATAAAATAAACGGACAGCCAATTTTTTCGCCACATTGATACATAAAATATGAAATTATCTGAAGAACAAAATGCTTTTTATAATGTCGCAAAGGAATTTGCGATTGAAAAAATGGAGCCTAATGCGGAAAAATGGGATGAAGATAAAATTTTTCCTATCGATACCCTCAAAGAACTAGCAAGTCTTGGTTTTGCTGGAATTTACATCTCTCCTTCGCTTGGAGGATCAGGCTTAACAAGACTAGACTCTACGCTGATATTTGAAGCACTTAGCCACGGTTGCACTTCAACAGCTGCATTTTTATCAATACACAATATGGCAACCTGGATGATAGATTCATTTGGTGATGAAAAATTAAAAGAGAGGTTTGTTCCTGATCTCTGTAGCTTTAATAAAATAAGTTCATATTGCCTCACTGAGCCGGGAGCCGGTTCAGACGCTGCTAGCCTCAAAACAAAAGCTGTAAGGGATGGGAAACATTATATCGTTAATGGAACAAAGTCTTTCATATCGGGAGGTGGAACTTCGGATATCTATGTAACTATGGTTAAAACAGATGACAGCTCTATTTCTACGTTAGTTGTAGAAAAAGATTCCGAAGGGCTCTCGTACGGAGGACATGAGAGAAAAATGGGATGGAATTCCCAACCAACCACTCAGGTTATTTTTGAAGACTGCAAAGTTCCGGTGGAAAACCTAATTGGAAAAGAAGGAGACGGATTTAAATTTGCTATGATGGGTTTGGATGGTGGTAGGTTAAATATCGCTGCTTGTTCTTTGGGAACAGCACAATCCGCTTACGAAAGAGCAGTCAATTATGTAAATGAAAGAGAGCAATTTGGAAAAAAAATCCAAGAATTTCAAGCTTTACAATTTAAATTGGCCGATATGGCGACAGATCTTGAAGCCTCTAGACTTATGCTGAGAGACGCAGCTCAAAAGGTTGATGAAAATGCTCCGGATAAAACAAAAGCAGCTGCGATGGCAAAGAGGTTTGTTACCGATGCCTGTTTTAATGTTGTTAACGAAGCACTCCAAATTCACGGTGGGTATGGATATCTAAAAGACTACCCTTTGGAAAGAAACTTGAGAGATCTTAGGGTTCACCAGATTCTTGAAGGAACCAACGAGATAATGCGTGTCATTATAGCTAGAGAGATTCTTAAGGATAATAAATGACTGAAAAGGAAGTGTTTTTTGAAACGAGAGGTTCTCTCGGATTAATAACTATAAATCGTCCTAATGCCTTAAACGCTCTCACATTGAATATGGTAAGAGAAATACACCCCACCCTCAAAGAATGGGCAAATGACTCAAAAATAAAATTTGTAGTTATTCAGGCTACAGGGGATAAGGCTTTTTGTGCAGGTGGTGATATAAGAGCTTTATACGATTGGGGGCAGTCCAGTGACTCTCGGTCAACGAACTTTTATTATGAAGAATACAAGTTGAATCACTTCATCAAAAGGTTTCCAAAACCTTATATAGCCTTAGTAAATGGAATAGTTATGGGAGGCGGAGTTGGTTTATCTGTTCATGGTAGTCATAGAATTGCAGGGGAAAATTTCTCTTTCGCTATGCCTGAGACTGGGATTGGTCTTTTTCCTGATGTAGGTGGAAGTTATTTTTTATCACGTCTGCCGAAGAATATAGGCATGTACCTAGCTCTGACAGGAAACAGGATAAAATCTTCTGATGCCATTTTTCTAGGTATCTCGCAACATTTTATTGAGTCTAAAAAACATGGAAAAATTATTGATTACTTATCTGATGGGAAAAATCCGGAAAGCTTTATTCAAGACCTAAAATTAGATCCAAGTGCATCTGAAATAGAAAAAATTTCGAATGAAATAGGAAATCTTTTTGATGCAGAAAGCGTTGAAGGTATTCTGGAAAATCTGGAAAATCATAAAGGTGAATTAGCTACAAAAAGTTTGGATACAATTCTAAAAAAATCCCCTACATCATTAAAATTGGCTCATAAACAAATAACAAATGGCAAAAATATTAATTTTGAAGAGTGCATGAAAATGGAATACCGTGTGGTTTGCAGGGTAATGAGTGATAAAGACTTTTACGAGGGAGTAAGAGCTTTAATTATTGATAAGGATAATGTTCCAAAATGGGATCCAAAAACTATTGAAGAAGTTGATAATAGCAAAATTTCTAATTTTTTTTCTTCTTTAGAGGATAAAGAATTAATTTTTGATTAAAGGAGAGACATATGACTAAAGTTTCATTTATCGGTCTTGGTAATATGGGTCTACCAATGGCAAAAAATTTGGTAAAAGCAGGTCACGACATTACGGGGTTTGATTTGGTTGAAGGTCAGTTGACTGAACTCGTAAAATCAGGGGGAAAAGTCTCTGAAAATCTTAACGACACACTGAAAAATTCTGAAGTCGTAATAACAATGCTTCCTTCCGGTAAGCATGTTAAATCAGTTTATCTGGGAGAGGAGGGTATTATCAAAAATTCTCCTGCAGGTTTACTATTGATAGATTCTTCGACTATTGATGTGGAGTCGGCACGAGAAGTCGAAGAGGTGGCAAATAAATCGGATCTAAAAATGCTGGATGCTCCAGTATCTGGGGGTGTTACCGGAGCTGAAGCTGGAACTTTAACTTTTATGGTAGGCGGCGATGAAGGGGCTTTTGAAAAAGGTAAAGAACTGTTGGATATCATGGGTGGCAATGTGATACATGCGGGTCAGGCAGGAAATGGTCAAGTGGCAAAAATATGCAATAATATGTTATTAGCTATATCAATGATTGGAACATCTGAAGCTTTCAATTTAGCTGAGAGATTAGGGCTGGATTCACAAACGTTTTATGATATTTCCTCTACTGCCTCTGGACAATGTTGGTCAATGACAAGTTATTGCCCTGTTCCTGGTCCTGTACCTACAAGTCCAGCTAACAACAACTACAAACCTGGCTTTTCTTCAGCCCTTATGTTGAAAGATTTAAGGTTATCTCAAGAAGCCTCAAAAATAACAAACGTGGGGACACCGTTAGGTGCACACTCAACAGAAATCTATGAAAAAATGGAAGAAGGTGGTTATGATAATCTTGATTTTTCCGGGGTAATAAAGTTAATTAGCGGTGAATTAAAATAAACTTAGGAAAGTTTTATGAGTGAAGATTTAAAATTTCCAGTACCGGAAGACTTTAAGAAATCGGCACATATCACGGATGAGATTTATAAGGATCTATACAATGAATCTCAACAAGACAATGTTGGGTTTTGGAGCAAGCAAGGTAAACGTATTGATTGGATAAAACCTTACAACAATATTAAAAATGTTATTTGGTCTAAAAAAAAGGTAGATATTAATTGGTTCTATGACGGCTCACTAAATGTCTCCGCTAATTGTATAGATCGTCATCTAAAAACACGAGGAAATCAAACAGCAATAATTTGGGAGGGAGATGACCCTAAAGAATCTAAAAAAATTACTTATAAAGAACTTTATGAACATGTGTGCAAATTTTCAAACGCCTTGAAAGTTAATGGTGTGTCCAAAGGTGATAGAGTAACAATATATATGCCGATGATACCTGAAGCGGCTTATGCCATGCTTGCTTGCTCAAGAATTGGTGCTGTTCATTCTGTTGTCTTTGGAGGTTTTTCACCAGAAGCTCTTGCTGGAAGAATTCTCGATTGCGATTCACATTTTTTAATCACCGCTGACGAGGGAATTCGTGGTGGAAAGACAGTTCCTCTAAAAGAAAACTCGGATAAAGCCTTAGAAAAATGCCCGGATGTCAAAACTGTTTTTGTGGTTAAAAGAACAGGTGGGGGAGTAAATATGCTATTAGGCAGAGATTTTTGGTATCATGATATCATCAAAGACGTTTCATCAGATTGTTCTCCTGAAGAGATGGATGCTGAGGATCCTCTCTTTATTCTCTATACATCAGGATCCACAGGAAAACCTAAGGGCGTTCTCCATACCAGCGGAGGGTATTTGGTTTACGCTTCCTACACACATGAAATGATTTTTGATTACCATGAAGGTGATGTTTATTGGTGTACAGCTGATGTGGGCTGGGTAACCGGACATTCCTATATAGTTTATGGTCCTCTCGCAAACGGTGCAGTTACACTTATGTTTGAAGGCGTTCCAAATTATCCTACCTCTTCCAGATTTTGGGAAGTATGTGATAAGCACAATGTTAACATATTTTATACCGCACCTACAGCAATTCGAGCCCTAATGAAGGAAGGGGACAATCCTGTAAAATCTACTAAAAGATCAAGTTTAAGACTTTTAGGAACAGTAGGAGAACCTATAAACCCAGAGGCTTGGTTGTGGTATTATAATACGGTAGGTGAAAAGAGATGTCCCATCGTGGATACATGGTGGCAAACCGAAACAGGTGCAGCTTTAATTTCTCCTCTTCCTGGGGCTACGGACTTGAAACCTGGTTCAGCTACAAAACCACTTCCTGGAGTAAAACCTGTCCTTATCGATGAAGAGGGAAATGAGTTGGAAGGAGAAAATGAGGGAAACTTATGTCTAGCAGACAGTTGGCCAGGACAAATGCGAACTGTTTATGGTGATCATCAGAGATTTATCGAAACCTATTTTAGCCAATTTAACGGATATTATTTTACTGGAGACGGCTGCAAAAGAGACGCCGATGGATACTATTGGATAACCGGTCGAGTTGATGATGTAATTAATGTATCAGGACATAGAATGGGAACGGCAGAAGTAGAAAGTGCCCTTGTTGCACATCCAAAAGTTTCCGAATCTGCTGTCGTTGGTTATCCGCATGAGATCAAAGGCCAAGGAATTTATGCCTATGTAACATTGAATTCTGGTGAAACTGGTGATAAAAAAACGCAAAAGGAGCTTGTTAATTGGGTAAGAAAAGAGATTGGCCCTATAGCAAGTCCTGATTTAATTCAATTTTCTCCTAACCTTCCAAAAACTAGATCCGGTAAAATTATGAGAAGAATTCTTAGAAAAATTGCCGCAAATGATTATGTGGACTTAGGAGACACATCAACCTTAGCTGAGCCGACAGTAGTTGATGAATTAATTGATAATCGTCAAAATAAATAATTTTCAATGAAAGCAATTCAAATTAATGAAGGAAAGATGTTGTGGGAAGAAACCTCATTACCACGCTGTGAGGATTCTGAGGTTTTAATAAAAATTAAAGCAACTGCAGTAAATAGGGCAGATTTAGCTCAGAAAGCAGGCCTTTACCCTCCTCCACCAGGCGCTAGCCAAATCCTGGGTTTAGAATGTAGTGGTATTATTGAGAAAGTAGGAAACAAAGTAAAAAATAGAAAATTAGGCGAAGAAGTTACTGCATTATTGTCAGGTGGAGGGTATGCAGAATATGTTTGTTGTCCCGAAAAACAGGTTCTTCCTATTCCTAAATCTCTTACTCTTCTAGAAAGCGCAGCAATACCTGAAGTATTTGCAACATGTTGGTTTAATTTATTTATGCAAGGAAATTTAAAAACAGGTGAAAAAGTTCTATTTCATGCTGGGGCAAGCGGAATTGGTACAGCTGGGATACAACTTTGTAAAGAATTTGGTTGTTATTCATATGTTACTGCTGGTACCGAAGAAAAAGTAAATTTTTGTGTAGAATTAGGATCTGAAAAAGGTATCGTTAGGTCAGAAAATAGATATGAGTCATTTAAGAATTATTGCCCTGAAGGACTAGACATTATTTTAGACCCTGTAGGAGGTAATTATTTTGAAGAAAACCTTAATAACCTCGCTATTGATGGAAGATTAATAATAATAGGAATACTTGGAGGAACAGAGGGTAAATTAAATATTGGTCATCTTTTAATGAAAAGGCAAAAAATTATAGGATCAACAATAAGATCTCGTTCAATAAAGGTTAAAGGACAAGTTATGGAACAATTGTTTTATAAAATTTGGCCTCTCTTTAATGCAAGAAAAATTAAACCAATAATTTATAAAACAATGAATATTAATGAAGCAGAAAAAGCTCATCAAATAATGTCTAAAAATAATAATATTGGAAAAATTGTTCTGGAAATTTCCTAGTTTATTTTACTACCTCTAACCCCTTATCAAGAACTCGTTCAAATCTATCAAACAATTCATGTATCTCATCCTCAGTTATAATTAAGGGCGGGCACACGGCTAGAACATCACCAATTGCTCTTAAAATTAGACCTTCTCCATGTCCAATATCAGTTAATAAAGGACCAGCACTTCCAATTGGATCAAATGTAGCAGAAGTTTCTTTGTCTTTTACCAATTCGACAGCTCCCATTAATCCAACGCCTCTTGACTCTCCCACTAAGTCTTTTTCTTCTAGTTTCTTTAATCTCCCTTGAAAAATTGGTTCAAGTAAAGGAACTCTTTCCATAAGACCATCTTCTTCAAGAATACGAATATTTTCAAGAGCAACTGCGCATGCCACAGGATGACCGGCCGAAGTAAATCCACTTCCATAAAGGTTATTTTTAACTGTATTTTCTGCGATTATTTGATAAACCTTATCCGTCATAAGCACCGCGCCCATAGGAATATAATTAGATGTTATTTGCTTCGATAGAATAATAAAATCTGGCTCAATGCCATAAAGCTCGCATGCAAATGGTTTACCGGTTCTTCCAAAACCATTTATAACTTCATCAGCAACAATCATTACTTCATACTTTTTACAAACAGCTTGAATTTTTTTCCAGTACGTTTTTGGAGGTACTATTAAACCTCCTGCACCCATTACAGGTTCGCCAAAAAATGCAGCAACTGTTTCGGGGTCTTCTTTTAATATAAGATCCTCTAATTCGTTAGCGCATCTAGTTGCAAAATCTTCTTCAGTTTCACCATCTTTACCTTCTCTCCAATAATGAGGACACATTGTATGAAGGACTTCTTTTATTGGTAAATCAAAATCATTGTGCATCAATGGTATTCCTGTAAGGCTACCAGAAGCAATTGTTATTCCATGATAGGCTTTTAATCTTGAAATTATTTTTTTCTTTTTGGGTTTATTTAAAGCATTATTGTAGTACCAAATCATTTTCATAGCTGAATCATTGGCTTCAGACCCTGAATTAGTATAATGAACATGCGTCATGCCTAAACCAACCATCTTGGTCAATTTTTGTGATAACTCAGCTACTAATGGATGTGTTTTATGTGTAAATGAATGATAATACGGTAAGGTTTCCAGCTGTTTTTTTGCAGCTTGAACTAACCTATCTTCTCCAAATCCTACAGCAACCGACCATAATCCTGACATTGCCTCAATATATTCGTTTCCTTGATCGTCCCAAACTTTTATGCCTTTTCCTTTTTCGATTACCATAGGACCTTGATTCTCAATTCTTCTTGCATTTGAGTAAGGATGAAAATGATGTGCGGCATCAAGAGCAGCATAAGAATTTGGGTTTATTTTTTCAGCCATTTTGATCTTTCTTGATTAAGAATAAACATGCATTCGAAAAGGTTCAATTGCATATATTGAAAAAAAAATTTAACATTTTTAAAGTAAATCATATAAAGGTAAAAATGAACCACATATTAGAAGATATTCTAGTTATCGATTGTGCCAGTTATATAGCGGGGCCGGCCGCGGCAACAATTATGTCGGATTTTGGTGCAAGAGTTGTAAAGATAGAGCCACCAGATGCCGGAGACAGCTATAGAGGTTTAATAAGACTTCCAGGCTTACCCGAGGGCGGTGGAAACTATCCTTGGACCCTAACAAATAGGAATAAAGAAAGTCTCGCCATCGATTTAAAAGAAAAGGAAGCACAAGAAATTTTAAATAAATTAATTATGGAAGCAGATATATTTATAACTAATTACCCATTTCCAATAAGACAAAAGTTAAAAATAACTGCACCTGACATTATGAAAAAAAATGATCACCTCATCTATGGGTCTCTGACGCCTTATGGGGAAAATGGACCGGAAAAAGATAGAACAGGATATGATGCAACAGCTTGGTGGGCAAGGTCGGGAATGATGCACTCAATAAGAGAGAATTCAGATTCGGTTCCTAACGGATCTGTTCCTGGAATGGGTGATCATCCCACAGCATCGGCATTCTTTGGAGTACTAATGCTCGCTTTATATAAAAGAAATATTACCGGAAAAGGCTCCGAAGTAGGTTCATCACTCCTTTCAAATGGTCTTTGGTCTAATGGGATCTATGTTCAGGCAGCGTTAAGCGATGCAGCCTTTATTGATACTCAGGAACGAGGAACTAAAGGAGCGTTAGCTGAAAGATACAGATGCAAGGATGGAAGATGGTTCCTTCTAGTAATTCTGAACGAAGAAAAAGAGTGGCCATTAATGCTAGAATGTATAAAGAGAGAGGACCTTAACGTAGATGAAAGATTTAATACTAGACCGGCTCGGGCCTCCAACTCTCTTGAATTATTGGAAATTTTGGACAAAGAATTTGTAAAATTTAACTGGAAAGAGCTTGAAAATCTTTTTAAAGACTCTGGTGTAACATTTGGCCCAATCTCAGAACCAAATGACCACATTAACGACACTCAAATACGTGAAAATAATTTTTTTAAAGAGTATTCCAATAATAAAGGGTTATTTACCGTCGACAGCCCACTTTACATGTCGGACGAAGAAAAAAAAGAACCAGAAATGGCTCCAGAAATTGGGGGCAATACCTATTCTATTCTAACTGAGCTTGGCTACAATAATGAAGACATAAAAGTTTTAGAAGAAAGAAAGATAATAAAGACTTAAACCTCTAGTCTTTTCATTCGTTTTCTTTCAAATGACGGTGGCAGGTTCATTGCCTCTCTATATTTAGTAATAGTCCTTCTCGCTACATCTATTCGATCATCTTTTAATAAACCTTTTAAATTGTTATCTGATAATACTTTATCTCCTTCATTTCTAATTAATTCAGCGATTTTCTCCTTAACAACACTAGCAGATAATTGACCGTCCATCGAAGAGCTCTCAACAGCTTTAGAAAAAAAGAATTTTAGCTCAAAGGAGCCTCTCGGTGTTGATATCACCTTTGAATTGGTTATTCTTGATACTGTACTTTCATGCAAATCCAACTCTT
This sequence comes from uncultured Rhodobiaceae bacterium, assembly GCA_913047775.1. Lineage (GTDB taxonomy): Bacteria > Pseudomonadota > Alphaproteobacteria > MED-G09 > MED-G09. The sequence continues at coordinate 10,406 of CAJWUE010000006.1, forward strand.
CTGCAATATCCTTTAATATCATTGGTTTTAAATGCATTAAACCATGATCGAGAAAAGGTCGTTGTCTTTTCATAATTTCTCTTGCCACCCTTAAAATTGTTGCTACCCTTTGTTCAAGGGCTCTTGTTAACCATTTTCCCGAGGCATAATGTCCAGAGAGATATCTTTTATCTTCCTTAGAAATCTTCTTTCTTGATAGTTCTTCCCAGTAGCCTGATAAAAGAACAACTTTTGGTAATGTTTCTTCATTTAAAGAAACTATCCATTTTCTTCCTTCCTTTTTTGCAATAATGTCCGGAGGTATTTTATTCTCAAAATCGTTATCATAGGTGTCAATCGGATGTGGGTTACACTTGCGTATAAATGTAACCATTTTTTTTATTTTCTTTTCATCAACAAAACAAATCTTGGAAATTTTTTTTAAATCCCCTCTCGCAAGTAAGTCCAAATTGTCGAGTAATGCAACCATAGCTTCATCCAAATACCCCATTTCATTTAGTTGTGTTCCAAGGCATTCTTCCAGAGACTGGGAAAAAATTCCTACTGGATCAAATTTTTTTAATATACCCAAAACGGAATGCACTGTTTTTTGAGAAATATTTAATTCAGAAGACAAATCTCTGAGCGAGATTTTAAGAAAGCCTGAAGGTTCAAGATATTCTATTAAGGCGTATGCAACTATCCTTTCCTCAGGCTTTAATACAGAAAAAATAACTTGCTCTCTTAGGCTCTCAAAAAAATTTGTTTTAGCGGCTAACGTATCAAGTAGAAAATTATTGGATTCATCTTCAAAAGAATGCACAGAACTATAAAGGCTTGTCTCATCAGTTATAGCGCTTTCCTCCTGTGCAAAATCTAGGCTTTCCTCATTGGTAAGAATTTTCTCATCACTTGTCTCGCTATCCTCTCTTCTTTCAGGAATATCATTGTCTTCGGTTATCGTAACATCATTCTCTAGAAAGGGGTTGTCGATAACTTCTTGGTCAAGATAATCGCTTAATTCAATATTATTAAGCTCCAAAAGTTTTATGGCTTGCAGTAATTGAGGCGTCAATGCTATCTTCTGCGATTGCTTTACCTCTTGAACTAAAGAGATCTTGGACAAGTGTTACTCCAATAGATAATTTTATATTCTTGGCACGAATCTTGCTTATGATCAATTCTTGATTTCTAATTTCTTTTCATATTTTTTTGAATTTACTATCGTAAATATACGATCACGTTTATATTATATTTCTTATTGTTGAGGCATGCTTAAAAAATTAAATTATAGTAATAGTCTTCTTGATAGTTATGGCAGACGGATAGATTATTTAAGAATCTCTGTAACGGACAGATGCAATTTTCGTTGTACCTATTGTATGCCTGAAAGAATGAAGTTTCTTCCAAAAAAAGATATTCTGACCTTTGAAGAAATGACTTCTTTATGTGTGAAATTTATAAATCGTGGAATTCGTAAAATTAGAATAACTGGCGGTGAGCCCTTAGTGCGGAAAGGAATTTTGGATTTTATTAAAGGTTTGTCATTGTATCTTGGCAATGGGCAATTGGAAGAGATTACTATGACAACCAATGGAAGTCTCTTAGAGGAATCCGCTAATCAACTCTTTGAAAACGGTATTAAGAGAATTAATGTTTCCTTAGATAGTATGAATAAGGAAAGATTTCATAAAATCACACGTAGAGATAATCTTGATCAGGTTTTGAAAGGTATTTATGCTGCAAAAAACGCAGGAATTAAAATCAAAATAAATACTGTGGCTTTAAAAGATGAAAACATCGATGAAATACCAGAAATTATTAAATGGGCTCATTCGGAAAACTTTGATATCAGCCTCATAGAGACTATGCCAATGGGAGAAATTGAAGAGGACCGATTCAATCAGTACTTTTCACTAACTGATATGCGTAAAATCCTGGATAAACACTTTATGTTTGAAGAGAGTAACTATGAAACTGCAGGCCCATCAAAGTATTTCTTTATAGAGGAAACCAAGGGAAGGTTAGGCCTAATTACACCTTTATCAAACAATTTTTGTAGCAACTGTAATCGCATAAGAATTACTGCAACAGGCATGCTTTATATGTGTCTAGGTCAAAATGATAATATTGATTTTCGAGATATTATACGAACGAAAGATGTTAAACTTTTTGATAAAGCAATAGATATCGCCATGAGAAGAAAACCTGAGAAACACGATTTTTTAATATCAGAAAAAGATCAAAAACCTGCCGTGAATAGGCATATGTCTGTTACCGGAGGTTAATTCATCCTTTTTACTATTTCATTTTCTATTAACCAAAGTCTGTCCTGGCCCCATTTATAATAAGGATCGCTTCCATCTTTGTTCGTTAATTTTAATGTCGGGACTCCCCAGGAATTCCCCGCATACATATTTTTAAGATTTTCATCTAACTGAGCCTCCCACCTATCATTATTAAGCTCTGCCTTTACCTTGCTCCATGAAAGATCGAGTTTTGTTATCAATTTATCTAAAAAAATTTCATCTCCAATATTAATTCCATCAAAAAAAGAGGCTTTTGTCAGTTCTTCTAGAAAATCGAAACCCTTATCATTTTTATCTATAATTTCAAAAAGAGAATACGCCTTTCTAGCTGGAGCACCTATTGGAGAATATATATCTTTAATTTTTGTACCGTATTTCCTTCCTTCTCGTGCAGCATCAGATAAAACATATTTTCCCTTATTTGGATGAATCTTCATTCCTCTCATAATCATTGGCATAACAGGCCTTACTTTTAAATTAACAGGATATTTATTAGCTATCTCACGAACTCGTTTGAAACTTATATAAGTGTAAGGGCTATTGAGAGAAGGAAAAAATTCTAAATTGAACTTTTCTTTTTCAATGTCACTCAATGCAGGTGTTGAGACTATTTCAATTCTTTTTAGGATGAAATCGGATATATTATTTTTTTTGGTGCCAAGCTCGGTTAATCTCTCTTCGAGATGATCAAGTCTATCTATTCCCCAGTAATTTTCTCCTTCATAGTGAAAAGAAGAACCAAAATAATAACCGCACTCAGATAACTTTTGATTGCCTTCAGATAGAACATTTGATGTTTGATCAGCAGGCAATAAGTTCACAAATTCATTGTTATCAAAATCTTGATCTTCATTATTCCACAACAAGAAGGAAACTTTCTTAGCCGTTTCAAGAAAGATAGGAGTGTTAACAAGTCCTGACAAATATTGATTAGCCTGAATAAATTTTTCTGTAGGGGGGTAATCTCGCGAATTAAATTTTAATCCATAATGAGGAGCTATCTCGATTGCATCTTTTAAGCAATGTTTTAGATACATGCTTGGTTCCGGTATAGAATCACCACCAGTATCACCTACCAAAAAAGGGGTCAGAACAACATCGTAATTTTGTTCTAATTTATCAATAATTTGTATGGTTAGATGAGAATAAGGATCATCTATCTTGTGAAAATAAAAAATCTCGTGAGGTCTTCCTTCCTTTTTCCTTGCTTCTTCCTTATCAAATCTTTGATGTAAAAAATTTTCTTCACTGGACCATTCTTTCATCATTTTGTTTCGAATAGGCGCACTGATTGTCAATCTGGAAAGAAAATCTCTAATTCTATCTCTTATCAAAACTATCTTCCTCGATTAATTCTTAAAAAAAATTTAAAAATTTTTTCTTATACAAAATGCTTTTTATGATAATCATATAATACTTTATTTATCTGTCTAATTCTTAATTTGGAGCATTTTTATGAAACCCATTAAAAACCGTATCACAGATATGCTTGGAATTGATTTTCCAATAGTTCAGGCCCCTATGGGATGGATTGCGAGATCAAAATTAGCTTCAGCGGTTTCTGAGGCTGGAGGTCTGGGGATTATTGAGACATCATCAGGTGAATTAGAAGCCATCCGTGATGAAATAAAGATCATGAACCAGATTACAAAAAAACCATTTGGCGTAAATATTGCCCAAGCATTTGTAAGGGACCCGGATATAGTAAATTTTGTTATTGATCAAGGAGTCAAATTTGTCACTACATCTGCTGGAGACCCAAACCGGTATTGTTCAGAATTAAAGAGTGCTGGTCTTACAGTTTTTCATGTAGTTCCATCTCTGGCAGCGGCTCTCAAGGCAATAGAGGCGGGTGTAGATGGTTTAGTGGTTGAGGGCTTTGAAGGTGGAGGTTTCAAAAGTCCCAAAGGAGTAGCAACAATGGTCCTTTTGCCGCTAGTTTGTTCTAAAGTTGATGTTCCCGTGATTGCAGCGGGTGGCTTTGTTGACGGAAGAACGATGGCCTCAGCTTTCGCCATGGGGGCAGAGGGAGTGCAGATGGGAACAAGGATGGTTTCTTCTTTAGAATCACCTGTTCATGAGAACTGGAAGAATGCGATTATCTCTGCAGACGATCAAGCTACCTTATTGTTGAATCGTTTTTCTAGTCCAGCTTTACGCGCCCTTCGAACGAAAAAAACTGAAAAATTAGAAAGACAAGATGACGTCAATGCTATGCAAGAGTTCGGATCAGCACTGGATCTTTACTTTGGGGGAGATATGGAAGCATCAATTGCTCTAACTGGTCAGGTAGCAGGAAGAATCGATGAGGTCAAACCAGTAAAAGAAATCATAGCAGAAACGATTGAAGAGTTCTATTTGGCTATCAAAAATCTAGGCCAACACCTCTAAAGAAAGATTATACGGGATTGGCAAGCTTCAAGAGTTGTTTGCCAAGATTCTTTCCTTTAAACAAATTTCCTAAGGTTTCAGGACAATTTTCTAATCCCTCCGCTATGTCTTCTCGATAAACAATTTTTCCTTCACTTACCCATCTCCCTAAATCTATGATTGCATCCGGAAAACGTTCGGCATAATCTATCACTATAAACCCTTCCATTCGGGCTCTTTGGATTACAAGATTCATTAATGTTGAAGGTCCCGGAGGTAGAGATTCCATTGAATATCCTGAAGAAATTCCTCCGCAGAGAACTACTCTTGCCTTCTGAGCAATGCATGCTAAAGAACTTTCTAAGATTGGTCCGCCAACATTGTCAAAGTAGATATTTAAACCTTCTGGTGCAAGTTCTGTAATTTTTTGACCTACATTTTCGTTCTTATAATCTATACAATGATCGTAACCAGCCTCTTCCACTACCCATTTGCATTTATCCGAACCACCTGCAATACCGATGATTTTATTGGCTCCTTTTATCTTTGCTATTTGACCAGCAACCGAACCAGTGGCGCCACCGGCGCCGGATACTAATACCGTATCCCCTTCTTGGGGCTTTCCAATATCGAGCATACCAAAATAAGCTGTTAGTCCTGTCACCCCAAAAACACTTAAGGCGGAGGTTGGAGGAATTCCCTCAGGAATCTTTTGTGCTGGCATAAAATCAGAACTGCCATCTGTCACCACATATTCCTGCCACCCAAAAGAACCTTGCACCAAATCACCTTCTGTAAAATTTTTATTTCTTGATTCTACTACTTGTCCTACTGCCCCAGCTCGCATTACCTCGCCAATTTGAACGGGCGGCATATATGAAGGAATATCGTTTAACCAACCGCGTTGTGTTGGATCAAAGGATAAATAAAGGACTTTAATTAACATTTGTCCTTCTTCGATATCCAACACTTCTTCTTCAAACAACTCAAAATTCTCAGAAGAAACGGCCCCCATAGGCCTATCTTTTAATTTTAGCATTCTGTTTACAGGTTTATTTCCCATAGGATACTCCTTCAAAAAAGTTACAGTTCAGAGATAAATAAATCATAAAAAATGTAAAAACTCTATTTCTTTTAATTAATTGTCTTTTATAAATAGTTATTGAATTAATGTAAGTTTGTGATGAAAAATTTCCTTTCAAAATTAAATCTTGGTCTATTATTGGGCCTTCTTCTCTTTTCAACAATCTTGTTGTCTCCAGTTCCCGAAAATCTCTCTCCTGAAGGATGGAAAGTTGCGGCAATAGGTATTTTAATGGCTGTTTTATGGGCGACAGAAGCCATACCATTATTCGTTACCGCTTTATTTCCATTAGTCTTCTTTCCTTTGTTAGGAATATCAAGTTTTTCCGAAACTGCTCTACCTTTTGCCGATAAAAATATTTTTCTATTTCTCGGAGGGTTTATACTTGCCTTAAGTATTCAAAAATCTAACCTTCACGAACGTATAGCATTAAATATCTTGAGATTTGCTGGTAAAAGCGGTCCTTCATTGATCGGGGGATTTATGTTGGTAAGTGCCTTTTTATCAATGTGGATGATGAATACATCCACAACATTAATGCTGTTACCCATCGGAATATCAGTTGCCAATCTGATAAATAATCAAAATATCTTAAAGGAAAATAATTCGGGATTTTCAAAAGCATTACTTTTGGGTATTGCTTATGCGGCAAGCATAGGAGGAATGGCTACATTAGTCGGAACAGCACCAAATGCTATTTTTGCAAGCTTCATTGAAGAAAATTATGGTATTGAAGTTGGCTTTAGAGAATGGATGTCTGTTGGTTTGCCGGTAACATTCATTATGCTTCCTCTTTCCTGGTTTGCTTTAACCAAGATAGTTTACTCTACGGATTTTTCTGAAGGAATCCAAACTTCCAGCCATCTTGAAGAACAAAAAATGAAACTTGGGTCTATGAGTACTGCCGAAAAAAGGGTGGCAGTAATATTCGCCTTAACGGCCCTTTCATGGATGCTCAGAGATGTTTTGCAACTTATTCCTTATTTAAAAAATTTAACTGATCATGTTATAGCTATGATAGCTGCAATTACATTATTCTTAATTCCTGATGGAACAAAAAAAGGAAAATTAATGGATTGGGAAACTGCACAAGAAGTACCATGGAATCTTTTAATTTTATTTGGCGGAGGTTTAAGTCTTGCAAATGCAGTTGCAAAAAGTGGTTTAGCTGTCTGGCTAGGCAACGGTTTAGAGCCTTTTGGTGCTATGGGTATAATTGCGCTTGTCTTTGCGGCGGTCACATTAATTATTTTTCTAACCGAATTAACTTCAAACATCGCAACAACAAGTGTATTCCTTCCAGTGATAGCTGCCCTTGCGATAGGTTTAGGTGAGAGTCCTTTGATTTTTGGAGCTTCTATAACCTTAGCTGCTAGTTGCGCCTTTATGCTACCTGTTGCAACACCACCAAATCTTATTGTTTATGGTTCGGGATTTATTAATATAAGATCGATGATGATTAGTGGTCTAGTTTTAAATATCGTTGGAATTCTAGTAGTTTCCTTAATTTCAATTTTCTTGATACCTTATATTCTATCTTGAGGAAATATGGATAAAGAAAAAAATAAAAACTTATATTGGAAACTAAACCTTACTATTGTTGGCTCTCTTTTAGCTATTTGGTTCATGGTTTCATTTGGAGCTGGCATATTGTTTTCTGAAAACCTTGATCAATTTGAAATAGCTGGTTTCAAGCTTGGTTTTTGGTTTGCCCAACAGGGCTCTATAATCATTTTTGTTTTTCTTATTGCCCTTTATTGCTTTCTAATGAACAAGCTCGATAAACGATTTAATGTAGAAGAAGAATAGAAATGGATATCCAAACCTTAACCTATATTATCGTAGTAGCCTCTTTTTCCTTATATATTGGAATAGCTATCTGGTCCAAAGCTTCAACAACAGGAGAATTTTATATAGCCGGAGGGCATGTTCATCCTGTAGCCAATGGAATGGCAACCGCGGCCGATTGGATGTCGGCGGCTTCTTTTATTTCTATGGCCGGTATCATATCTTTTATGGGAAGAGACGGTTCAGTTTATCTTATGGGGTGGACAGGAGGTTACGTACTACTGGCAATGCTTCTTGCTCCATACTTAAGAAAATTTGGTAAGTTCACTGTTCCAGACTTTATAGGGGATAGATATTATTCCAGTATTGCAAGATTGGTGGCAGTCTTCTGTCTTATTTTTATATCATTCACCTATATTGCGGGTCAGATGAGAGGGGTTGGAATAGTTTTTTCTAGATTTCTAGAAGTTGATATAAATACAGGAGTAATAATAGGAATGGGCATAGTTTTTATCTATGCCGTATTAGGAGGAATGAAGGGGATTACATACACCCAAGTTGCTCAATATTGTGTTTTAATATTTGCATATATGGTTCCTGCTATCTTCATATCGATTTTAATAACAGGAAATCCTGTTCCTCAATTGGGTTTCGGTTCACAAATAGTAGGAGAGAATATATATCTCCTCGAAAAACTCAATAATGTTCTTACGGATTTAGGATTTAACGCATATACAGACTCTTCCAGGACCAAGATAGATATCTTCTGCATTACCGCGGCCCTAATGGTGGGAACAGCGGGTCTTCCTCATGTTATAGTAAGATTTTTTACAGTACCTAAAGTTCGAGATGCAAGAGCCTCTGCAGGATGGGCACTTTTATTTATAGCTATTTTGTACACCACCGCTCCTGCCGTTTCTTCATTTTCCCGGTTAAACTTTATTGATACGGTTAATGAAACCCCTTATCAGTCTACTCCCGAATGGTTTAGAAACTGGGAAGATATAGGGCTAATTTCTTGGGCTGATAAAAATCAGGATGGAATCATACAATACAGACCAGGCAACGCCCTTGAGAAAGTCAAACCAAGATTTACCTCTGAAAGAGGAGCAAATGGAGAAAGATTGGTTAGCAATGAAAGAACCTCTAACGAAAATGAGATATATATCGATAGAGACATTATGGTACTTGCCAACCCAGAAATAGCGCAATTACCCAACTGGGTAATAGCTTTGGTTGCTGCAGGGGCTTTAGCGGCAGCTTTGTCTACTGCAGCAGGACTTTTACTGGTAATTTCTTCAGCCATAAGTCACGATTTGATGAAGAAGACCTTAATGCCTTCGATAAGTGAAAAACAGGAATTAGCATTGGCTAGAATATCTGCAGCAATTGCTATCGGTGTAGCAGGTGTGTTTGGAATATATCCGCCAGCCTTCGTGGCACAGGTTGTTGCGTTTGCATTTGGGTTAGCTGCTGCTTCTATCTTTCCTGCGATTGTCATGGGAATATTTTCTAAAAGAATGAATTCAGTTGGTGCTATAACAGGTATGATAGCAGGATTAGTTTTCACAGCTTGTTATATAATATTTTTTAAATTTGTTTCGCCTGAACTAAATAATCCTGATAATTGGTTTCTTGGTATTTCTCCAGAAGGTATTGGAGTGATAGGCATGATCGTTAATTTTTCTGTTTCTATTATTTTTTCCTCTTTAACTAAGGCGCCACCTATTGAAGTTGTTGAATTAGTAGATAATATTAGACTACCAGGAGGAGGAAATGACTAAATACAAATTTGCTAAAGAGATCGAAGACTTTCTGAATGTTTTAAAGGATGCGGGAGGCTTTGCTATAGAAGATATGGAGCCCATTGAAGCTCGTAATTTAGATCTTATTGAACAAGAGTGCCCAGAGGTTAAGGGTGTAGTTGAAATAGGGGCCGACGGACCTTTTGGGCCAATACCCATGTATGATTATACTCCCATTGGCGCCCCTGAAAATAAGGCCTTACCTGCAATAATATTTTATCACGGAGGTGGATGGGTTATAGGATCGAGAGACGGACATGATTCTCTCTGCCGGTATCTCAGCAACGCCACAGGATGTCGAGTTTTTTCTGTGGGATACCGATTGGCTCCTGAATTCAAATTCCCGGTTCCAATTGATGAGTCCTTTACAGCATTAAAATTCATTTCCGATAATAGTGAAGAGCTTAATATCGATAAATCAAAAATTGTTGTTGCCGGAGATAGTGCGGGGGGGAATATTGCTGCAGTTATGAGCCTTATGGCTCGAGAAGAAAAAGATCTGAACGTTAGCTATCAACTTTTAATTTATCCTGCAACAGATGCTTCTAAAGAAAGAGCTTCTTATGAAGAAAACGGTAAAGGATTTCTTTTAGAGAAAGAAGGAATGAGATGGTTCTACAAGCATTATTTGACTAATGATAAAGATCGCAAGGACTGGAGAGTATCCCCTATCCTTGCTCCAGATCTTTCCAATCTCCCTCCCTCATATGTTATTACGGTTGCGGCCGACCCGCTTAGAGATGAAGGCAGAGATTATGTAGAGGCTTTGCGGGAAGCAGGGAATGAGGTGGAACATATTGAATATGATGATGTGATTCATGCTTTCTTTTCTTGGCCTCTCGCAATGAATTGCGCTAAGAAGGCAGCAGACGCAGCAGGTAAAGCTGTTAAAAAGGCAGTCGGTTAGATAAATTTATCAGAGAATTGAGCCATTTTTTTTATAGATTTTTTGGCTTCCGGTATTGCAAGCCAACCACTACAAAAAGCCTGAAAAACATGAAATAATCCTTCCCACTCTAAAAATTCGATAGAATGATTCTGATATTCTTTTAGTCGATTAAAAAGACGCAGACTGTCATCATAAATAATTTCCTCGCTACCAACTTGAATCTGAATTGGTGGCATATCTTGTAAATCTCCAAAAATCGATGATATTAAGGGGTTTTTTGGATCCTCTCCAGCACAATAGGCATCAACGATAATATTCATACTGGGTCCCGGTTTCAACAAAGGGTCTCTTTCGACTCTTTCGTGTAATGAATTTCCACTTAACGTTAGGTCCGTCCAAGGGGAAATGAGAATTGCACATGCAGGTTCAGAAAGATTTTCCTCTTTAATCTTCTGTAACAAGGCCATGGATAGACCGCCTCCAGCCGAATCGCCTGCAACAAAGATTTCTTCAGATTTTATTCCTTGATCCAACAAATATCGATAGGAAAGTAATGCATCTTCTATTGCGGCAGGATAAGGGTGTTCGGGCGCGAGTCTATAGATTGGAAAAAAAACATTCGCTTGAGAATATAAGGATAATTTTGTAATCAGTGGTCCGTGAGTCTCCGGACCACATGCCACATAACCGCCCCCATGAAGATATAAAAGTGTTTTGTTATTATTAACTTTTTTATTATCAAGTTTTAAAACAGGAAGATGTTCTATATTGAACTCTGTGAAAGAAATATCCTTTTCTTTTTTCCATGAGTCATTTGTTGATATTCCTATACCGTCGTCAAGTCTTATATCTTTAGAGTCTGAAATATCTCCTATACTATCCCGCCATCGCTTTAAAAGGAAAAACCAAATCCTTGCTCTCACACTAATCAAATTTTTCTCCTCGAATTACATTTTCATCAATAAAATCATTTATCTCATCTTCTGAAAATCCAAGTTCTTTCAAAATTTCTGCTGAATGTTCTCCTAACAAAGGCATAAAAAAAGGTTTTTCACATTTGGTTCCAAGAAAATATGCTGGTGCCTTAGGGCCTTGCATAACTTCTTTCCCATTTGAAGAAATTTTTATTATTGATTTATTGTTTAATACCTGAGGATCAGTCAACACTTCTTCTCGTGTGTTAAGCCTTGCAACGGGGACATCATTATTCTCCATCCTCTTTATTAGATCCTCAGAGGTAAATTTTGAATATTCTTCTGACAAAATTCTTTGCATTTCAACGCTATTTTTAAATCTATTCTCTGTTGTTGAGAATCTTTCATCCATTAAGAGATCTTCTCTATTAATTGCTTTAATAGCTCCTTCAAATTCTCCTTCATTAACAGAAACTATTGTTACATAACCATCTTTAGTTTTTGCTGGTTTATAAAAATCGGCAATATTAGGAATTGGAGACCAATCATCGCCAAGCCATGTGAAATTATACATTGAATCGCACCACATAAAATATAACGCCGCATCAATCATAGACAAAGTTATCCTTTGACCAACAGAATTTTTTTCTCTTGCATAAAGTGCAGAGGTTATAGCTTGGGCAGCCGTTAATGAAGTTACTTTATCGCACAAAAGAGTTTTCATAAAATGTGGTTCACCCTCATAAGCCTGAGCATCTGTAATTCCGGCTGTGGCTTGTATCAATGGATCGTATACTCTTCTTTTTGAATAAGGACCCGACTCTCCATACCCTGTTATAGATATTTGAATAATTTTTGTATTGTGTTTCTTAAGATTTTCATAATCAAGCCCAAGTCTCTTTAATGTTCCGGGTCTAAAATTGTCAATAATTACGTCAGTTTCTTCAATCAGTTTATAAATTATTTCCTTGGAGGATTCCTTCTTTAAATCGAGAGCTAAACTTTTTTTTGACCTATTAACTGCTGCAAAAATCGCCCCAGTATCTCCTTTAATTGGTCCATGGTCTCTAGCGTTCTCGCCTTTAAGAGGGGGTTCGATTTTTATAACCTCAGCTCCTTGATCTCCCAACATTGACGCTGCAAGAGGTCCTGAAACTATGGTGGATATATCAATAACCTTAATTCCGTCTAGTGGTCCCATTATTTTTATTCTCCTAGATATAAGCTAAACATGTATTTTTTTTTGAGCAAGTAATATTAATGTCTTGCCTCTAGTTGGTCTTGTATTTCCTTGTGTTTTTCTGGGGTAAGTTCGTAACCTATACACATCAAACCACCAAAAAAATAAAGAGCCATTGGAAAAAAAGAAAAAGCGAAGAGGATAGAATTCCTTATTTCTACACTTACCTCCTTAGCTGAACTAAAACCCACAGATTCTAAATACAGATATACTGTTCCAACTGCTATAGCACTTCCAACCTTCGATAAAGTATTTAAAATGGCAAAAAATAAACCGGGTCTTTTTTCTCCAGATCTCAATTCATCCGCATCAATTATATCTGCCATAAGAGCTCGAGTGAGAGTAAATGGGGCTCCATATCCAAGACCAAAAAGAATGGTTAAAATTCCAATTTTCCAAAAAGCATTAGAAGTGTCGATGAAAAAATAAATTGCTAAAATAGCCGAACAAAAAATCGCTGAAATGAGCAAAGTTTTATGTTTGCCAATTACATGAGCTATCTTCATCCATATAGGCATCGCTAATAATCCTGCAAAAAAGTATAAGAAAAGGAAACGACTCGATACATCTCCTAAATCAAAGACATACCGTGCAAGGTATATATAAGTTGAACCAGCAATAGAAGCTGCAGTACTGCACATAATTTCTGCTGCAAGTGTTCGCTTTAGGGGTCCGTTTCCCTTTATTATTGGAATAAAATCCCTAATTTTGGGGAAAAGAGTTCCCTTAGATGTTGTATCGTCAGGAATAATTAACAATCCAACCAGAGCGGTTAAAGGAAGAGATATTATTAAAAAATATCCCATTCCAGCTATCATGGAACTAAAGTCGTAATCTAATAACTCAAGGATGGCTGGAAATGCTAGAACGGCCATCATCCCAAAAATAGACCCCATTTCACGCCAACCATAAACAGTGGATCTTTCATTATATTTTGAAGTTAGGTCTACTCCCCAAGCTTGTTGAGTTAGCGATACAAAAGTGTAAGAAAGATATAGAACAAACAACCAAGACAAAAGATAAAGAGATGATTGTTGTCCATCTCCAGGAATAAAGACGTACCATGAGGCTAACATTAAAATAGGAATACCAACAACGATCCAGTGTTTTCTTTTTCCCCATCTGCTAGGAAATCTGTCAACCACAATTCCCATAACTGGATCAGTGAAAATATCCCAAAATCTTGCTGCCATAAAAATTATTCCCACAGTACCTACACTAAAACCTACTGAACTCTCATAAAAAGGTGGTAAGTAAACCGTTAAAGGCAAACCTAAGGCGGAAAGAGGGACAGCTAAGCTTGCGTATGACAATAAAATTGGTTTTGTTAATTTTTGCATCTGCGTGAGTATATATATTTTAATATATAATTATACTTTTCTTCCAACCTCAAAAGTCATACCGCCTTTGAGTCTAGAGCCTGATATTCCTCTTTGGGAAGAAAAATACAGGCGAGAACCGTCAGGTGAAAAGGCGGCCCCTGTTACCTCAGAAAACCAATGACCATCCAGTCTTAACAGGGGCTTTGCCACTCCATTTTTATCCAACATACATAGCTCCATATTGTCGCTATCCTCAGCTACTAAGATTTGCCCTTCTTTGGTGACAGTCATGTCATCTGGATCATTAAGAGTTTTATTATTACCTTTTACCTTCCAGCGACTAAACCAATTGAATCCTATCATTTTATTATTTGATCTTAGTCCATCGTAAAAAAGTGAAAGCTTGTTCCTTGATGTGTCATATAACCAAACTCTATGATCTTTGGTTGTAGAAAAAAATATACTCCCATCAAAGTAAGTCATGCCCTCGCCGCGTTCGAAAGGCGTCGCATCTGGAAGTTGATTAATAATAGGTAACTCTTTTGCAGAAGGATCCGGAACATCTAACCATGAAACAGATTTGTCTTCTTTAACTCTTGCGGCTTGCAAAGCGCCCTGACTATAAAAGGATTTAGTATGAGGTTTTCCACCTGGAATAAATCTATAAAATAACCCTCCTGGCTCATCATTTGTCATGTAAATATAATTATTTTCCGGATCAACTGCTGCGGCCTCATGAACGAATATTCCCAGTTCAGGACATTTTCTGGGATAATTTAAATTATCCTTCTCTGGTGAAACTTCCCAGATTAATCCCTTTGTGTACTCTTCACCAGAAAGCCATGTTCCCCAAGGAGTAGCCCCACCAGAACAATTTCTTTCCGAACCTGTAAGTAATGAATACGCATCAATTAATTCACCGTTTTTATTAAATTTTAAGGCTCCAACACCACCTTTGGCATTAGGTAACTCGCTATTACTGACATACACCCAACCATCATCATCTGAGGAAAAAACTGCAGCACCATCAGGAGATCCATGCCATATATAACCATATTCCAATTTTTTGCCAGACTCTGCTATCAACTTGGCCTCTAGCCCATCGGGTAACATTACACCATTCTTATCTGCATGGCTTAGAGGGCCGAGGTCTGACCAGCCTATAGCATTAGATGTATAATTAGCTTCTTCAGTTTGAAAATCAATTGTTGATGCAAGAGCTCTCGATTTGAAACCTATTATATAGGGAGAAACTGCAAGGGAGAAATAACCATAAGTCAAACCTTTTATAAATTGTCTTCGGTTCTTCTTTGTCATAAATTCTATCTCACTATTCGATCCTAAATATAAATACAAAGTGAATTTTAATAATTAGATTTTATTATTTTTATATAACAGAATTCACTAGCCCAAAACTGGATTTTCATCGAAAGTATTTTCTGGGTGCTCAATATTTAACCATCCCGGCTTACTTTTCTTCCAGCACCCTAGGTTGGGCTTAATCTTCGGCTGTTCATCTAAAACTCCTGTCTTTATAAGAACTATGCCAGGAGCACTTTCAGCTCTACTAAAAACTTGAGAACCACAGTTCTTACAAAAGGACCTAGTAACATTAGTCTCACACATATAACTACCTAGTTCGCCTTCACAGTGAAAATCTGTTTCGGGGATTACAATAATAGAAGCTACTGGACTACCAGTAGCCCTTTGACAATCTGTACAATGGCATATTAAAAATAGACTGGGTTCAGAATCATACTTAAAGTTTATGTCTCCACACAGACATTTTCCACTACCAGACATGCTTAATCTCCTACTATTTACCTTAGAGTCTTATAGCACATAAAAAAAAGGGAGGCATCTAATGATGCCTCCCAAAGTCTACTTAACGTTGTAGATTTAACTACGCACGTTGAAGAAGGTATAGAATAATTCCTACAGAAATTAAACCTACAAGACCTCCATCACCTAAGCTACCTATTACACCAGTTAAATTCCCGATAATATCACCGCCCACGAATGGAACAGCTGAACCGAAAATAACTTGTAAAACAACAGCTACAGCAATTAAAAGAAGCCCTAGTTGTACAACTTCACGTAGAAAGTTTTTTGCAGAATTAAGCATGCTAAATCCTCCTTTTGCATTTATGTGCTGATCCTCCCCCGGATCCTCACTATCCCGATTCCATATTTTTCTACTCAATATGTCAACTAAACATTAATATTTTTGTCAAATTTTCGTCACATTTGTTAATTTAGGTGTGGAAAAGCATTGGAAAACTGGGATTTAAAGTTATTCTTATGCAAGTCAGAAGCTATAATACTACATCTTGTATTCGCATAATATTATCAACAATATGCCCTTATCTTATAATTTTATAATAATATTATACAAAATTTTATAATTCTCTAACAAGAATCAGCGTTAAATAGTTAATTAAAGAACTATCCATCTAACTAATTGATTTTTAGTGTTTTTTAAAGAATAAAAAAAAGGATGATTAATTTTTTAAATATGAACTTAAGATGGTGCCCACGAAGAGAATTGAACTCTTGGCCTCTCCCTTACCAAGGGAGTGCTCTACCCCTGAGCTACGTGGGCACAAAATTTAAATTAGTGCATTAAACTAAAATGCATTTAAATTATATAATATTTAGATGTTATAGATTAAGACAAAAAATTATAAAGAAATATATTTATGAGAGAAAAAAATAGAAATAGAGAAAAGAATCTATATGAGGCCTTAAGGGATAATCTCAAAAGAAGAAAAGTTCAGAAAAAAAGAAATAAGGAAAAGGAAAAAGTTAAAAAATAATGGATTTAATAATTATAGAAGGCGGAAAAAAATTAAATGGAACTATTGATATCTCAGGTTCCAAAAATGCCAGTCTTCCTATGATGATAGCCTCTCTTTTAACTAAACAAACAGTAGAATTGAATAATGTTCCAAATTTATCAGATGTGAAAACTTTAAAACATTTACTAAGAATATTAGGTTCTGAGATAGTTCATAATAAAAGATTAATAAAAATCAAAACAGAAAAAATTATTCATACTTTAGCCCCATATGACTTGGTTAGAAAAATGCGCGCAAGTTTTTGGGTTCTTGCTCCATTAATAGCAAGGTTCGGTAGTGCTGAAGTTTCTTTACCCGGGGGGTGCGCAATAGGTATACGACCCATTAATATGTACTTAAAGATAATGGAAAAAATGAATGTTAGTTATGCTGTCGAAAATGGTTATGTGAAAGCAAAATCTAAAGAAGGTTTAAGAGGCTCAAAGATAACGCTCGATTTTCAATCTGTAGGGTGTACACATTTTTTTCTTATGCTAGCGGTTCTTGCCAAAGGGGATTCATCATTAGAAAACTCTGCATGCGAACCTGAAGTTGTGGCGTTAGGTAGAATGTTACAAAAAATGGG
Source organism: uncultured Rhodobiaceae bacterium (assembly GCA_913047775.1). Lineage (GTDB taxonomy): Bacteria > Pseudomonadota > Alphaproteobacteria > MED-G09 > MED-G09. The sequence continues at coordinate 27,529 of CAJWUE010000006.1, forward strand.
AGCAAAGATAGAAGGACTTGGAACAAAGAGGATAAACATAACTGGAGTTGAATCTCTTTCTGGATTATCTATCCAAGTACCATCTGATAGAATAGAAGCTGGAACATATGCAATTGCACTTGCTATGACAGGAGGAAAATTAAAACTTAATAACATAAATACTACAGAAATTGACATACTAATTAGAGCATTAGAATCAACTGGAGTTGAGACATATTCTTCTAATAATTCAATTTTATTAGAAAGAAAAAACGGTCCTATCCTTTCGACTAACATAGAAACAGCTCCCTACCCAGGTTTTCCAACAGATCTTCAGGCTCAATTTATGGCCTTAATGACATTATCTAATGGCATATCACGTATAAAAGAAAATATTTTTGAGAATCGGTTTATGCATGTACAAGAGTTAGCAAGATTTGGGGCGAATATAGAACTTGAGGGAGATTTGGCCATTGTGAAAGGGGTAAAATGTTTAATAGCTGCTCCAGTTATGGCAACTGATTTAAGGGCTTCAGCCTCACTTATAATTGCAGCATTAGCTGCAAAAGGAACAACCAGCATTAGAAGAATTTACCACCTTGATAGAGGGTTTGAAGAATTAGAAAAAAAATTAAATGGGTGTGGAGCCGATATAAAACGTATTCAGGACGAATAAATGAGTGGAGGACTTAAATTAAAAGCCTTTGATGAAGAAAGTTTGATTATTTTATCTAGTCTTACTCAAGACAGTATTATTAAAATAAATGAATTGGGTTATGACAATTCTGCAAAAAGGTTTGCGGTACTAATGAATAGATACTGTCATGAGAAGGAAGGTGCTAAAAGAATAAGATCAGCTATTCATTTTGACTATATTAATAAAGTTAAAACTAAATCGATAGACCTAGATACAAAAGATGAAACTCTCTCATTGCTCGCAATAAGGTTTGAGTCTGAGAAAAAACCGAGCGGTTCAATAATTCTAGAATTTTCTGGAAATAAAGCTATCAATTTAGAGACTGAGAATATAGAAGCATTTCTTACTGATGTAGGAGATCCATGGGAAGTCAAAAATAAACCGGATCATGACAAAGAAAAAAATGCTTAATTACATAAATGAAAACGAAGATAATTTTGAACATAATATAAAATCCTTAGCGAATAGTAGAATGGATTTAAATGAAGAAATTACTGATAAGGTTTCCGAAATTCTAAAGAACGTAAAAGAAGGAGGTAACGAATCCCTTTTTAAATATATGGAAGAATTAGATGGCATCAAAAATCCATCTAAAAATTTATTCATTTCTCAAACAGATATTAAGGAAGCAAAAGCAAAATGTTCTGAAGAAAGCCTTCAAGCTCTTGGCTTAGCAAAAAAAAGAATTGAAGAATTTCACCTCCAACAAATGCCTAAAGATTCTTTATTTTCTGATGATCAGAAAATTAATATTAAGACAAGATGGATTCCTCTAGAAAGTGTAGGAGTATATATACCAGGAGGTAAGGCGTCCTACCCAAGCTCGGTTTTAATGACAATTATACCAGCCCAAGTAGCCGGTGTTAAAAATATAAAGGCAACTATTCCTTGCCCCAATAATAAAATTGATCCTTTAGTTTTAGCTGCTTTAGATTTATGCAATATAGAAGAAATATATAAAATTGGAGGTTCTCATGCCATAGCTGCACTCACCTGGGGAACTGAAACAATATCAAAGGTTGATATAATAATTGGACCTGGCAATAAATGGGTAGCTGAAGCGAAAAAACAAGTTATAGGAAACGTCAAGATTGATATGATAGCAGGTCCTAGCGAAATCTTAATTATTTCTGACAATTACTCTAATCCGGAGTGGGTGGCAGCTGATCTTATTGCGCAAGCAGAACATGATGAAACTGCTCAGGCTATCCTTATCACTGATGATATAAGTTTTGCAAAAAAAGTTGACGAGTGCATTAGGATTCAAATAAGTCAATTGAGCCGTTCAATGATAATAAGTGAAAGCTTAAAAAATAATGGTTATGCAATAGTTGTTCATAATTTATCCAAATCTGCAGATATTGCTAACACGATTGCTCCTGAGCACCTTTCAATTTTGTGTAAAGATTATGAGATCATTGAAAAAGAAATAATTAATGCCGGCGTAATTTTTACAGGAGTATGGACACCTGAAGCTATGGGAGATTATATAATAGGATCAAGCCATGTTTTACCAACAAATGGTATGGCAAAAAATTATTCGGGTCTTTCAGTATTTAATTTTCTTAGAAGACAATCGACTATTATGGGTGAACGAGAAACCATAAAAACTTTAGGACCTCCAGCTGTAATCCTTGCTGAATGTGAAGGTCTTGATGCACACGCGAACTCTATTAAATTGAGACTCAAAGATTAACTTAATGACAAAGAGTAAAGATAATTCTATAAATAAAATTCTCCTAACTAATAAGAATCAACCAGAGATAACTGAGTTCATAAACTATGAAAGACAGGCCGCTATTCATGACTTGGTCAATGAAAATTTTTTTGAGATAAAAGAAGAAAATGTTATTGGACCTTTTAATATAAATCTTTCACTTCATGAGAGTGTTTTAATTAAATCAATTTCAAATGAAGACAATTCTTTTAATAAAACATACAGGATACCAATAAACTCTCTAAAAAAAATAATAAATTTCTACCATAATGCTTGTACAAGATACTTTGATTCCATTAAAGATGGATCCATTGATGATATTGAAAAAATAGAAAATAATAGAAGAAAGATTCACGATGAAGGAGCTAAAATTTTAAAAAAATTAATGAAAAAAAATTTCAATATTGATCACCAAACTGCAAGAAGACTATTTACATTATTATATTCGCTTTATATATAAAATTTTTTAGCATCTGTAATTGAAAACTTTAATTACTAGATTTTGTTTGCTATAAGAACTGAACAGGAGGTAACTTGGCAAAGGAAGAGCTTTTAGAATTCCCTGGAGTAGTTACAGAACTACTCCCAAATGCAACTTTTAGAGTTAAGCTCGAGAATGACCACGAGATAATAGCTCATACGGCAGGAAAAATGAGGAAGAATAGAATAAGGGTTCTTGCAGGTGATCAAGTAACCGTGGAAATGACTCCATATGATCTAACAAAAGGCCGAATAACTTATAGACATAAATAATTTGGTTATTTCTATGAAAACAGAAACTTGTCCTATATGTAAAAAAGAGGCTGACACGAACTATTCACCATTTTGTTCTAAAAGGTGCTCTCAAGTAGATCTTAACAGGTGGCTTGGAGAAAAATACCAAATCGATCTTCAGGAAGATAATGAATAAAAATGATAGTTAAAACTTGTGAATTAAGGTTTTGAAAGTTTATATTGCTAATTTATTAACCCTACAAGCCCAGGTAGCTCAGTTGGTAGAGCAGAGGACTGAAAATCCTTGTGTCGGTGGTTCAAATCCGCCCCTGGGCACCACTCACTACCTAAGAGAATATTTTTGAAAATAATCAAAAATCTCCTGAGTCTTACTTTCCCTGGCAGTATACCATCTATCACTTGTTGTAAGGTTTACTGGCATTCCTTTTTTATCAAATATTAAAACTTTTGGAATTCCTTTTTGGCCTTCAAGGCCCAAAATCTCGATTAATGACATATTTATATCATATTTTCCTACATCTATATGTAATATTGAATAGTATTTCTTAATAAATTCTTTTACCGTAGGTAACATCAACGTTCCTTCTAGGATCCTACAATCAGGACACCAATTAGCCCCAAAAATAATAATGGATTGTCTTAAATTTCTATTTTTATCTATAAAGTTAAAAAGCTCTTCAGTCGTAACTTTTTTTCCTTCGTACGGATATGGAAGAGGTTGACTTAAGACTTCATCGCTAGGGATAATTATTCTCGCTTCTGAAATATTTGATTGAAAATATATTGTTGTTATAAATACAAAAAATAATAATAATTTCTTCATTTTTGAAATATGACACGATTTGCTGAAGCAAACAATAATTCCTATATTACGAGGTGAATTAGGTTATTATTATTATTAAACACCATCAAAATTTGGTATGGAGCAAATATGGTCAATCTGTCTTTCGAATTTTTTCCTCCTAAAACAGAGGAATCGGAAAAAAAACTTTGGTCTTCTATAAAACATTTGGCTCCTCTTAATCCAAAATTCGTATCAGTAACATACGGTTCAGGTGGATCTACTCGGAATAGGACTCATAAGTGCGTTGAAAAGATAATTAATGAAACAAATTTAAAGCCGGCTGCACATTTAACCTGCGTATCTTCGAGTAAAATGGAAGTGGATCAAGTAATAGAAAATTACCGTGAAATAGGGGTTAAACATATTGTTGCCTTAAGGGGAGATATGCCAAACATGGGAACATTCGAGCCTCATCCTGAAGGATATTCTGACTCAGTAGAGTTAGTTAAAACGTTACACAATTTTGGTGTCTCAGAAATTACTGTAGCAACTTATCCTGAGAAACACCCTGAATCAAAATCGATTAATGATGATATAGAGTTTCTTAAAAGAAAAATAAATGCGGGAGCTAATCGAGCCATAACTCAGTTTGTTTTTGACGCAGAAATTCTTTTCCGATTTAGAGACAAAATAGAAGCAGCAGGAATAAATATACCTATTATTCCCGGAATAATGCCGACTACAAACTTTAAGAATGTAAAGAATATGGCGCAAAAATGCGGCGCAACAATTCCTAATTGGTTAGAAAAAAAGTACGAAGGCCTAGATGATGATCTTAAAGCAAGAAGGGAAGTAGCAAAAGAAGTAGGCTTAGATTTTTGTAAAAAATTAATTAGTAATGATTATATTAATTTGCATTTTTATACACTGAATCAAGCAGATCTTACATATGATATATGTAGTTCACTCTATTAGTTATAAGAAAGATTGTTAGGATAATGAACTGGAACCGTGAAAAAAGAATTCGAGAACTACCCAAGCTCTTAGAAAGAAACATACTCCTTTTTGACGGAGCAATGGCTACTATGATTCAGAATCATAACCTTGAAGAAAACGATTATAGGGGAAAAGATTTTAAAAACCATAATTGCGAACTGAAAGGTAATAATGATATCCTTTCAATTACATCTCCAAAGATTATAAAGGATATTCATAAAACCTTCCTCAATGCGGGTAGCGATATAGTCGAAACTAACACTTTTTCGTCGACATCCATATCTCAAAGAGACTACCAATTAGAGAGCATATCTTACGAACTTAATTATGAAGCGGCCTTAATAGCCAGAAAGACCTGTGATAATTTTGAACAAGAAAGACCAGAGTTACCAAAATATGTTGCTGGAGTATTAGGCCCTACCAATAGAACGGCTTCAATTTCCCCAGATGTCAATGACGCAGGTGCAAGAAATATAATGTATGACGATTTATATGAAAGCTATTCATTAGCTGCAAAAGGTTTAATTAATGGGGGTTCGGATATAATAATGATTGAAACTATATTCGATACTCTTAATGCTAAGGCAGCAATCCATGCGGTTAAAGATATCTTTGAAACATTAAATATTGACCTTCCTTTGATGATATCAGGAACAATAACAGATAAATCAGGAAGAACTTTATCGGGACAAACCACTGAAGCTTTTTGGAACTCAATCAAGCATGCAAAACCTTTTGCAGTCGGTTTAAACTGTTCTTTGGGAGCTGAAGAAATGTATCCTTATGTTTCAGAAATTTCAAAAGTTGCTGATACCAATATTTGTATATATCCAAACGCGGGTCTGCCTAATGAGTTTGGAGAATATGATGAAACTCCTGCGAAAATGGCAAGAATCATAAATAAATTCGCCGAAGAGGGGCTATTAAACATAGTTGGTGGTTGCTGCGGAACTACTCCAGAACATATATCAAATATTTCGAAAATTACCAAAAAGCATAAGCCTAGAAAAATTCCTCACATTACCAAAATAATGCGTCTGTCAGGATTAGAGCCTTTTAACTTTTCCGATGAAATGCCTTTCGTTAATGTTGGCGAAAGAACTAATGTTACTGGTTCAGAAAAATTTAAAAAGTTAGTAAAGGAAGAAAATTTAGAGCTGGCTTTAGAAATAGCTCGCAACCAAGTTGAGAATGGCGCCCAAATGATTGATATCAATATGGATGAAGGAATGCTTGACACCGAACAGCTGATGAAAAAATTCTTGAACATGGCTGCTACAGAACCAGAAATAGCAAAAGTTCCTTTCATGATAGACAGCTCAAAATGGTCAATAATAGAATCTAGCTTAAAATGTGTTCAGGGAAAATCTGTTGTAAATTCAATATCCCTCAAAGAAGGTGAAGAAATTTTTCTAGAACAAGCCAAAATGTGTATGAAATTTGGAGCTGCAATCATAGTCATGGCATTTGATGAAAAGGGTCAGGCTGATACGGAAGATAGAAAATACGAGATATGCAAAAGATCTTACAATCTTTTGACAGAAAAAATAAACTTTCCTGAAGAGGATATTATCTTTGACCCAAATATTTTTGCAGTAGCCACTGGAATAGAAGAACATAACCGCTACGGAATTGATTATATTAACGCGGTAAAAAGAATAAAAGAAGAGTTCAAAAATGTTCATATTTCTGGTGGTGTTTCAAATTTTTCATTTTCTTTTAGAGGAAACAACATCATTCGGGAGGCGATGCACAGTGTATTTCTCTATCACGCAATAAAAAGTGGTATGGATATGGGTATAGTTAATTCAGGCCAGCTTAGTATTTACGAAGAAATTGATAAAGATCTTAAAAAAAGAATAGAAGATGTTTTATTCAACAACCGTAAAGACTCTACTGAGAGGCTAATTGAAATAGCAGAAAAATATAGCGGAATTAAGAACGAAACAATTGAGGAAGAATCAAAGTGGAGAACTCTTTCGGTATCTGAGAGACTAAAGTATGCATTAGTAAAAGGAATAAGCGATTTTATTGAAGAGGACACAGAATTAGCAAGATTGGAACTTGGAAAATCCATAAATGTAATTGAAGGCCCTTTAATGGATGGAATGAACCACGTTGGGGATCTATTTGGTTCAGGTCAAATGTTTCTTCCTCAAGTTATAAAATCTGCAAGAGTTATGAAAAAAGCCGTTGCATACCTTGAGCCTTTTCTGGAGAAGGAAAAAGGTACTAACAAGGTAACTAGAAAAGTGTCAGCTGGTAAAATTTTGCTTGCAACTGTTAAAGGCGATGTGCATGACATAGGAAAAAATATTGTGGGTGTGGTTCTTCAGTGTAACAATTATGAGGTCATAGACTTAGGTGTAATGGTACATGCTAACGAAATAATAGAAAGGGCGAAAGAAGAGGAAGTAGATATTATAGGATTATCAGGTTTGATTACCCCGAGCTTAGATGAAATGTGCCATGTTGCTTCAGAAATGGAAAATGAGGGTATGAATATTCCACTCTTAATAGGTGGGGCAACAACAAGTAAAATTCATACCGCAGTAAAGATTTCTCCAAATTACTACAATGGCCAAGCAGTCTACGTAACTAATGCTAGTCGCGCTATTGGAGTAACAAGCAGTCTTTTATCATATGAAAAAAAGGGTTCATTTATAAATGAAGTGAAAGAAGAATACTCATTATTACAAAAGAGACATGAAGGAAAAAAGATCCGTTCAAAACACATGTCTATTGAAAAAGCTCGTGATAATTGTTTCGTAGCTGATTATGAAAACTTAGCACCTATAAAACCGAACTTCTTGGGAACAAAGAAATTTAACAATTATGATTTATCAGATTTACGTAAATATATTGATTGGACACCTTTTTTCCGGTCGTGGGATTTACACGGCAGATATCCAAGCATATTAGATGATGCAATGACAGGTGATGCTGCAAGAACATTGTTTAATGATGCTAATGATTTATTAACAAAGATAATTAATGAGAAATTACTAAAAGCTAAGGCCGTCATAGGTTTTTGGCCTGCCAATAGCGAAGGAGATGATATAATAATTTATAAAGATGAAGAAAGAGAGAAGATTATTACAACCTTTCATACGATCAGGCAACAAATGAACCATTCTAATAATAGAGCCAATTTTGCGCTTGCGGATTTTGTTATGCCGAACGATAAAAAGAAAACCATAAAAGATTATGTTGGAGGATTTGCAGTAACCTGTGGAATAGGTGAAGAAGAACTTTCAAGAAACTTCGAACTTCAAGGTGATGATTACAACGCTATTTTGACGAAAGCACTTGCTGATCGGATGGCAGAGGCTTTTGCAGAAAAAATGCACGAAGAAGTCAGAAAAGAATATTGGGGATATTCACCAAAAGAAAAACTAAGAAATGATCAACTCATCAACGAAGAGTATATTGGCATCCGTCCTGCACATGGTTATCCAGCGCAACCAGATCATACAGAAAAAAAGATTCTTTTTGATCTACTTAAAGTAGAGGAGAAAACAGGAATAGAGCTCACTGAAAATTATGCTATGAATCCTGGGTCATCAATTTCAGGATTGTATTTCAGCCATCCAGATTCATCCTATTTCGGAGTAGGAAAAATTAACAAAGATCAAGTTAAAGATTATGCAAAAAGAAAATCAATGAGCATTGAAGAGTGTGAAAAATGGCTTGGGCCTATCCTTAACTATTAAAAAATTGATATGAAGAAAATCATATTTATATTATCTACATGCTTTTTCCTTTCATCTTGTCAAGCGCCAACGACTGTTGTATCGAGAGGAGTAAATACAGATATAGAGAAAGAAAGAATTATTATGCAAGGAATTGCTCTTGAAACTTTTTACAAACGTTTAGAAAAATTAAACAATTATGCATGGCCAATTCTCTCTTCATCAAAACCTTTTTGTAAAAGTGACACTAAATACGACATTGGCATAATTGCTATTTCTCTTGAAGACCTAAGGACAGAATTACGGCAAGCGGCAAAAGAAAAAATAGGGATCTCCAAAGAACTGAAAATATTATTTTTGATTAAGAACTCTCCATCCTTCAATGCTGATTTAAGAAAAGGAGATATTATACGAGAAATAAAATCCAAAAATTTCAAATGGACACATGAAGATATTATTAAAAATATTCGTTTACGTAATTTCAATGCTGATACCATTAAAATTACAATTGAACGAGATGGGCAAATATTATCATACAATATCACACCAACACTGATATGTGATTATGGAATAATACTAAGTCAAAATAATAACTTAAATGCATATGCGGATGGGAAAAATATCTTTGTTACTCAGGGTATGATGCGCTTTATAGAAGAAGATAAAGAATTACAATTTATACTATCCCATGAACTAGCACATAACTCGGAAAAACATATTAGTAAGAGAGTAAATAACTCTATACTTGGAACAATTCTTGATGTAGCCGCAGCAAGCGCAGGTGTAAATACTAGAGGGACTTTCGGAAATATAGGAGCCCAAATGTATAGCCAAGATTTTGAAAGAGAGGCTGATTATATAAGTATGTATATACTTACTTTGGCTAAAATTGACTCTAGAGGAGTTGAAAATTTTTGGAGAAGATTGTCAGCTGAAAATCCACGTTCAATCGACAGTTATAATTCATCACATCCAACCTCACCTGAGAGATGGGCAAATATTGCAGCAACGAGAAAAGAAATAGAATACAAAATAAATAATAATATTGAACTTGTTCCTGAAAGAAAGGATAAGAATTAAATGTTTTATAGATTAAAGGACTGTTATAACACCAATGATTTTCGATTGCTTGCGAAGCAAAGACTTCCTTCTCCTATTTTCCATTATATTGATGGAGCGGCCGATGATGAAATTACATTAAAACAAAATACTAGAGCTTTTGAAAAATGTGATTTAATTCCCAACGTTTTAAGGGGCGTAAAAGATATTGACACAAGCGTCTCGCTAATGGGTAAAAAAATTAATTTACCCTTATTCTTCTCTCCAACAGCTCTTCAGCGATTATTTCATTATGATGGAGAAAGAGCCGTCGGTAAAGTCGCAGAAAAGTTTGGAACTTTCTTTGGTATTTCTTCTCTTGCAACAGTTAGTATCGAAGAAATTGGAAAGAATTATTCATGTCCAAAAATATTCCAATTATATGTTCATAAAGATAATGGCCTCAATGATAGTATGATTGAAAATTGCAAAGAAAATAACTTTGACGCTATAGCAATTACAGTTGACACCATAGTCGGGGGCAACAGGGAACGAGATTTAAGGACAGGTTTCACCTCTCCTCCAAAATTAAATCTAAAAAGTTTTTTAAGTTTTGCTACTCACCCTAATTGGACTCTCAATTATTTATTTCGAGAAAAATTTGAATTACCTCAATTACAAGATTATGTCCAAGAAGGTACTAATATAACTATTTCGATAGGTGAATATTTTAACACAATGCTGGATCAGAATATGAACTGGGATAGTATTGCAGAAATCAATAAGAAATGGGGTAAACACTTATGCTTGAAGGGGATAATGTCAGTTGAAGATGCTATGAAAGCGGTAGATGTAGGGGCAAGCGCTATTATGGTGTCAAACCATGGTGGAAGACAATTGGATGGCTCCTGCTCTCCTTTTGATCAATTGTCTGACATTGTTGACGCTGTTGGTGATAAGATTGACGTCATTTGTGATGGAGGAATCCGAAGAGGGAGTCATATCTTAAAAGCTTTGTCAGTTGGAGCTAAAGCTTGCTCCGGAGGCAGAATGTATCTGTATGCACTTGCTGCAGCTGGAGAAGTAGGAGTCGAAAGAGCCATGAGTCTTCTGCAAGAAGAAATTGAAAGAAACATGAAACTAATGGGTTGTAAATCTGTTAAAGATCTAGGTCGCCACAATTTAAAATTTAGATAGTATTATTTAATTAAAACGAATTAGTATAGTAGATATAATCATATGCGATTTATATTGAACATACTCTGTTATCTTATAGGAATTGTGTGGCTTGCTGCAGGTCTTTCTGGTGTTATAGATCCGACCTTCTTCACAGAAAGTGACTATGCGACTATCCATGTACAAATTACAGGCAATTTGGGCATTAGCGACATACGAGCTCTCGGTGGTTTTTTTGCCTTTCTTGGATTAGGTATTTTATATGCGACACAAAACCCATCGGGTAAAAAAGATTGGTTTATAGCTTTTTCTCTTTTGTTATTTGGTCTTGCAATAGGAAGATCTGTCAGCCTTTACTTCGAAGGTCCTGAGGAAACCCAAACCATTTTTGCCGGAGTAGAATTCTTTATGGCTATAATTCTATATCTAAAATCTAAATAGTGTTTTAGAAAAAAGATTAATTAACCTCTTTAAGTCTATCACCGTCGTCTTTAAGAAATTTTATGATTGTTGCCCAAGCAGTTCCGTCTTGCATAAAGAAAGAGTGTCCTCCCTTAAAAAACTTAACTGAAGAAGTGGGGATCAAGCTATCTAGAGCGAGTAGATTTTTCATAGGGGATATTTGGTCGTACAAACCTCCTGCAATTAAAGTAGGGCAGTTAATTTTATGCAAATCTTTATTCGTATCATGGTATTTTCTAGCCTCTAGTTGAAGTAACTTTCCTTTATTATTGTTACCTTTATCAATATATTGCATAAACTGCTCGAAGATCATTTCGTACATATCCGGATTTTTTTTTATAAATTCTTTAGTTATTCGATTATCGGAGATTGAAATGAATTTTCTTACATGAGACTTTTTGTCGAGACCTTCTAATTCATGTAATGGATAGGAGTGATTCTTACCACCAGGTGACGTACACATTAAAACGAGTTTTTTTACTTGGTGTGGATGTCTTATTGCTAGGTGTTGAGCAACCATACCTCCGAAACTAACGCCTACAACATAAGTTTCTTTCCATCCTAGTTTATTTATTAAACTAAATGCGTCATCAGCATAATCTTTCATTGTATAGGGTCCATCAGGAATTTGTGTTTGACCTAAACCTCTTTGATCATATGCTAACAATTGAAAATTATCTTTTAGA